>JALHRK010000429.1 GCA_022841505.1 Saprospiraceae bacterium | reverse complement strand
GGTGCGGCTTTGTTCTTTTTTGCAAAAGGCAGCCGCACGCAGCAACTCGTTCACCGGCTGAAATACAAAAACAAGCAGGAAATCGGGATTCAAATGGGCAAGCTGTACGGCACGGAGCTGCGGGAAAGCCCGCTGTTCAGCCGGGTGGATGTCATTGTGCCGGTACCGCTGCATCCTAAAAAAGAATGGGCGCGCGGCTACAACCAGAGTGCCCTTTTTGCGCAGGGGCTGTCTGAAACCCTGCAAAAACCCTGGCTCCACAACGCGTTGCAGCGCAAGGTGCACGCCGAAAGCCAGACCCAAAAATCGCGCGAAGAACGCCTCGACAACATTTCTCAGGCTTTTGTCATCGGCAATGCGGAGGAGATCAAAGGCAAACACGTGCTGCTGGTGGACGATGTGCTGACCACCGGCGCCACTTTAGAAGCCTGTGGCCTGCGCCTGCTGGACGTGCCGGATGTGCAGTTGAGTATGGCGACATTGGCGATGACCATGGACTAAAAGCTTGTTCGCGAAATCCCAAACAAGCTCTGATTTGTTTTGAACGATTCCAAAGTTTACGCCTGAATCACAAACCTTTGCGCCTCACCTGTAATTCCTTTCCGGAAATTCGTACCTTCGCGGCTCAATTAAAAAAGGCATGATTGCATACATCAAAGGCACCATCACCTTTAAGAATCCGACCTTTATTTTGGTGGAAGCAGGCGGTATTGGTTACCACGTCAACATCAGCCTGAACACCTATGCGCGGATCGAAAAATTAGAAAACATCAAGATCCTGACGCATCTGCTGGTGCGCGAAGACAGCCATACCCTTTATGGTTTTGCAGACGATGCCGAACGGGCCATGTTCGTTCACCTGATCTCTGTTTCGGGGGTCGGGCCAACGACTGCCCAGATTGTGCTGTCTTCCCTGACAACCGAAGACCTGCGTTCCGCCATTATCGGCGAAAATGTGGCGCTGTTCCAGAAAGTGAAAGGCATCGGTCCGAAGACGGCAAAACGCATCATTCTTGACCTGAAAGACAAAATGCTGAAGGATGGCGGCGACACTTCGCTGACACTCCTGACCCCGCAAGACAATACGATGCGGGAGGAAGCGTTATCTGCACTGTCTGCGCTGGGATTCAACCGGATTGCGGTGCAGAAAACACTGAACCAGCTTTTGAGAGACCATCCGGGGGTGAGCACGGTGGAAGAACTGATAAAATTAGCACTGAAGCAGATGTCGTCTTGAGATGGTTATTGGTTACTTGTTATTGATTATTGGTGGGATTGTGAGCAATGGATGATCCGTATCCCCATCGAATACGCGCTCCACCAATAACCAGTAACAAATAACCAGTACACACCCCACAGGCATCTTTTTTTAAAAAAATAAGTCGTTCCAACAGACGGCATTAAGTATGGAGGCGCTGCAACACCTGTTAAAATTTTCAGCCATTACAAAATAGGGGGCGATCAATCGTTAGAGACGGGCAAGGTCACCGCAATTGCAGTTACCGCGTGTAGTTAGTCTCCCTCCTATGATTAAGTGATTAAGCAATGAATTATCTGCCGGGTGCTTTGCATCTGGTGGTTTTGGTAGAATCCTACGTTTTTTAGCTATGACGAGAATTGCTTTACCTATTTCCCTGTTAACGGGCTTGGCCATCTGGATGTTCGCGGAAGCGAATACATTCCCCGCCGCAGCATTTCAGGGCAGCTTGCAAAAAGCAGACGCGGCAACGACCGATACTTTGCCGCCGGTGACCGAGCGTTACGACGACTTCATCACTAACCCGAATAGAAATCCTTTCGACCTGAAAGATCCCAGTATTGTGGAGCAAACGGTTGATTATGACCCGGAAACTGGTCAATACATCATCCAGGAAAAGATCGGCGACGATTATTTCCGGCCACCAACGTACATGACCTTTGAGGAATACCTCGCCTGGCAGCGAAAAAAAGAGGAGCGCGACTACTTCAACCAATTAGCGGGCATCAGCACCGGTGATGGCACTACGGCCCTCGATCCGCTCGCTAAATTTGATGTAAAAAGCAATATGCTGGACCGCCTTTTCGGGGGTTCAACGGTAGACATCCGACCACAAGGGGGGATTGACCTGACTTTCGGCGTGGATTTTCAGCGACTGGACAACCCCATCCTCACGGAGCGCCAACGGCGTACGGGTGGGTTCGACTTCGACATGAACATCCAGATGAACGTGACCGGGAAAATTGGCGAAAAGCTAACCCTGACCACCAACTACAACAACAACGCGACCTTCAACTTCGACAACCAGATCAAGTTGGACTACAACAGCGACTTGTTCAGCGAAGACGACATCATCAAAAAAATCGAAGCGGGTAACGTCAGCCTGCCTTTGCGCGGTTCGCTTATTCAGGGCGCCCAGAGCTTGTTTGGTCTGAAAACCGAATTGCAGTTTGGGCACCTCCGCTTAACCGCCATCGCTTCCCAGCAGAACTCTCAGAACGAAAATATCCAGCTCAAAGGCGGCAGCCAGGTGCAGGAATTTGAAGTCAAAGCAGACGAATACGACGAAAACCGCCACTTCTTCCTTTCGCACTACAACCGCGACGGTTTTGAACGCAACCTGAATAACCTGCCGCAAATCAATACCCTCTTCCACCTTGAAAACATTGAGGTCTGGATCACCAACGACCGAAACGTGGTGGAAGACGTACGGGATATTGTTGCTTTTGCCGACCTGGGTGAACCGGAACGTCTGGTCAACCCAACTGCTGTTCCGCCACTTCCAAATCCCCGCTTCCGCGAAATTGGGAACGGCCGCCCCTTACCCGACAACAATGCCAACGGCCTGTACCAGCGCTTGCTGGATCGTGAAGATTTGCGCAGCATTGACCGCAGCGTTTCTATCCTTCAGTCGCAGGAATTTGGTTTGGTTCAATCCAAAGATTTTGAAAAGGTGAGCGCCCGTAAATTGGACGAGCGTGAATACACCGTTCACCCCGACCTGGGCTATATCTCCGTCAACATCAATGTGCAACCCGACCAGGTATTGGCGGTCGCTTTTCAATACAAATACAACGGCAATATCTATAAGGTGGGCGAACTTTCCGTCAATACCGACGCCGTAGGTACAGATACCACTCTGATTCCGCAGGTATTGTACGTCAAAATGCTGAAAAGTACCACCCAGCGCACCGACGTCCCTACCTGGGACCTGATGATGAAAAACGTCTACTCCATCGGCGCTTTTCAGGTGAACCGGGAGGATTTTAAACTGGACATTTTTTATGAAGATCCAGGAAAAGGCTTTAAACGCTTTTTGCCAAAAAGTAACCTGGAAGGTCGTCCGCTGATCCGCGTGTTCAACCTCGACAACCTGAACACCCAGGGCGACCCACAACCAGACGGCGTTTTCGACTTCGTGCCGGGCGTCACCATCAACCCGACGAATGGCCGCATCATGTTCCCCGTGCTGGAACCCTTCGGTTCGTCGTTGGGGAATCAGATTACGGACGCCAATTTCCGGGACTCCTTTGTTTATCAGGAATTGTACGACCTGACGCTTTTTCAGGCGCAGGAATTCCCGGAAAAAAACCGCTACGCCATACGGGGTAGTTTTAAATCGAGCTCTTCTTCTGAAATTTCACTTGGCGCCTTCAACATCCCGCCGGGTTCGGTGCGGGTGACGGCAGGGGGGCAGTTGCTCATCGAGGGCCGCGACTACGAAGTGGATTACGGAACGGGTAAGGTGAAAATCCTCAACGACGCCATTATTGCTTCGGGGGTTCCGGTGAACGTGTCCTTCGAGGATAATACCGTTTTCGGCTTCCAGACCAAGGCCATGATCGGGTTGCGCGCCGACTATAAAATCAACGACAACCTGAATGTAGGCGCAACTTTCCTACAACTATTTGAACGGCCTTTCACACAAAAAGTCAATATCGGGGACGACCCCATCCGCAACCGCATCTACGGTTTCGACCTCAACCTGAGCAAAGAAGCCCCGTGGCTGACCAAAGCGGTGGACAAACTCCCATTCTTCTCAACCAAAGCCACCTCCAACATCAATTTTAGTGCGGAGGCAGCCTACCTTCAGCCCGGCCACTCCAAAGCCATCAACGAAACCAGGAAAGACAAAAGTGGCGTTGTTTATATTGACGATTTTGAGGGCAGTACCAGCAGTTTCGACCTGCGCCAGCCCACCAACCAGTGGTTTTTGGCAAGCGTACCGCAAAATGACGATCAGAACAACAACCCGTTGTTTCCGGAAGCAAACTCCAACAGCCTTGCTTATGGCGCCAACCGTGCCCGCATGAACTGGTATCGCATAGACAACATTGCCCGGGTTGGCAACGACAATACCAATCCGTATACCAGCCAGGTGCCGCAAAATGAGGTGTTTCCCAACCTGCGCATCCAGCAGACGGATGTTTCTAATATTGCGTTCACTTTTGACTTATCCTATTCGCCACGCGAGCGCGGCCCGTACAATTTTGATTTGCCGGATGGCTACCCGGGCTTGTCGCGCGGGGTCACCGCCATCGGCGACTCCCTCATCCTGCGCGATCCGACTACCCGCTGGGGCGGTATCATGCGGGCATTGAACAATACCAACGACTTCCAGGCAGCCAACATCGAATTCCTGGAATTCTGGATGCTCAGCCCATTTTTGGATCCGGAAAACGCTTCAGGGCCCTCCCCGCTTGTGGACGGGCAACAGGGAACGCTCTACATTAACCTGGGCAACGTTTCTGAAGACATCCTTAAAGATTCACGGAAATCCTTTGAAAATGGACTCCCTACCCCATCTTCCGACCGCCGGACAGATAATACGATCTGGGGTAAGGTGGCGGCAGGCCAGCAGATTACCCGGGCTTTCGACAACGACCTTCAAAATGATGCGCGGGAAAGCCAGGACCTTGGGCTCGATGGCTTAAATGACCGGGAAGAAGCTTTAAAGTTTTCTTCCTACATCAATGCCATCACTGCCTTAAATCCGATCATTGGCGGCAAGGTATCACGCGACCCGTCCAACGACAACTTCCGTTACTATCGGGACGCCAGCTTTACTGCCCAGGAAGGCGTACTGCAACGCTACCGCGATTTCAACAACCCGGAAGGCAACTCGCAGTCGAACCTCGGCAACGACATCCGGCAATCAGGTACAAATATTCCTGACTCGGAAGACATCAACCAGGACAACACCCTGAATGAAACGGAATCTTATTTCCAATATAAAATTCCACTGAAATTCAATCCTTCCGACCGCCGCGAAATTGACGTGAATCAAACGCCGTTCATCACCGACCGCATCGAAGATCCGACCACGCGCCGGG
>JALHRK010000428.1 GCA_022841505.1 Saprospiraceae bacterium | reverse complement strand
AGGCCGGCGGTACTGCGTATTCCACGAAGAACCATACAAAAACGAGCTCAGGGCTGCGCCCGCAGGACTCACCACGCCACCTTCAATGGTAAAAGCCGTATCCGCCAGTTCGCCCCAGCCGCCGAGCACAGGAGAGAGATTTAAATCCGCAGTGACGCCTGAAATCTTCGCACTTCCGGGGATATAACTTTTTTCCCGCAAGGGCACCACGCCCGCAAAAGCGCTCAGCGGATCGAAATGGTAATAAAGATCGCGCGGTTCGATGTAATTATCCCACCACCAGGTCATGGATGTCCCCATGGCGCCGGAAAACAGCGAGCCCCACATGCAGTTGTGTACGTGGATGCCATCCGGGTCGAGGGTGTTCAGGCCAGTGTTGTCCACCAGCGCACTGAACTCGCCATTGAGCGTCGGCTTGCCGTAGTCATCTAAATAATTGTTGACACTGGCGCCGAGAGCGCGCTCGAGATTTGGTATATTGGCGTAGTGGTGGGTTTGCGTAAAATCAATATCCGGTGAATTCCAGGTGGTTGCATCGTTGGAAGCGTGCGCGTAGCTGGTGGTCACCAGGTGGCCATAGGGGTCAATTTCTTTGAGATAAGCCGCCATTTCGATGTGCCAACCGGCCACGTCTGCGCTGCGTTGGTCATACTGGTCGGTCCAGTCCACCTCATTGAACAGTTCCCACGACATCACACTGCGGGCGTATCCCCAGCGCGCCAGTACGTAGCGGTAGCGGTTTTTGGCAAGGGATTTCGCGGTCGGATTGGTGAAAAAATCCCAGGTATTGGCACAGGGGCCGCCATTCGCAGTATTGTAAGGGCTTTCGCCCCAATTCGGATTCACCTGAGAAGAGACCTGCCCATGGTGTTGCAGGCAATACATGACGTAGAGGCCATTTTCATTGCAAAAATCAAACATCCAGTCCAAATAGAAGCTGTTGTTTTGCTGGTAGCGCTTCAGGCCCTGATAGCCGCTGCCGGTGCGCCATTCCAGGCCCCAGCCCCAGTGGCATTGCCAGTTGCGAAAAAAATTGCCCCCGTTGTCGGCGAGTTTGGGGAGCCAGGTCTGGAAGTTTGCAAAACTCCCCCACCCGATGTTTTCACCAACCGGAATGTACTGCTCTTCGTTGTCGAAATGCAGGTAATTGGTTTGATCGCCCCGCACAAAACCTTTGTTGCCGGCGGTGGCGACCGGGGTACACTCAAAATTTTGTGCAGGAAACGCGGCGCTGCCCAGCGCATTGGTGCAGGAAACGACATAATTCCATACGCCTTCCTGATCGGGTGCGAAACGTATTTTAAAAACCCCGCTGCCGACGGGCGTCAGGGCGCCGGTTTGCGGATTGGTCAACTGGAATTCCTGCATAAAAAACCCGTCCACCGTTTTGGACTGGCCATTTGGGCCGGTAAACACCGCGCTGACGCGGATGTCGTCGTAGTCGTAAGGATTGGTGTAGGCAGCCGTCAGGCTAACCCGGGCTTCAAATTTTCCGTACTGCTCCACGACCGTTCCAACTGGCGTTACAGCGGTGATATTGGGTGCTTGTGCTTCCATTTTCAAAGATAAAAGCGGAAATATCGCAATTAAGACGAACAGTTTGTAGCAGTGCTTCATGCTTCAGGTTTTGAAAAAAAAACCAGACTGCGATAAAGCAGCCCGGTTTTGAAGTATTGTATGAAAAAACAACTCATCAGTTTTTTTCTATTAATCGCAAAGAAATCAAAATAAATAAAACATCAGCAGGGGGATTCGTATCGAATAAGAGGGGGATTCGGCGTGATTCCCTAATTTTTTTTGGTTTTTGGAAAGCGCGAACGATTTCCCCCCCAAGTTTGAAAGATTTACCCCCTGTCCGTTCCCGATTCCTTACTCAATTTTGCCATTAGAAAAACCGGCGTCATTTTATTCCGGCAAAAGCCTTTTTGTTGGTATAAAAACCATAACACGCCGAATGACACCTTCCATTCACTAAAACAGAGTTCTGTTATGAAGCTTAAGTTCAACACCATCCCATTGGGGCGCTTGCTGATGACCATATCCGTCTGGGTATTGGGCATTTCAGCGCTTCATGCGCAAATGCGCGACATCCGGGGTACGGTTACCTCCAGCGATGGCGAACCGCTGATCGGCGTTACCATCCTGATCGAAGGCGCTGAAACCCGGGGCGCAGTTACCGATCTGGACGGCGCCTATACCCTTAAGGCGGCGACCGGCGAAAAAATGCGATTCAGTTACACCGGCTTCGAAAGCCAGGTCATTACCGTCGGCAGTGAATCTACCCTAGATTTGGTTCTGTCCTCTTCCGCCGTGCTGTTGGATGACGTCGTGGTGATTGGTTACGGCGCGGTTCGCAAAAGTGACCTGACCGGCTCCGTCGCTTCTGTTTCCGGCGAGCAACTGAAGAATACGGTGGTCACCAAC
Organism: Saprospiraceae bacterium; assembly: GCA_022841505.1. Lineage (GTDB taxonomy): Bacteria > Bacteroidota > Bacteroidia > Chitinophagales > Saprospiraceae > JABWAJ01. The sequence continues at coordinate 2,890 of JALHRK010000428.1, read as the reverse complement.
TTCGACCAGGCTTTACAGGGCCGGGTCGCGGGGGTGCAGGTGACGCAAAACTCCGGCGCGCCCGGTGGAGCGGCTTCCATCCGGATTCGGGGCGCCAACTCGATTACGGGATCGAGCGAACCGCTGTACGTCATTGACGGCATTCCTTTCCAGGGAGACGGCACCACGGTGGCGGGTTTCGACTGGGCAGGCGGCGCCAACGGGCAGAACCGCGTGAACCCGCTCTCTTCCATCAGCCCTGCCGACATCGTGAGCATCGAAGTTTTGAAAGACGCTTCCGCCACGGCTATTTACGGCGCGCGCGCTGCCAACGGCGTGATTTTGGTGACCACCAAACGCGGCAGTAAAGGCGAAGCAAAAATTTCATACAGCGGCTACTACGCCCAGCAAACCTTGCCCAACAAATTGGATATGATGAATTTGCAGGAGTTTGCAGATTATCAGGTGCAAGTTTCGCGCGACCTTAACCTCGTACCCAACCAGCGCTACCTCGACCCCAGCCTGCTGGGAACCGGCACCGACTGGCAGGATGAAGTGTTCCGGGATGCCGGTATACAAAACCACCAGCTTTCCGTCTCCGGTGGCACGGATAAAACCACGTATGCCATCACCGGCGGTTTTTTCCAGCAGGACGGAATTGTCATCGGCTCCAGCTTTGAACGTTTCACCACCCGCATCAACCTGGACAACCAGGTCAAACACTGGTTAAAAGTGGGCGGAAGTTTTGCCTATTCGGGTACGGATGAAAAAATCACGCTGAACGACGGCGGCGACGGCATCATCCTGCAAGCGCTGGTCTCTCAGCCCGACATTGCGGTGCGGGATTTTGACGGCAGCTACGCCGGGCCGGAAGTAACCTACGGCGCGTCCGCCTACAACCCGGTTGCGGCAGCCCTGCAACGCAACAATACGCTGGCCCGCGAACGCATGATGGCCAATATTTACGGCGACGTCACTTTGCTGCAAGGGCTGACTTTCCGCTCGGAAATTGGTTTCGACAACAACCACTCCATCAACAAAGCATTTCAGCCGACCTACCAGTGGGGCGCCTTGACGAACAATGAAAATCAGTTGCGCCAGCGCGAAGAAAGCAGCCTGTTCTGGATTTGGAAAAACTACCTGACCTACGATTTCAAAGTAGGCGAATCGCATAAAATGACAGCAATGGTGGGCACAGAAGCCCAAAAATCTTCCTGGGAAGGCTCGCAGGTGACAAAAAAGAACTTTGCAACCAACGATATTCCCGTGCTGAGCGAAGGCGAGGACATCACTTCCCGCACCAGCGGCTGGAAAGATGCAGCAGCCATAGCGTCTTATTTCGGGCGCATCAATTACACCATCAACGAACGTTACTTGCTCACGTTTACGTTACGGGCAGACGGTTCCTCCAAATTCGGCCCGCAGAACCGCTGGGGCTATTTCCCCTCCGGCTCTTTTGCCTGGAGGCTCGGCAACGAAAAGTTCATGGAATCGCTGAACACCGACCTGAAACTGCGCGTAGGCTACGGCGAAGTGGGCAATCAGGCCATCGCCAACTACCTCTACGGCGCTTCCCTGCAAACGTTCAATACGCCTTTTGGAACCGCATATCGTTTAGAAAAAATTGCCAATCCAAAACTGAAGTGGGAAGCCACCCAGCAGTATAATCTTGGCGCCGACTTGTCACTGGCGAAAAACCGGATTAACCTTTCAGTAGATGTTTATCACAAAGCCACAAGTGACATGCTTCTGCAATTGTCGCTTCCGAGCTACCTCGGCGGTTCCAATTACAACGACATCCGGGCGCCTTACGCCAACGTAGGCCGCATGGAGAACAAAGGCATAGACATTTCGGTGAATACGTTCAACGTTACCGGCAAAAAATTCAGCTGGAATTCGCTCCTGACCTTCTCTGTCAATGAGAACAAAGTTTTGGAACTGGACAGCGAAAACAGCGTTTACTGGCGCAACCTGTACTGGTACAGCGAGTTTCAGACCGCGACCAGAACCAGCGTAGGCTTGCCACTCGGGGTATTCTACGGCTACGAAGTGGAAGGCATTTTTACAGACCAGGACGACATCCTGAACCACGCGGTTCAAATCCTCGCCGACAACTCGGTATCCAGCGAATACCCGAACGGCAGAAACAAAGTGGACAAACGGACAGGTGTTTGGGTTGGCGACGTCAAATTCAGAGACCTGAACGGTGACGGCGTGATTGACACAGACGACCAGACCGTCATAGGCGATCCGAACCCGGATTTCACGTTTGGTTTGAACAACTCCTTCACAGCAGGGCCTTTCGATCTGACTGTTTTCATCAATGGCGCTTATGGTGCTGAAATTCTGAACTATTCGCGGGTGCAAATTGAAGGGCAAACGAGCGTCTTTTCCAACCAGGCGTCGAGCGTCAACGACCGCGCGCGCTATGCCTACCTGGACGCCAACGGCTCCGACCTCGATCCGGCCAACGTTTATTTGGCCAATCCGGGAACCGACATTCCCCGGCCGGCGACCAACGACAACAACCGCAACAACCGGATGTCGGACCGCTTCATTGAGGACGGTTCTTACCTGCGCATTCAAAACCTGCTGTTGGGTTATACCCTTCCGGTTCGGCTGACGCAAAAATACCGGGTGCAAAAACTGCGCTTGTACGTGAATGCCCAGAACCTGCATACGTTCACTAAGTACACCGGTTACGATCCGGAAATTGGTTCGTTCAACCAGGATCCTTTGATGCAAAACATTGATATGGGGCGCTATCCGACACCCCGGGTAGTCACTTTCGGGATTGATGTTGATTTCTAAACCGAATTGCCTTCACATTAAAAACTAAGTTCATGAAAAAGTATTTTCAATATAGCATTGCGTTGGGTCTGACTTTGTTGTTCAGCGTATCCTGCTCCAA
>JALHRK010000427.1 GCA_022841505.1 Saprospiraceae bacterium | reverse complement strand
GGTAGAATCCCGGTAAAAACGCTGCGAAGCTTCATCAAAAGCTACAACGCCTTTTAAAGTGGCAAAGCGCAGCCCCCGGTCGGTTGGCAGACCGATGACCCGATCGGCAGGCGGGAGGCCTTGTATGGTATCGTATCGGGTGATTTTAGGCTGGCGGGTAAAGCCTCCTGAAAAATCCAACCGGGTCAGGCCGCTGAAATAATCAATGAGCCAGAGCTTTCCGCCCGGCGTTTCATAAATATGCCGAACCTCTCGCTCAATTCCCTCAAAGTGGCCTTCGTCGCGCCACTGGTTACCCTCTATGTAAAATGATTTTATGCCTTTGCGCAGTCCGGCAAACACCCGGCGAGGGTCTTGTTGCGAGCGATGCAGCGAAAAAGTAAAATCATCAGAAATGCGTCGAACCTGTCCTCCGTTGATTTCAAAAAAACCGTCAAAAGTCCCGGCTAATAAAGATTTACCAAAAGGAAGCAACGTCCAGCACTGAGAAGATACATCCGTTACCTGCCTGAATGCGCCCGTGTTTTCATCTAAATAAAATAAGCCCATAATACTGGCAAAATAGAGCCGCCCCTCGTGGCGTAACATATCCCAGATACTGCCCCGGATGCCGTTCCCTTCGTCAAAATAACGCATCGGGCTGCCGGTTTCTACCCGCGCAATGCCCACCTGCATCCCGGCCCAAAGTCCATATTGCCGGTCTTCGTATAAGGACAATACGGCATCATCCTGCAACCCTCCGGCTTCCTCAAGGTGATTCCGGAGTTTTCCGGCCGCATCAATGATCACAATCCCGCGCTGCATCGTCCCCAACGCATATTGGCCATTGGAAAGGCGGATGGCGCAAAAAATAGAAGCCTGGCGAAGCCGTTCGTCCACTTCCGTAGCAAAGCGCAAAATGGAAGTGCCATTGTAGAAAAACAACCCATTGCTGCGCGTAGCAATCAGGATGCCTTTTTGTCCCTGGTGGTTAAAAGAAAGCATGGCGCTGATGCGCTCATTGGCTAATTTTTCTCCCAGCGGCGCCGAACGAAGCGCGTCGCCGACGACCTGCATCAGACCGGTTTCAGTTTGGTGGATATAAAACTGATCGTTGACCCAAAAACCGGAATTAAAAGCGGTGGGTGTTTCCCATACACGCATGCGTTCGCCGTTCCAGCGAAAGAGGTATTTGTGTGTGACAAAATAAATGCCGTCCGGTGTGCTCAGCGTTTGCCACACATCCGTGAAGTCGCGGTAGCGTTCTTCGAGTTGTGGCAACAAAGAAACAAACTGCAATTGGTGCGTTGCATCGGGCGCCATGTATCCCATTTCGCCGTATCCTCCGACGAAAATGCGCTGATCTGCGTTGATGGCTAAAGAGCGGGCAATTCTGGCATTGGGAATTGTTGTAAGTTTCCAGGAAACGCCATCGTATTCCATCAAACCGTGGCTGTTGCCAAAATAAACCACTCCCCGGTGATCTTGAACAATGCCCCAATTCTGGTTGTGGCCTCCGTATTCAGTGGGCGGATAATTGCGGATGAAGGGCGCACCGGAACCTGAAAAGGCGGGCGCATTTTGAGCGGATAACCCATTGCAAAAAAGGAAAAATAACAGGAGGCATGCCCATTCGGATACGGCCTTACTGCTTGTCATTTTACCTTGCTTCATGGATTGGATTTCTACGATTGCTCCGCAAAAATACGAAAATACCATGAACGATTTCATCCCCTATCGCAATTGAAAAGCAGGTTTTGATAAATATTAAATTTGACAAATTCAGGTCTGTAAACACGCTGTGAAAAAAAAGATTCTTTCGTTTTTGCGAAAAGCTGTACTTTTTTGGCACGAAACCAAACTGTGCATTCATGGCTGACAAAACGCAGAACCAACCTTACTGGTACAAAGACGGCATCTTCTACGCGCTCCACATTCGCTCCTTCTACGACAGCAGCGGCAACGGCATTGGCGATATTGAAGGCCTGATTCAGAAATTGGATTATTTGGAAGACCTGGGCGTCAATTGTTTATCGCTCATGCCGTTCTATCCTTCGCCGCTAAAAGACGATGGTTACGACATTTCCGATTATTGTGACATTCACCCCGAATATGGCACTTTAGAAAGCTTCCAACGCTTGCTCGACGAAGCCCACAAACGGGGCCTTCGCGTGGTCATAGATTTGATGATGAACCATACTTCAGTTACCCACGAGTGGTTCCAGCGCGCCCGCAAAGCGCCGGAAGGCTCACCGGAACGCGATTTTTACGTGTGGAGCGAGCGTCAGGACAAATACAGCGAAGCCGGCATCCTGTTCAACGATTACGAAACTTCGAACTGGGAATGGGACAATGCCGCCCAGGCCTACTACTGGCATCGCTTTTACAGCCATCAGGCGGATTTGAACTACCGCAATGAATTGGTGCGCGAGGAAATCCGCAAGGTCATAGACTATTGGTTCGATATGGGCGTAGACGGCCTGCGCCTTACGTCTATCGCCTTCATTTTCCAGCGCGAAGGTACGGATTGCGAAAACCTGCCGGAAGTCCACGACTACCTGCGCGAACTGCGGCGCTATGTGGATCGCCGCCACCCCGGTAAAATGCTGATCGCAGAAACCAACCTCTGGCCGGAAGACGCCGCCCAGTATTATGGCAAAGCGGACGAGTGCCACATGAATTACCATTTCCCGCTGATGCCACGCCTGTACGTGGCGTTGCAAGCCGAAGACCGCTATCCGGTGACCGACATCATGCTGCAAACGCCGTCCATTCCCGACAGCAGCCAATGGGCGCTTTTTCTGCGCAACCACGACGACCTCACCCTCTCGATGGTGACGGAAGAAGAACGCGACTACCTGTATAAAGTATTTGCCCAAGACCAAAGCGCCAAAGTAAACGAAGGCATCCGGCGCCGCTTGGCGCCTTTGCTGGGCAACGACCGCCGCAAAATTGAGCTGCTCAACAGCCTGCTGTTTTCCCTGCCGGGTACGCCCGTTATTTATTACGGCGACGAAATCGGCATGGGCGACAACATCTACCTCGGCGACCGCAACAGCGTACGCACCCCAATGCAGTGGAACGCCAACCAGAATGCCGGTTTTTCGGAAGCCAACCCGCAAAAATTGTTCCTGCCGGTGATCCGCGACCCGATGTACCGCTACGAAACGGTGAACGTGGACAACCAAAACAACAATTCGGCTTCGTTGCTGTGGTGGATGAAAAACATCATCTCGATGCGCAAACGGCTGAAAGCTTTCGGCTGGGGTGGCATCGAATTTTTGGAGTCGGACAACAGCAAAATCCTCAGTTTTGTGCGTTCCCACGAAGGGGAAAGCATCCTTGTGGTGTGCAACCTGTCCAAATTTTCGCAAGCGGTCTCGTTAGACATGAAGCGCTTCAAAGGGGTGCAACCGGTGGAAATTTTCAGCCAGAACCGCTTTTTCGAAATCAGCGAAGACGATTATAAATTCACCATCGGGCCTTATGGCTACTACTGGTTCCTGATCGAGCAGGGCGAAGAAAAAGACGACGTGCCAAAAGAACGCGCCATTCCTTCGCTGGAGGTTGAGGTGGCCTGGAAAGACTTTTTCCAGACCTACGCTGCCCGGCGCAGTTTTGAAAAACGGGTGTTGCCCAATTACATGCGCTCCTGCCGCTGGTTTGGCGGTAAATCGAAAAAGATCGTTGCCCTGAGCACCCGCCGCGCGCCTGCCATTACAGTGGCAGATGAAATTGCGTATTTGGTGAATGTGGAAACCCGCTACACAGACGGCATGCCGGAAACTTATTTCCTGCCGGTGCTTTTCCTCACCAACCCGGAAGACATGCTGCGCTTCCTGAAAAACGAACCGAAAAGCGTGATTTGCTACCTGAAAACGCCGGAAAAAGAAGGCATTCTGATCGATGCGATTTATGAGGAAGCGTTCCGAAACGAACTGTTCTGGCTCATTCGCAATGCCGCTTCGGTGCCGGTCACGGACGGGGCGCTGCACTTCGAGCCGGGCCGGATGTTGCAGGAACTCAAGGTGGAAAAAGAAGACATTGCTTCTGAAATCCTGCGGGCGGAGCAGAGCAATACGTCTGTCATCTACAACAACGAATTCTTTTTCAAGATTTACCGCAAGTTGGATACGGACATCAACCCCGACCTGGAGTTGGTGCGCTTTTTGTCGGAAAAGACCAATTTTGCCAATTCTCCGCGCTACAGTGGCGGCATCCAGTTGGAAGACCGGGTGGAAAAAACGTACATCATTCTTGGATTGCTCCAAAATAAGATCCCCAACCAGGGCGAAGCCTGGACCAGTATGCTGGAAACGCTGAGCCGATTTTACGAGCAGGTGATGCTGACCGACAAAACCAAGGCATTGCCTGAACTCGTGCACCGCAACCGGCTCTACTTTGAAGACCTTCCGGAAACCATGCAAACGCTCATTGGCGCCGAAGCTTATGAACGTGTGACCCTGCTGGCCCGCCGAACCGCTGAAATGCATATCGCTTTAGCCACCGCGAGCGAAGAAGACAAAGCTTTTGCGCCCGAGCGCTTCACGCAACACTACCAGCGCTCCATTTATTCCGGTCACCGGAAATTGGTGAGCGAAACCTTCAGCGCGCTGGAATACCGCCTGAAAAACCTGCCCGAACACGTGGCCAAGGAAGCCCGCGCAGCGCTCGATCTGCGGGAAGACATCCTGAATTGTTTCAACGAAATTTACAGCCGCAAAATCGAAGCCTACAAAACCCGCATCCACGGCGATTACCACCTCGGGCAGGTGCTGTTCAATGGCCGCGATTATTTCATCATTGATTTTGAAGGCGAGCCGATGCACTCCATCAGCGAGCGCCGCCTGAAAAAAACGCCATTCAAGGACGTAGCGGGCATGATCCGCTCTTTCCACTACGCCGCCTACGGCCAGTTGCTGCTGAACCAAAACTACCGCAAAGACGACATGGCCCTGCTGGAACAATGGGCGCACCAATGGTTCCACTACATCAGCCGCTTCTACCTCACGGCCTACTTAGACCGCGCCGCTGGCAACAGCTTCATTCCTTCAATAGAAGAAGACGTCCAGTTGTTGCTGCGCACGTACATGCTGGAAAAAGCAATCTACGAGGTGAGCTACGAAATGAACGCCCGGCCTGAGTGGTTGCGCATTCCGTTGAGGGGGGTGATGAATGTGATGGAGGGGTATTTGGAGAGGGAGAAAGGGTGAGAGGGGGAGAGGGCCCTCCGTCGGTTTGGCACTCCCGGCAGGGAGTCTGCAACGAGGGAAAGGTAATCATACAAAAATTGTCTTTGAAGATATGTGCGGATTCGCATCAAGAGCCTTTCTCCTG
>JALHRK010000426.1 GCA_022841505.1 Saprospiraceae bacterium | reverse complement strand
AGCTACCACTTCTCCGTCAATCGTTTCAAGAGCGCCAGCGTATATTTCCTCGGGTGGCCCCGGAGCTGTTTAACATCATCCGTATTAAATTGCAAAGCAATCGCCACACCTGCTTCCGGGAAATATTCGACTTCCGTCAAATAGCCTGGAAACCAGCCGCCGTGTCCAAAACCCGTGCCTTTCGGCGAAGGCCGTATTTGCAAGCCCAATCCGTATTGATCCTCCGCAGAAGTAATTGGCGCAACCACGCCGGTTTTCATAATTTCCAGCGATTTAGCAGACAAAATTTTGCCGTTCATCAGGCCGTGGATGAATCGAACCCAATCTGCGGTTGTGGAAACGTAGCCGCCGCCCATTTGCTCTATTTGGGGGTTGATGACAAAAAGCCCGTCCCGAATGGTTGCGCCTGAAAACCCAAACGGGCTGTTGGGCATGGAATACCCGCAAACAAGCCCTTTAATCCGGCGGGAATCAGATGGTTTGGTATGGCGCATGCCCAGCGGTTTCAAAATGCGGCGCTTGATTTCGGGGTAAACGCTGTCACCCAATATTTTTTCCAGCGCCATGCCCAACAGCAGGTAATGGGTATCCGCATAACTGAATTTTTCGCCGGCCTTGTTGAGTGGCGACTGGTCCAGTACGTAAGCGACCAATGCGTCCAGCGTCCAGTTGTTGTCGGGTTCTTCGCGGAGTCTTTTCATAAAATCACCCAGTTCGTAGTACTCCGGAACACCGGCTGTGTGGTTGAGCAAATGCCGCAGCGTAATGTCGGGCGCATTGGGCAACCGGCCATACCAGGCGCGTTCGCCGATGTATTTTTCCAGTTTATCTTCCAGATTCAGGCGGCCTTCTTCCATCAGCAGCAAAGCCAGCGTGGCATAAAACATTTTGGGCGTGCTGCCGGACAACAACAGGTCGTTTGCTTTAAGCGGCGTTTTTGTTTCCAGATTTGCATACCCGGACACCACCGTAACCGGCGCCTGATTCCCGGATAGCACGGTTGCCCGAATTGCCGGAAAACCACAAGCCTGCCGAACGGAATCGAGGTAGAATTGGATGGAAGCAACCTGCTGGTTTTGCCCCATTGCCGGCAAGGCAAAAAGAACGAGTAAACAACCCCAAAATGTTTTTTTGATGTTCATTGCACGATTGGTTGGTGATCAACTGGAAAATCATGCTAAGATGGGTTTTATACCTTGCGGAAAGGAAAATGCAGAGGGGGATTTTTTATCCCGTTCTATTCAAATAAGACCCGCCAGGTGCAACGCACCTAAATATTTGTAGAAATTAGAGAGCAATTTGAGTGAGGTGCAGCGCACCTAAATATTTGTAGAAATTAGGATAAGTCGGGTAAGGTGCAGCGCACCGGAATATTGGTATGCCGCAATGGTAGTTATTTCGGTGCCGCACCTGTTCCCAGGGACTCTAAATTATAACAGTAGAGTTTCACGGAGTAAAAGGAGTCGCGCTGAGTTAGACTCCGTGAAACTCCTTTTACTCCGCGCAACTCCGTGCCAACTGAATATTTCGGCGGCTTTTGAAGGAAAATAATCGCGTGAATTCTAACTCCGTGAAACTCCTTTTACTCCGCGAAACTCCGTGCCAATTGATTATGCGGCCTCTTTTGAAACAAGAGAGTCCCACAGAGTCTAACTCCGTGGGACTCCCTACCCCGCGAACCCCTGTGCCAATCGGTGCAAATCCGCCGAACTGGAGTTCGGCGGTACGTGGGTTACCGCACAATCGTCACCATCCGAACCGATGCACCCGCTTCTCCGATCACCCGGAATTGATAAACCCCGGCAGCAAACGACGACGTATTGACGCTCGTCCGCTGATCGCGCAGGATTTGGGATGAAACCAACCGTCCGGCGGCATCCCTGATTTCCAAACCGGTTTGGCCGGAAACCGCCTGCAACAATTCGACGTTGACTGCATCGGCAGCCGGGTTCGGATAGACCTTCAACCCATAAGCTTCATCCGGATCATTCGTGCCGGTGATGCCCACGGCTACCTCCTGCCGGGAGGAACTCGAACAGGTTCCGTTGGAAACCGTCAGTTCAACTAAGTAGGTGCCAGCTTCCGTGTAGGTATGAACCGGATTTTGCTCCGTAGAGGCCGGAGCACCATCCCCAAAATTCCAGGACCAGGAATTGGGACTTCCCGAAGTATTGTCCGTAAAACTCACATTCAGGTTGTCGGATGCGGTCGTAAATGCCGCCAACGGGCCTGGCGCCACGCTCAGCGCTATTGCTCCCGCTTCACTCAGGCAGGCTGACTCCTGCACTTCCCAATCGTAGAAATAATAATAGAAATTGAACTCGTTTCCACCCGTTGCATTTGAACTGTAAATGGACAGGAGACCGTCCACATTGTACGGGTAATCGGCGCCGGCATTGTTCCGGTAAAGGTTTTCGCTGGTGTTGGCCAACCGGTAATTCCCGGCAGCCGGAATTTCGAAATTAATCGCAACCCGGCTCGGCCCTGCGGGCGCAAAAACCGTCACAGACTGGAGTTCTTCTCCGGCGCCGTCCAACAGTCGGATGGTCCGGTTGCCGGCCCCTTGCGCGTAAATAAATACAGACAAAATTTTAAGCGGCGCATAGGTTGTAAAAAGCACCTGTCCGTCAAAACCAGTATTGTGGTTGCCGCCACCGCCCAACGTATTGTCTTCCGGACCGGCATTTAAAATGGGTTTGTCTTCCAGTTGTTGCACCGAATACGTGACCGGCGCTGTAAGCTCGGGCGTCGGGAAAGCCGTGCCGGTGTAAACAACCGTGCCGCCCACACTCCAGATGGCCGTATTGCCGGTTTCAACCGCCGCAGTCAGCGTGGTGGAACCGCCTTCGCATACGGTCGTATTCCCGGAAAGGGCCGGAGCAGGCAATGTAGAATAGGCAACTTCAAACGAAATCTCATCCGTCCCGATGTTGTTGGTGACCGTCAGGGTCACTGTGTAGGTTCCCGGAACAGCGTAGGTGTGAACCGGATTTTCTTCCTCGCTGGTATTGCCATCGCCAAAATCCCAGAGGTAGAATTGCGGAATATCGGTGGACAAATCCGTAAAACTGAAGCGTCCGGAGCAATTGACCAGGGTGTTTACTGCAAAGTTCGCCGTAGGCGCGATGGTTGCCGTCAGGCAGCTATTGGGTATCGTAAAATCTTCCGTTTCGTCGCCGACTTCGTTCGCGCTGCCCTGTATGGCGTCAGCGCCCATGCCGCGTTTGGCAAAAGCTTCCCAGATCAGGCAGCGGTGCGCGTTTTGATACAGCATTTCATCGGCTTTCAAAATGGCATCCCGTGCATCCAAATACCCCGGGCCGCAAGGCTGCAATTTCATGCCTTCGATGACCAACCTCAGCGCCGTGTTGTTTCCGCCGGTTCCATTGTACCAATCCGGGTCGAACCCTTCTGCGTCAATTAGTTTCCACGTCATGTCCCAAAGCACCTGGCTCCAGATTTCGCCGACCGCGTGAACGCCGACGCTGTTGGCCAGACTGCCATAAGTCTGCGGATTGATGGACATGTCTGTGGAGTAAGGAAAACGCCGGATGCCCTGGCCACCCTCGTCGTCCAGCGCGTAGGTGCCTATGCCGCGCGAATTCGTTCCCGCATCGCCCGGTTCAATGGTCAGGATCAAACCCAGCCAATCGCTCCAGCCTTCACCGCCCTGTTCTCCATTGAACAGACAGCCGGAATTGGAAGGACCGCCCGTTAACCGCGTAGAAAGACCGTGGCCGTACTCGTGGGCAATAATCCCGTTGTCGAGCGAGCCGTCGCGGTCCGACCCCGAGGCGCCGCCACCGGCAGTAAGGGTAACTTCCACAGCCTCGCCTGCCAGCAATTGCGCTTTGAGCAATTCGCCGTCTTCCTGCGAAATCATGACCGAAGGAATATCGGTGGTTCCGGTTCCGCCCATCGAGATGGGATCCCCGCCAGTATTGTTAACCACAATCACCGCAATGGCGCCGTATTGTTCCACCGCGTTTACTTTGGCGATGAACGGGCAATTCCCCCGGTCAATGACCATAATTTTTCCGGCAATTTCACTTATGTTGTTGATGATCGGATTGCAGGCATCTGTTACCGGACTTGTCTCATCTTCAACGAGCAACGCCAGGCCGGTTACCGGACTCGACAAGCCGGGGCCAAAACCAGCCTCAACGGCAAAATAATCCCCGGCAATCACATCCGGCGAAAGCACCTGCATCAGGGCAGGCACATCGGCGGGCCACAAATACATTTGCATCCGGCCACTTAATCCGTCTTCCGGCGTACTGAAATTGGCGTTGTTGGTGCCGCCGCCGTCCTGGCCTTCCGCCTCCACATAGTCGCCGCCAATGCCTTCATTGTTGTAGTTGGTGGCCTGAAAATTGCCAGCGCGCTCGTCAAAACCATGCACATAGAGGATATCGTGCAGCATGTTGTTCATGTAGAACAGGTTCGTCAGAATGGCGTCCTGGTTCGCTTCCGGCGCAAGGCCCAGGTCAATTGGAAAGTCAAAATTCAGCTCCGGCCCGCCATCGGGCGAATACCCTGGCGCATCTTCATCTGCGCGGTCTTCGTAGACATACACGTTGTTCCCTCGGGTGATGGTGTATTCCGCGCCGGCCTCCCCGTTGACGTCGTGCCAGCCATAAGGCGAGGCGACCGTCGAATGCGGGTCGGTCAGCAGGCTGCGGTCGCCAAACAGCGGCGCTTCGAGCGGCAACGCATACACATTGTAGTTGCCAATATTGAGTTTTTCTTCGCCAATGGGCGCGGTAACGGAACCATGCGCAGCATGCCCGCAAGCCTTACCGTGCTGGTGTCCCGGGCCAAAATCGCAATGGGTGGTCCAGTTGTTTTTTTCCAGATATGCCCCCGTGAGCGCGTCAATGCGGATGTTCCACCAGTCTGCGCTGCCCGCGGGCGCGAGGCTGACGTTCCAGGCCAGGCGCAGGGTATTTTCCTGCACGAGGTACAGCAGTTCGACGGTCAGGTCTTCTCGCGCAATGCCGCTCCTCGAAAAAGCCGAACGCCGGCGCCCGGTTTCCGTGCTCAGTAGTCGGGGCGTTTCCTTTAGGGGCAGTCCGAGGTGCGCGGCTGCAGCTTCAATGGCTTGTTGCTCGCTCAGTACCGGCTGCGTAGCGTTCACTTTCCCCGCAGCGTCGGCGTGGAAGCGGTTGGCAAAATGCACCACTTTCCCATCGCGGAGGGCCAGGGAGCTCACTGCGTTGAAAACCCGTAGGCCGCTTACTTGCTGGTGCAAATAGGTGTAAGTGACGCCGGTTTCGCGGTTGGTGTATTGGTCGGAAACGACGTAGTTGGTGATGTCTGTGTCGG
>JALHRK010000425.1 GCA_022841505.1 Saprospiraceae bacterium | reverse complement strand
GCTCTTCCGATCTTTAATCAGGAATTGAGCATCTAACTGGAGGATTGCATCGTCAGTCAATCTCGACAAATCCGTCAACAAATAGTCAAATGCAGGCAAGTAGGGCCGCAGCGATTCGTCCCAATCCTCAAAACTATCACTGAAATGCTTGAGTTCCCACCGCGTTTTACCGTGATAGACAATAATCGGTACAATCAGCGGTAATGGCTTTTGCTCTTGAACCGCTCGTTCCCACGTTTCGAGCATGTACCGCAGCAACTGTAAGTGCGGATAGGTCTGTGGTGTACTCTTGTGCTCGAATAAAAAAGTGAGGTAGGCAGATCCCTTTTCTTTCAGCGGACAACGGTATATGATGTCCGAAATATGCGTACGAAGCTTGCGGCTGACAAACGAGCCTTCCACCCGCTCAATAGCCTCAAAATTAAGCTTCCCCGCCAGTTCTGCTGGTAAAAAATTGCGCAGATAATCCAACGCAACTTCGGGTAAACCGAAAGTCTGTCGAAAAAAATAATCGTGCGGATGCCGGGGTTTTTTCATGCGGGATTGGATTTATTCCCGGCAATGATAACAAAAAGTTTTTAAACATAAAAGTTAAATACAATTTATTTTAAAACCTCTTTAATCATCCCCAAACTCCCCCCGCTCACCTCTCCCCTCACCCACCCATTCCGTTCATACGCCCGGATTGCCTGCGCATTGTTGGCGAGGACACTGAGTTGTAACTTGTGGATGCCATACCCTTCAACGGCGCGCCGTTCAAATTCCCGGAGCAATTGAGAACCGTAGCCTTTACCCTGGAAAGCAGGATCTACGCCGATGACGACGAGCCCCACCTGCGGATCCAGAGCCTTGGCCGCCCGTTGTTCCGGGGTTGCGTGTACGCGGGAGCGCAGTCCCAGCTTCATCAGGAGGTTGCGCCACAGCACGGGCCATTTTGCGCGGACTTCGGGATGAAAAAACACCCAGGGATGGGTCAAAAAAGCCCATACGGCTGCTTTGAAGCTATGCTGGGCCATGCCGCTCGCCGAGCCGGTACCCAGCGTGCCGTCGTTGACAAGGCCGCCGCAGTAGCCGGCACAACGACCTGTTTCGGTTTCGATGTGGAAAATGAAGGTCTTTTCGGAAGAAAGGTACCAGGAGAGCATGTGCGCCGTATAGCGCTGACCCAATGCCGTTGCCAAAGAACGGGGAAATGCTGCGCGGTGGCAGCGGGCAATGGCGGGAAGGTCGTTGGCCGTGGAGGTTTTTAGCATGTTTCTGTAGTCGTGTTTTTCTTGTACCCCGGAACACTGCTCAAGGGAAACTTACCTTCGCAACGCCTTCACAAACCCCGCTTCCACTTTTGCCAAAGCAGACAACTGTAAATGATGCCCGAAAAATGAGCTCAGAGCTTTCGGCCCGCAAACAATGGCGTGCTAAATGGAGTTGATTATCTGAGGCGTTGAGGATTTCAGGGGTCAGCATAACGTATCATATTTGTCACTCCCGGCAGGGAGTCTGCAACAGCGCGCCAGCTTTACAGGCTTTTCAGATGCTTGGGGGAAGGGGAATCCTACAAAGATTCTACTCGAATAGATGTGCGGGGTCCTATCAAAAGCCGTTCTACTGTTGAGGTTCTTTTCGAGAATGACAAACCTGCCGGGAGTGACAAACCAACAAGTGGATGGTCAGAACAGGCACACCTGTCGGGAGTACTATCAAATGAAGCGCTTAATTTCTTTTTACTTTTTGTGCCCAAAACTGTCTTTCCCGAAGGGAATCTCAAAAAGGCTTGTCGCCATAATGCGCCCTGGTTTTCAGGTTTGAAAGTCGGGATAACTGACGGTTGGATCTTTTGTCTGGCTTTAGGTTGGCTCCTCGGCTCGCCGCTGATTTTTGCCTGGTTTTCAGGCTTAAGATATGGTTGGATCGGCCTGTTGGTCTTTAATCAACCTGCTCAGGTCCCCTACGGGGATGACAATTCTGACAGGCAAAAATAGGCGCCCTAGCCCGCAACCCAGCCCACCGCGAGCCGATCCGCCAATCGGGGCGCTGTATGGCGACTCCCATACGACAAGTTTGCTGGTTCCTATGAAGGTATGGCGCCCCCTATGCAACAAGTTCGCACATTCCATGAAGGCTGCCATTATCCTGTCCCATAAAATAAAAACCCCGAAGGGGTAGCATAATTATAGAAAAAAGGCATGAAATGTTCGGTCAAAACCCCGAAGGGGTGGCATGATTTCATCCTTTCAGGTTTAAAACACGCAATTGCTGTCATTTAAAATCCGAAAAGGTAATACTACTGAGACTGCGCATCTGCCTGGCGTTCTGCTGGGATTTAGCCGATTGGTCATTAGGTCTGATTTCTTTTTACTTTTTGTGCCCAAAAAGTAACAAAAAGGCTTGTCGCCATAATGCGCCCTGGTTTTCAGGCCTGAGAATTGGAAAACTGACGGGCAGAGCCTTTGTCTGGCTTTAGGTTGGCTCCTCGGCTCGCCGCTGATTTTTGCCTGGTTTTCAGGCTTAAGATATGGTTGGATCGGCCTGTTGGTCTTTAATCAACCTGAAAAAAGGGATCTGGCAGGCAAAAATAGGCGCCCACTCCCGCAACCCAGCCCACCGCGAGCCGATCCGCCCATCGGGGCGCTGTATGGCGACTCCCATGCGACAAGTTTGCACGTTCTAATGAAGGTATGGCGACTCCCATGCGACAAGTTAGCTGCTGCCAATGAAGTGCTGCCCCACAAACCCCAAAAAATCGAAGCCTCCGCTGGCGCGAGGCTCCGCCTCGTGTCTACTATTTATGTGGCTCTGCCACTTCCCCCACAAACCTCCAAAAATCCGCAGCAATCACCGCGCGGTTAAAATGTTGTTCCACAAAAGCGCTGCCGTTTTCGCCCAGTTCCGTAATCAAGTTGCGATTGGCCAATAAATACCGGATTTGGGTTTCGAGGGCTTCGGCGTTTTCTGGCTCAAAGGCTAAGCCGGCTTTGCCATCGCGGATAAAAATATCTTTTGCTTCGCCTTCAATGCCCAGTAACAGCGGCTTTTTCAGACAGAGGATTTCAAATATTTTGGAAGGAATGGCGCCCAAAAACAAATCTATTTTTTTCAGGGGAATAATCCCCACGTCCATTGCCTGAATGACGTCTGCAATTTCGCGCTTGGAAACGCCGCCAAAAAACCAGACGTTGTCGGCGCCCAGATCGGATTTTAATTGCACCAGCCGGTCTTTATCCGGTCCGTCGCCGACAATCACAAACTTTAATCCGGGAATATTTTTCAGCTTAGCCGCCGCATAAAGGATACAATCCAACCCTTGCGCGTAGCCGATCAACCCGCCGAAATAAAACAATAAATCTTCTTTCTGAAAACCCTGCGCAGCCCGCCAATCGTAACCCGTTAACCGGGATTGCAACTCCGCCGTATCCACGCCGTTTTTTAACCAAAAAATGGGTTTGTCGGGAAATTTGGATTGGATATCGCTTACAATGCCCTGGGTTTGACCCGATATTTTATCCGAGTGGCGATAGATCCAGGATTCCAGCGCTTCACTCATCCGAATCATGGCCCGGTTTTTAATGATGCCCAATTTTACCGCACTTTCGGGCCATAAATCGGAGACGTTAAAAACCAGACGGGCGCCTTTAATCCATTTCAGTAAAACCCCAGTAAATCCCAAAAATAAAGGCGGTGACTCGCAAATAATTAAATCCGTTTTTCCAACTTTCCACCATCCGGCTAAAAATGCTGAAAATGTAAAAGAAAAATAATTCAGGAGTCGGAAAACAATGGATTTATTTTTCGAAACATAAATCCACGACCGGTGAACTTCCAAAGGTCCCATCGTTTCGCACGCGTACCATTTTCCGGTATAGCCGGGAAAAACTTCGTATTTTGGATAATTGGGAAACGCCGTCAGGATGCGCACCACCGCGCCTTTTTCGTGAAGTTTAAGCGCCAGGTCGTACAGGCGATTTTGTGGCGCGCCGGTTTCCGGCGGAAAATATTGGGTGAGGATGAGAATGTTCATACCAGGGTTGAAAACCAGGACGCAATCCGCCGGGCTGCGTTGCCTCCCCCGTAAAAATCCTCCTGTTTATTAAAAATTCGATTCGAGTAGCCCGAAACCGCCGCCAAAATGCGCGCCGTATCGGCCCCCGCCAACTGGTTGTAGCCGTGGCGCACGAGTTCCGACCACTCCGTTTCTTCGCGGAGGGTAATGCAGAATTTATTGAAAAAATAAGCTTCTTTCTGTAAACCGCCGCTGTCGGTCAGCACCAACCGCGCCGATTGCAACAACCGGATCATGTCAAAATACCCAACCGGCGGCAACACCAGCGCTTCTAATTTCAAGTGTTGCTGCTCCAGAATTTTCCTGGTGCGTGGGTGCAACGGCACCACCACCGGCGTTTCCCGGTTCAGTGCATTCAGCGCCTGTACAATCCCTTTGAGATTGGCCGGCGTATCGGTGTTTTCCTGCCGATGAAACGTACACAGCAAAAAATCCCGCCCTTCCAAATTGGCGTCGCGAAGGATGGTTGATTTTTCAGCGGCTTGCTGTGCGTAAAACAAAGCAGCGTCCTGCATCACATCGCCATTCTGGATGATTTCGCAGTTGAAGTGGCAGAATCCTTCGCGCTCGAGGTTCTCCACCGCAGTATCCGTCGGGCAAAACAACACATCGCTGATCCGGTCGGTCAAAATCCGGTTGATTTCCTCCGGCATGGCCATGTTGAAACTGCGCAAACCCGCTTCCACATGCGCCACCCGGATGCCTAACTTTTTTGCTGCCAAGGCACCAGCCAGCGTGGAGTTGGTATCCCCGTACACCATCACGGCATCGGGTTGTTCGGCCCTCAAAATGTTTTCGATTTGTTCCAGCATGCGCCCGGTCATGGCGCCGTGGGTCAGGCTGTGGATGTCTAACTGAAAATCTGGCTTGGGAATGTCCATTTCTTCAAAAAACACCTCCGACATGTTGGCATCGAAATGCTGCCCGGTGTGGATGATTTTTTCTTCAATGCCCGCCTGCGCCCGCAATACCCGCGACACCGCAGCGGCTTTGACGAATTGGGGGCGCGCGCCGATGATGGTGAGGACTTTCAATTGGGTAATATTTTCATGCCCCGCAACTTCAACAGCAGCCTCCGGAATTTCATTTCCAGTGCGTGGTGGTTGGGGTAATCCAAAATTGTTTTGATCGGTGCAGCCATGATGGCATCAAAAGTTTCCGGCGTGATGCTCAGTTTTTTGATGACGTATGCTTTATCGTCTTCCATTAATTTAGGATCCGCCGGGGGCAATTTCAACGCTTCCAGAGCTTGTTCCCGGGTCACTTCTCCGGTT
>JALHRK010000424.1 GCA_022841505.1 Saprospiraceae bacterium | reverse complement strand
ACTGAACTTTGAGGGTGTCGCCAATCGGAAAACCGTCAGGGAACGTGAGTTCAGGCGGCGTATTGTCGAGTACCGTAATAACCTGAACGCAGGTAGCTGTATTGCCACAATCGTCGGTAGCCTGGTAAGTCCTGGTCAGGGTAAAGTTATTTTCACAAGTTTGGTTGGAAATGACATCTCCAACGTGGGCCACGGCTACAACGCCGCCGCAATTATCAGATGCAGTCACAAAACCAAAGTTGACTGCAGGTATCTGAATGGCACACTGCACCGTTATGTTTTCCGGGCAGGTGATGACGGGTGGTGTGTTGTCGCCAACCGTAATGGTCTGAATGCAGGTGCTGCTGTTCCCAAAAGCATCCGTTGCAACCCAGGTGCGCACAATCGTATTGATTACAGGGCAAATTCCTGTTGTGGTAACGTCGCTGAAAGTAATCGTCGGGGCAAGGCTGCAATTGTCCGTTGCAGTTGCTGTACCTGTGTTCAAGGGCAGGGGACTATCGTCACATTCGATGGTCAGGTCTGCCGGACAAGTGATGACCGGCGGCGTGTTGTCAACTGTGACGATCACGCTACAGGTGCTGGAGCATCCGTTTGCCTGGGTAACGACAACAGAATAAACGCCGGGCAAAGTTACGGTGATGCAATTCGTGGTAGCTCCGTTGCTCCACAAATAGCTGGCGGCGCCCGCAGGCACGCAAAGTTCAGTAGACAAGCTTTCGCAAAGCAATAAATTACCGGTGATGGTGCATGCCGGCGATGGGTTGACGACGACCGTCACGTTGCAGGTGCTGCTGCATCCGTTTGCTTGCGTAACGACAACAGAATAAACGCCGGGCAAAGTTACGGTAATGCAATTGGTCGTAGCGCCGGTACTCCACAAATAACTGGCCGCGCCTGTGGGCACACAAAGTTCGGTGGCTGCGCCTTCGCAGATGGATAAATTGCCGGTAATGGTGCAAGCGGGTAAGGGATTGACGATCACTTCTGCAGAACATGTGCTGGTGCAACCATTCGCCTCTGAGACGATCACTGAATAGAAACCGGGCAGGCTTACGGTAATACAATTGGTCGTAGCGCCGGTATTCCACAAATAACTGGTTGCGCCGGTCGGTACGCAAAGTTGGGTGGTTGCACCTTCGCAAATAGATAAATCGCCGGTGATGGTGCAAACGGGCAGCGGGTCGAGTATCACGGTGACGTTGCATGTGCTGCTGCAACCGTTAATATCCGTCACGGTCACTGTATAAATTCCGGGCAGACTCACATCAATACAATTGGTGATCGCCCCGGTGTTCCAAAAATAGGTAACAAAACCCGGCGGTGCGCAAAGTTGGGTTGTTTGGTTAGCGTTGCAGAGCAATAAACCGCCTGTGATGGTACAAACCGGCGCCGCGTTGACGATGACCTCCACGCTGCAAGTGCTGCTGCATCCAAGCAAATCCACCACGGTAAGGACATAAATTCCTGGCGTGCTGACGGTGATGCAATTCGAAATAGCTCCGTTGCTCCACAAATAACTGGCAAAACCAATTGGCCCGCAAAGTTCGGTTGTTGAACCAACACAAAGAGATAAATCGCCCACGATAGAACAAACCGGCGGCAGGTTGACGACGACCGTCGCGCTGCAGGTGCTGGTGCATCCGTTTGCTTGTGTGATGACCACGAAATAGCTTCCTGGTAAAGTTGCAGTGATGCAATTGGTCGTCTCGCCGTTGCTCCACAAATAACTGGCTGCGCCTGGCGGCACACAAAGTTCGGTTGATTCCCCCTCACAGAGCACTAAATCTCCGGTGATGGTGCAAACTGGCAATGGATTGAGGACAACCTCCACGCTGCACGTGCTGGTGCATCCGTTCAAATCTATCAGCGTAACGGAATAGATTCCGGCTAAACCGACGTTGATACAAGCGGTAATCTCACCGGTGCTCCACAAATAGACATATCCCGGAGGCGCACAAAGGTCGGTTGTTTGCCCTGCGTTGCAGAGCAATAAATTACCGGTTATGGAACAAACTGGAGGTAGATCAACCGTAACAATTACCTCGCAAGTGCTGCTGCAACCATTCGCATCAATAATAATTACGGAATAAATTCCGGCGACACTGACCGAAATACAAGCGGTAAGATCTCCCGTACTCCACAGATAAGCGGCTGCGCCGGGTGGCGCACAAAGTTCGGTTGATCCGCCCGCTCCGCAGATAGACAGATTGCCGGTGATGGCGCAAACCGGAAGCAAATTGACCGTCACTTCCACATTGCAAGTGCTGGAGCATCCGTTCAAATCTATCAGCGTAGCCGAATAGATGCCTGGCAGACTAACCGTAATGCAGGTGGTAATTTCGCCTGTACTCCACAAATAGACAAAACCGGGCGGTGCACAAAGCTCGGTAGATTCTCCTTCACAAATCACTAAATCGCCGGTAATGGCACAAACTGGTAGCGGGTTAGCGACAACGGTTACATTGCAGGTGCTGCTGCATCCATTGATGTCAATAATTGTAACGATATAATTTCCGGATGTGCTCACGGTAATGCAGGCTGTCAATTCGCCGGTACTCCACAAGTAGGTATGACCGGGCGGCGCGCAAAGGTCGGTTGTCTCACCCTGGCAAATGATTAAATCGCCCGTGATGGAGCAAATGGGCAGTGGGTTAACGGTAACAATAATGTGGTTTGATTCGGCAACGCCGCATTCTGTGGTATTGGTTACAAAATATTCACCACTGGTGGTCACAACAATGGATGGCGTCGTTTCTCCAGTGTTCCAGACACCATCAATATTGCCTGAAAGGGTTACACTGCCACCAATGCAAAAAGACGTTGCACTGCTTGCGGTAATGACTGCCGCAACAGCCGGTAATCCAATTGTAATGGTATTGCTGAACAGGGAAATTGCG
This sequence comes from Saprospiraceae bacterium, assembly GCA_022841505.1. Classification (GTDB taxonomy): domain Bacteria; phylum Bacteroidota; class Bacteroidia; order Chitinophagales; family Saprospiraceae; genus JABWAJ01. The sequence goes on along the minus strand of JALHRK010000424.1, from coordinate 2,435 downwards.
CCCGCAGTGGAAAGAATCCTGCCTGTGAGCGAAGAGCCTTCCAATAAATTGATGGCGCCTTCCGCTAAAACGGTACCCTGGAAAACCGAAAAATCACCTAAATCGAATTCTCCATTGATTTGCCAATACACATTGCATAAGGAGGCGCCGCCGATCAGGGTAATGCTTGCAAAGGTGCTTGTCGCAAATGCGCCGTCTATCTGGAAAATAAATAAGGCGTCAGGATCGCCTTCCCCGTCCAAAATTAAATTTCCGTTCAGGGTAGCTGCACCTCCCGTACAATAAATGTTTGGGGTCAGTGTTTGCCCGTTTCCCAGGGTCACCCCGACCACTGCACCGCAGGTAAGACCGGCCAATGAGGCGTAAGCATCCATTACGTCCATCGCTGCTTGCTCGGTCACTGCATCTGCTATATGGATGGCTCCAATTACGATTCCTGGAGGAAATCCGGAAAATGCGCCGACTTCCGTACCGATATCGCCTGTAATCATGGTTGTCCCAAGGCTGTTAAAAGCTCCTGCCGCGGTAAATGCGGCGAAACTGGTAGCTGAACCCAAATTGGGAGCTTGGGTGTAAGTCGTTTTGGGTATTAAAAACAGTGTAACTGCTAATAATATGTAGCAAAAATGTTTCATGTAAATTTATTTAGCGTGAATTCTTAAATAGCTGGGATAAAACTAAGTCTTTAACTATTTCAAAAAGTTACACAATTCTTTAAAATACTTGCATTATTCACACTTGTTGGTTTAATTAAATGTGACTGAAGTAGGTTTAGTGCTTAGTTCAAATATCTTCTAAGCACCCACGCTGTTGTTTCGTGTTGCTCCATTAGTCCAGTCAAAAAATCGGCAGTACCGGAATCTTTGTTTTTATCAACGCAGTCGTCAATGTCTTTGCGCAATTGAACAATCACCGTTTCATGGTCTTCAAGCAACTCCGCAAGCGTATTTTTTGAAGATTCATATTTCCCCGGGTACTCTTTAATGGAAGATAATTTCAGGAATTCTTCCATCGTTCCGATTGTTTTCTGCCCTAATTTTCCGATACGCTCGGCAATTTCATCAATAGATGCTTCTAATTCTTTGTATTGAAGCTCGTAAAGTTTATGGAGTTCCATAAAACTTTCACCAGCTACATTCCAGTGGGCCTTTCTGGTTTTGATGTACAAAGTCATTTCGTCTGCAAGGACACTTGACAAAAGCGCTGCGCCGTTTTTCAGGTTTTTGTCAGAAATACCAATATTGGGTTTCATTGTAAATATTTTTATGGTGGTGGATGTGCGCGATGATTTCGCAACAGTAAAATTACTTTTATTCTAGGCTTTCAAACTTATACAATTTGATAAAAAGATTACATAATTTTTATATTTTTAGCGAATAAGTCACCCATGGCCCGTTGATGAATTTCCGTAAAAGCGCTAAATACAAATACAAAACACAAAGGCCCGTTTCAAGTGAAACAGGCCTTGTGCATGTTAATGGAGTAGTCATGGGATGTACCGTAAATAATTTACGGGGTTGAGTTTTTGAGATTGCTGCGCCTGAACTGTACCTGCATTTCAGCAGGTACAGTAAGACGCTAAATAAATGGATGTTTGTATGAAATCAGTTTTCTGATGCAGCTATCGGACTATAAAACCAGACACTAAATTGGCCTTCTTCCCTGGATGACCCTCAGCAGGACCACAATCACTGCAATCACAAGCAAAATATGGATCAGGCCACCGGCATTGTATCCTACAAATCCAACGAGCCAACCAATAATCAGGATGACTGCAATAATATAGAGTAAATTACCCATGATGGTTAATTTAGAAGGTTAACAAATTCCTTGATGGATACAATTCTTAGAGTAAAAGAACCAACAACAGAATAATAATCAGGATGGCGCCAACAGAAAGATAAACGCCGCCGGATGCTTGTTCTTTAAGTTCTTTTTTGATCGAGCGCACTTCTTTCCTGAGGGCCTTTTTTTCTGCAGAGCTCATTGTTGAGCGATCTAACTCCTTGATTTCGTTCAATCTGGCGGTGAGCACCTGCACTTGTGCCGACTCAACCGGTATCGTCGTGGTGGTCGTTGCAGGAGGAGTTCCCGGCAATGCGCTCAACTGTATGGGCATGATTGACAGCATTAAAAATGCAGCCATGGCGTACGTTGTTAGTTTTTTCATTTTAAGCAAATTTAGCATGTGAATTAATTTTCACATCAACACAAAGGTGAGTCGCTTTAGGAGCAAATGTGTTACACAACTTTCAGAAAAAGTTATATTATTCACACATTGTCTAATGTAGTGCGCTTTTTTTGCCTAATTTTTTTGAAAAAAGTAGCCGTTAACCCAGTGACTTTTTTGAACTGGTTGGATAAATGGGCTACGCTGCTGTAATGCAGCAGGTAAGAGATTTCGGTAAGATTGAGTTCGTTGTACAACAGCAATT
>JALHRK010000423.1 GCA_022841505.1 Saprospiraceae bacterium | reverse complement strand
AGGAAATCCGCGTCTTTGCAAAAGGCAATGTGATCATCCAGCAGAACGATACGATCAGCGTTTTTGCCGATTCGGCTTATTACGATGGTGCTGCGCGCATCGCGGAGTTGTTTGGCGAAGTCATCCTGGTGAATGGAACCCAAAAGCTGTTCACCGATCGCCTGACCTATAACCTGGCAACCAAAGTGGCAACCTACAACGCCGGGGCGGTGATGACCAACGGGAGCACCCAGCTCACCAGCAAAGGCGGATCTTATTTTACGGAAACGAAAGAAATCTACTTCAGGGACAGCGTCACTGTTGTAGACCCCCGGTTCAGCCTGCGATCCGACACCTTGAAATTCAATACAGAAACCAAAATGGTGGTTTTCCTCGGCCCCACGCTCATCAGCAACGACAGTAGCCGCATCTATTGTGAAGCTGGTTTTTATGATACGGAAAGAAACCTTGCCGAATTCCGGGAGAATGCCCAATACCAGCGCAATGACCAGAAAGCCAGCGCCAGCCGGATTCTTTATGACGGAAAAAAGAAGGAGTACGTACTCGACGGCGAGGCATTGTTTGAAGACGATCAACGAAAGGCTGCTGCGGATAAAATTCGCTACAATGAATTGAGCGACCAGGTTCTCCTGCAAGGCAAAGCGAACTTTCAGGATTCTTTGCAAAACATTGCTGCGGAGGAAATTTTTTACGACGCCAGAAACAAAATATACCGAACCAAAGGGCGATCCCGCATCAGCGACCCGCCCAGTATTCTCGAAGCCGACGATGTGAATTACGACGACAAGGAAGGTTTCGGGACGGCTTCGGGCAATGTCATTTGGCAGGACACTTCTGCCCAAACCACCATCGTTTGCGCTTTAGCCAATTACAACCGCGAAACCGGCTACCTCAAGGCCAGCGGCGGCAAAGGCAACCGGGCGCTGCTCATCTCCCGCATTGAAGACGATTCCCTGTACATGACCGCAGACACCCTGCTTTCACTGCGCGCCGACAGCCTGAAAGGCGACAGTTCCCGGCTCCTCCTGGCTTACAAAGATGTGCGCATTTTCAAAAGCAACCTCCAGGCCATCTGCGATTCGCTGTCGTACAGCAGTGTGGATTCCATTTTCCGGTTGTTCCGTGCCCCGATTATATGGTCGGATACGTCTCAGTTTGTGGCAGATACCATTCACATTCAGCTAAAAAATCAAAAACTCGACCGCATTTTCCTGCGCGACAACGCCTTCATCATTAATTCGCCCGACGAGCTGTTTTTTAACCAGATCAAAGGTCGCTTCGCCACCGCAACGTTCCGGGATGACGAACTGCGCCGCATGGACGTACAGGGCAATGCCGAATCGGTGTATTATGCCCGCGACGAGTTGGGTGGCTATGTGGGCGTGAACAAAACAGTGTGCAGCGAAATGGCGCTGTTGTTCGGCAACAACAAGGTAGATCAGATCAAGTTTTTTACCCAGCCACAGGCAAAAGCTACCCCGATGAACCAGGCCAACCACGAAGAAATGAAAATACCCGGATTCCGGTGGGAAAAGGAACTGCGGATCAATAGCGTAGACGCGTTGTTCGAAGCGCGGGAGCGCCGGAAATTTATCGTCGTTCCGATTGCCCCGGCAGCATCTGCCCGGCCTGGCGCTGAGGGTGATTACCCTGCTTCGGGAACCCAGCCGAAACCGCCGAAGCCGCGTGCTCCGGGCAAGCAAGGTGGAGGGTAGAAGGGGAGTTGATTTGAAAATTAGTTAATTTGAAAATTTGAAGATGTTGCCGGTTGAGCGTTGTCAGTTGATCGTTGTTCGTTGCTGTTCTGACGCCCAACAGACAACGCTCAACACCCGGGTGGATGCGAGAACAGAACGAACAACGAACAACCGACAACGAATTAATTTATTTTTCGGCCACCGGCAGTGCGCGACTCCACCGAAAGCTTATTGAATTTCTTCAAATCCACCATCAGCGTGGCAAAAGCATCGTCCGCAGCCACATCAAATTTTCTGCCATCATAAGTGACGGTACCGCCGCGTTTGCGCCATTCCGAAGCTAAGAGTACATAGCGGTCAGAGGCTTTAGGGTTAGGGCCGAATACCAGGTAGCGTTCTTCCCCGCCATCTTCAAAGCTGACGGCAAAGCGATTTTCTTTGGGTTTGAACATTAATACGCCCGGAGTGCCTCTGCGAATTACGATTTCTTCGACCTCGCGGCCATTGACCACCCGCACTTTGCCGGAGATGATTTCAGTAGAGCCATTGCCCAGTTCGCGGCGCATGATGATGTCGTCAGAAACGTAAAACTGGATGCGTTTGAGCTCGTCATCGCTCCAGCGGTAATCGTCGTACAGGCGTTGCGTGAACGGGCTGAGCGTAGGTGAACAGGACGTAAACAGGCTGCCCGATAACACCAGAAAAAAGAAGAAGCGGTAAACTTTCATGTTTGTTTGTTTTGAAACCGAAATTAGCGGTTCCAAACATCAGATGAACCAATATTAAGAAAGTTTAACCGTGGACTTAACGGTTTTTAACGCAAACATTTGGAAGGGATGAAATAGTTGGCAGTTAACAGTTACTGGTTATCGGTCAGAAGTTGTTGTTCGTTGTCTGTTGTTCGTTGTTCGTTCTGTTCTCACATCTTCACATCTTCAAATCTTCTTATTGAAGTTGAGTAAAAGAAACAAGTGCATGGATCGCCCCAATTTTCAAATCTTCAAATTTTCAAATCTTCATATTTTCAAATCTTCATATTGATGTTGAGTAAAAGCAACAAGCGCATGGACACCCTCAATCTTCAAATCTTCAAATTGACTAATTTTCAAATTGTTCAAATTTCATCCGCTTTCCTTTTCAAATAATAATAAGTTTCCAACTGCGAGCGAATGGCTAAGTCGGAGTCGTCTTTGCGGTAAGCGTTTGATTGGTCGAGGTCAATTACCCTGGATTTGACGTTGTCGTTCAATTGAATAGCAATCAGGTCTTTGAGTTGCTTGCGCAAACGCTCGTCGTAAATCGGGAAAGCCGTCTCCACCCGGTAGGTGAGGTTGCGCACCATCCAGTCTGCCGACGACAGGTAAATTTTTTCGGCGCCGCCATGGTGGAAAATGAAGACCCTGGCGTGCTCTAAGTACCGGTCTACAATGCTGGTGGCCTCGATGTTTTCGCTCCAGCCTTTCAATCCGGGAACCAGACAACAGATGCCCCGGATGATGAGCTTGATGGACACGCCCGCCTGACTGGCTTTGTAGAGTCGCTCCATCATCGGGATATCCTCAATGCTGTTCATTTTCAGAATGATTTCCGCTTTTTTTCCAGCCGTTGCCGCTGCAATTTCAAAATCAATCAGGGCTTCCAATGCCGGACGCAGGTTGAATTGCCCGACAAGCAGGTGTTCAAAAGCGTGCGCAGGCCGTTTTACAGTTTCCAAATAGGAAAAAATCCGGGTCACTTCGCCAACAATGCGCTCATCAGCGGTGAATAACCCGAAGTCGCTGTAAACCTTGGCTGTATCTTCGTGAAAATTGCCGGTGGAAAGATAGGAGTAGAGCTTGGGGGCGCCACCTTCAAGGCGCCGCACAAGGGCGATTTTAGCGTGCACTTTAACACCTGGAAAGCTATAATGCACCGAAACGCCGGCTTTTTCCAATTGTTCGCCCCATTCTAAGTTGGCTTCTTCGTCAAAACGCGCTTTCACTTCAATGAAAACTGAGACCTGTTTCCCCGATTTGGCGGCGTCCATGAGTGCCTGCATGATGCGCGATTTTCGGGCAACGCGGTATTGAATAATTTTAACGTGCGTCACCATCGGGTCGCGGGCCGCCTGCTCAAAAAAGCGCACCACCGATTCGTAGGATTGATAGGGCACATGAAGCAGGTGATCTCCCCCCGCAATTTCACCAAAAAAATCAGCCGTCCGCTCCAATGGAATATAGGACAACGCAGGCATCGGCGGGTTTTTCAGGTGCGTCAATCCAAAATCCGGAAAACGGAAAAAATCGAAATTGTTGTGGTAGCGCCCTTCGCGCAGGGTATCGTGTTTTTCAAGATCAAAAACCTCCTTGAGCAAAGCAAGCAGGCTGGGCGGCATTTCCCGGTCGTAAACGAAGCGCGAAGCCGGCCCCACCTGGCGTTTGACCAAGCTTGTTTTTATTTTTTGAATCAAATCTCCGGAATACTCGTCGTCTATGTACAACGCCGCGTCGCGGCTGAGTTTAATGGAAAAGGTGTCGAGGATTTCGTACCCCGGGAACATCCAGGAAACGCTATGCCGAACAATGTCGTCCAACAGGATCAGATCCCGGCGACCTGGCGGCGAAGGCAGTTCGATAAACCGCGGCAGGTGGTCGGACGGAATTTTAACGATCGCGTATTCGTGTGGCGCCGAAGGCGCTTCTTTGGGTTGCAACAGCACAGTCAGGTAAAGGGACGCGTTGTTGAGGAACGGGCGGATTTTGTTTTTCACCAGCAATACAGGCTGCACGTAGGGCAACATGTGGTCTTTGAAGTAGTTTTCGACAAAATCCCGCTGCTCCGCATTCAGGTCTAAACGCCGGACGAGGTAAATGCCGTTTTTGCGCAACCCCGGAATGATCTGCTTCTCAAAAATCTGGCTGAACTCTTCCTGCTGGTGGTTTACAATGTTTTGGATGGCCTGTACCGTTTGTTTTGGGGAAATATGCAATTCCTTTTTGGTCTTTTTCCCTACGCGCAGCAGGTTGCGGTGGTTTGACATGCGCACCCGGAAAAATTCGTCCAGATTGGAAGAATAGATCGCCAAAAACTTGATGCGTTCGAACAAAGGCACACTGGGGTCTTTGGCTTCCTGCAGCACCCGATAGTTGAATGCCAGCCAACTGATGTCGCGCTGAAACATAGGGATCACCGCAGTCGTTAAAACTTTTTGAGGCGGTGTCGGTACTCGTGTGCGTGATGGTGTTGCCATGTTCCGGTGATCGGTTATTTGTTACTTGTTACTGGTTATTGGGGTCGTTGATCGTTGTTTGTTGATCGTTGTTCGTTTGTCGAAATAGAGTTGATCGTTGTATGTTGATCGTTGTTCGTTCTGTTCTCGCATCCACCCGGGTGTTGATCGTTGTTTGTTGATCGTTGTTCGTTCTGTTCTCACATCCACCCGGGTGTTGAGCGTTGTCTGTTGATCGTTGTTCGTTCTGTTCTCGCATCCGTTGATCGTTGTATGTTGATCGTTGTTCGTTCTGTTCTCACATCCACCCGGGTGTTGAGCGTTGTCTGTTGGGCGCCAGAACAGCAACGAACAACGAACAACGAACAACTGACAACGAACAACCGACAACCGACAAAATCTTCAAATTAAAACAACCTCATTTGCCCCTGCTCCGGT
>JALHRK010000422.1 GCA_022841505.1 Saprospiraceae bacterium | reverse complement strand
CTCAACGACGGCGCGAAATTTTTGGAGAAAAGCATCCTCTATGGTTAAGTCGGCAGTTGGCAGGTCTATAGTTGGCAGTTGAGTGTCGGTTGCCTCGTGCTGACTACCAACTGCAAACTGCTGACTAAGAAACTTGTCTTGTAATTTCCTCCGCTGCTCCAGTAAATTTTCCAGCGTTGCCAGCAGTTCTTCCTGGTGAAATGGCTTGGACAAATAAGCATCGGCGCCACGCCGCAAGCCCTTGATGCGGCTTTCCACGTCGGCTTTGGCGGTCAGCAAAACGATGGGGATATGGCTCGTGCGCTCGTCGTTTTTAAGCGTTTCCACCACTTCGAAACCGTCTTTGAAAGGCATCATCACGTCGCTCACAATCAGGTCGGGCACGTTTTCCAGTGCTTTTTCAATGCCGGCCTTTCCGTTATAGGCAAAATCGAGGTGGAACTGACCTTTTAAACAAGTGCTCAGGTATTCTACCACATCGGGGTTGTCTTCTATCAAAAGTACCGTTTGCGCTGCGGCGGAATAGCCAGGCGTCACTTCCTCGCTATTCGGCATTCGATTATCGGGAAGACGGCCCGTCAACCCGGCAATCGGAGTCGTTTTTTCCTCCAGAACACTATTGTTCGTCACCGGCAATTTCAAAAAAAAGGTACTGCCCACCCCGATAGTGCTTTCCACGGAAATCTCCCCACCCATGACTTTGACCAATTCGCGGGTCAGGGAAAGTCCGATTCCTGCACCACCTGCTTTGGCATATTCCTGGTTTTTGGCTTGAAAAAACCGCTCGAACAAATACGGCAGTTCTTCCGGGGGAATGCCTGCGCCCGAATCCGCAACCGAGAGCTGGAGCCATTGATCCTTCAGTTCAGCCCGCAACACCACCCTGCCCCCGGAAGGCGTAAACTTGATGGCATTGGACAGCAAGTTTTGGATGATTTGTAAAAAGCGCTCCGGGTCATAATCCATCACAATGGCGGCCTGTTCGCTTTCGACCCGGAGCATCAGGTTTTGCGCGTTGGCTAAGGAGTGCAGGCTTTCCGCAATGTATTTGAGAAAGGCCAAAACATCACCCTGTATGTAGTTTATTTTCAGGGTGTTCGACTCCAACTTAGCGATATCGAGGATTTGGTTAATGAGCCGCAGCAGGTTTTCGCCGTTCCGTTTGATCAATCCCAGGTTGCTCTTTGCATCGCGCTCTGTTAATCGTCCACCCTCAGCCGTCAACCGTTCTGTCATACCCAAAATCACCGTCAGCGGCGTTCGGAATTCATGCGTGATGTTGGTAAAAACCCGGCTTTTGAAGTCGTCAAGTTCCTGCATGCGCAGCTTTTCCTGTTCTGAAAAGCGTTGGCGGAGCAGGTATTGATAGTACTGCCAAATGCCGGCGGCAGCCAGCGTTAAGTACAACAAATACGCCCACCAGGAAGCCCACCACGGCGGGCGGATGGTGAAACGCAGTTCGGCGGGCTGCTCGCTCCAGATCCCGTCATTGTTACTGCCTAATACTTTGAACGTATAGGTTCCGGGAGCGAGGTTGGCAAATTGGATGCTGCTCTCTTTGCCTAAGTATATCCAGTCTTGATCCGCGCCCACTAATTGGTAGCGGTATTGGTTTTGGGCAGAGTTGGTGAATTCGAGCGCAGCAAAATCGAAGGAGAGGAAGTTTTGATCGTGGGAAAGGCGAATGGATGATTTCCCTGCAATATCAATTTTTTGATTGTTAACCTTTAAGCCGGCGATAATGGTTTTCGGCAGAATTTTATTAAAATACAGACTGTCGGGGTGAAACACATTGATGCCAAATGGCCCTCCAAAAATTAAACTGCCGTCTTTGGTTTTAAGGTAACTCCCGGTGAGGAACTCGTTGTCCTGCAAACCATCCTCAACGGTAAAGTTTGTAGCAGTTTCAGCCCGAACATCAAAGCGACACAACCCCTGATCCGTACTCATCCAGATGTAACCCGGCGCCTGGTTTTTCCCCAACCAGTTTTGTGCCAATATCCCACGCACCACCTCATCGGGAAGTCCCTGTTTTCGGGTGTAATGCTTAAACTTGCCCGATGACTTATCCAAGCGGTTCAGTCCGCCGCCATCGGTGCCCACCCACAGGTAACGCCGGGGTTCTATGGGGTCATCCGCAACACTCAACACGACATTAAATGACAGGGAAGAAGGATCTTCCGGGTTAGTACTGAAGTACTCGAAGCGGTATCCAGACTGGCTTCGGGTGGATTTGATCAAGCCTTTATAACCGAAAACCCATACGATAGCTTCGCTGTCTTCATACAAAAAGGGAAGGCCACCGGCCCGGCTTTGTTGAGGTTGATCAAAACGAAAATGCTGACTTGTTTCGGAGGCAGGGTCGAATTCATGCAGCCCTTTTTCATCAACGCTGACCAGCAAACCGTTGCGCTTGCAAATCATTGAGTTGCCTTCAAATGGAATTTTTTTTACTGTTTTCGTAACCGCATCCACGCGGAGGAGGATTTCCTTATAGGTAAGACACCAGAAATTGCCTTTTGGATCAAAAGCAACAGCCTTTGAGTTATTAATGCCAAGTGATAGTGGGATGTGCGTGTTGGGCACACTGCGGTCAAAGTGCCTGGAAAGGAATTTTTTATCGCCCAAACCTGATGTGTAAAGCCCTCCTTCCGGGTCTTCCAACAACAATTCGTGGGATTCTCCCTCACTCAACAAGGTTTTGAACCGGGGCTTTTCCTCTTTAATTTTGACGATGCCAAATCCATTTGTTTCTGCCCAAATTATCCCACTTTTGTCCGTCGTATAACAGGTGCCTGCGTAGTCTTCAGGATATCCCGGGAGCAGCCCATCAGCACTTATTTCCATTTCCGGCTCGCCATTGTTGAAGAACACAGACATCTTCCATTTTTGGAAGCTTCGACCGCGAAACATCCAGAAATACCCCTCCTCAACGTGAACAATGCGAATGCTGCCAAAAGGGTAATCCGGTGAACTGTCTCTTCGGTATTGAACGTTATCGCCCTCAATCCGAATCCAAATATGGGGGCCATACCGGTTTCCTTTTACAAGAATTACGCCTGACTTGCTTTCTGATATGGTTTCTATTTCACAGTTGGGGATTGGCAGTTCGGGAAATACCTGCTCGGTGGAAGGGTCAAGCCGGAAAAGACCATCATGCTCCGTGCCAACCAACAGTTTTTGTCTACTTGTAAAAAGCAGGTGACTAACCTTTAACGCCCCGCCCCATCCGCTTATAGCAGGCATAGAAATGGGTTTGCAAGCCGGTTCGAGGTTAGCGCTGTTCTGTTTTACCGCTTTAGCCAGCATGTCTTTTTGCACGCTGATTTTCCAAATCCGGTCTTCGTCCGAAAGCCATATAGTACCATCAGCGGTCTCTGCCATCGAACCGGTCCATCTGCTGAATACGGGAAGGCCTTCGTGTTTTATATGAAAAAAACGACCACTGACCGGGTCGAGTACATCCACGCTCTCCGGAAGCGCTACCCATATCCATCCCCGACTGTCCTCAAATATATTTTGTATGGCCCCACTTCCAATAGTGAATGGGTTGAAAGGATCATGGGAGAAGACCTCAAATCGGGCGCCGTCGTAGCGGTTCAGCCCGTCTTGAGTAGCTATCCAGATGAAGCCGTCTCTGCTCTGCAAAATATCGAATACCACCCCATGCGACAGCCCGTCTTTAACAGAAAGCAGGGTAGCCGATGCCGTCGTTTGTGAGTCAAGGCGGCAGGCAAAAAAGAAGAGCAGCAGTATGACAAAAGATTTTTTCATCAATAGGCATCGGTAAACCGGTTGCAAGATAATTGTTTTTGTCAGGATGAATGTTTCCGGAACTTGGTTTCCCCAACCATTTACTGAGGGTTAACAAGTTGGGCGTGCCCCCGCCAGGCGCGAGACTTATAAGGTTTTTTGAAACCTTATAGGTCTGTCCACGCAGAGGGGTCAGGCTGTCCGCTCTTACCTGCGCTATCGCTTCGGTACCGCTTCCATCCTTCACGCAAAAACAAAGGGGCACACCGATGGTTTCGGTACGCCCCTGAGTGGGTGTAAAGAGGCAAATTGGCAAGAGGCAAATTGGCAAGCTTGCAAATTGACATCCCGACCGTACGGAAAAAATTGCCCCTCTTTGCCCCTTGCCTCTTGCCCTTTGCCTCTTGCCCCTTGCCCCTTCCCCCTTTTCTTAATGCGCAATCACCACGCGTTTCGTCACCGGCACTTCCCCTTCCACTTCAATGGAGAGGAAATAAACGCCATCGTCGCCGTCCAGATTCAGGCGGAACAGCGGCGATCCGTCTAACTGGTTTTGCAGGATCAATTTACCGTAAGCGTCAAAAACTTTCACCGTTCCTATTGGATTGGCGCTGGCGCTCAGGTCAATGTTTACCTCCCCGTTAGTCGGGTTGGGATACACTTCTGGTGAAAAGATCAAACGAGTTGCAGGCGTTTGTGATGCCTCAATCAGCGAAGACGTCCCTCCAATAACCTGAACGTTGTCAAAAATGGCTGTGGTGGTTACATTAGAGTTGATACTTTCCGCAAACAGCCCGACATGGATGCAACCCATCATGCTCATCGTTGCCGAAAAGGCAAACGACCAGGCACTGCCGTCAATTGACGTGTAGCCTGTAAAGGTGCTGCCGTTGCGCACCAGGCGCAGCCAAGTATGTGCCGGGCGAAAGTAATTCAGGTTGTTTGTTGCGCCGTTGGTCACATTTCTAATCTCGCGGCGGATATTGCCGTTGTTCTGCGTTTTGAGCGCTACTTTTTTGGAACCAGGCGTCAGCGTTTCGCGCAGGGTAATGCCTGCCCAACCGCCGCCGCTGAGGTTAGCAACACGGGCAATGATTTCGCCATTGCCGCAAAGCTGGCGGGACGTAAGGTGCAGCACATCCGCCGACGAAGTGGAAAAGCCGGTAGCGGATACCGTAAATTGTCCGTTGGCGCCAGTACATGGCTTATAGCCTCCGCTGCCATTGGCATTGCCCACATCGTTGCTGCTCCAGCCTCCGGGAAGGGTCAGCCCTTCCTGAACGGTAACCTGCGCCGTACAAGTAGCCGAATTGCCGGCCGCATCCTGAACCGTTACCGTCACCGGAATGGTCTGGTTGGCCTGGTTGCAGCTGACCGTTGCCGGCGAAATATTCGTCACGGTCAATGTGCCGGAACAGTTGTCGGAAGAGGCGGTGGCGTTAAAAACATCTCCAGCTAAGAGCGTGTAATTACCGGCTGTATTCAGGAATACGGTCGCGTTTTTGCAAACCACTGTTGGCGGCGTTTCGTCCATTTTGGTCACCGTGAACGTGCAGGAATTGGTCAGGCCGTTCACGTCGGTTACCGTCAGCGTCACCATCATGTTGCCCGCGC
>JALHRK010000421.1 GCA_022841505.1 Saprospiraceae bacterium | reverse complement strand
CAGACAAATGGGTATCCTTAAAGTACAATTCACCCGTGATGTAATTGTATTCTTTATCGAAAGTGCCTCCAGTAACAAATACTTGAATCATCTTGTTGGAAATAGGGCGGAAAGATAGGAAAATTTGAGGTTTAGCTTATGAACGGGTTTAGAATAGCCGGTTTGTTTATAAAAACCTTACCGTTCATTGGCTTCGTGGCGGTTGAATTGGTAATCCACAGGCAATACTATTTTAAAGTGACGCAATTTATTAAAAAGTGTCCCTGGACTTATTTTTTCAGCTCTGCTTTGCTGGATCACAATCTCCTGTCGGGCAAGCCATTCGTTGATTTCTTCTAGTTCGCCAATATGGTCAATTTCAATAACAACTTTCATATCAATGAATTGAATGCAATACCCGAATGTCCATCCAGCCCCATGTGTGCTCTTTTTGCGTTCGATAGCAAGGCATAAAAACGGGTGGCATGGGTAGTGAGGGTGTCACTTTAAGTGTAATGTCGTCAACTTAGTGACGTGAATGACCCTGTTAAGGGTCAAATTTGAATAGCCCCCGATGCAATCGGGGGAAAATTGGAAGTGGTGAGGTAACGCCCAACCCCGAATGGGGTTGAATATTAGGGCGTGACGCATTAATATTCAACCCCATTCGGGGTTACCCGTTACAATTCATTTATGCGACCAACCCCCGATTGCATCGGGGGCTATTCACCTTCAACCACTTCGTGGTTATCGTTCGCTAAGTTGACGACATTACACTTTAAGTGACGCCCTCACTTGCCTCATCGTAGCTATCGGACTATAAAGACAGACATAGTCTACAAATTCAACCAACTCAAAAACCACAACTGCCCCATCCCCGAACGGGTCAACCCCTTGTACATCAGATTTTCGTCCACGAACAACTGCCCGCCGTCTTTGCTGCTTCCGCCGGAATCTGTGGATTTAAATGCTTCGAAGGTTTTGTGCGTGATCGGGCTCATTTTGGCGGCAGCCAAAGCTTTGTTGGCTTCAGCCAGGTCTTTGGCCAGGAATGCATCGAACCGCTTCTGCAAAGCCGTCATTTCTGCTTTCAGGATGGCCGTGCGCTGCAATTGCGAATTGGAAGGTTGCCCCGGATAGCTGCTCACCTGCCGGTAGAGGTCGGAAATGCGCTCTCCAAGGCGTTCATCTTCATCTACATAAAAATCGCCGCCCAGGGCCACTAAGGTATCTTTCCCGGTTTTGGCTTTTTGAATCAGCAGATCCAGCGTTTTTTTCAATTTGCCTTTCGTACTGCCCACCGCGCCGGCTTTCTTTTCAATGTCGCCAAAAACGTGGTAGATATAAGCCAACTGTTCCGACATGTTGTACAAGCCCAGGGTGGTTTCACGCTGCAATTTGCGTTCTGCGTCCGAATAAACCGACTCCGGATCCGTCACCAGCGTGAAACTGCTGTTGTACGTGTCTTTGCCTTTGATGACTTTGACGTCATATTTGCCGGCTTCGAGGTTCGGGCCGAAGAGCGAACCAAACAAAGCCATGCGGTTGTTGGTAGGCGGCGCTTTGGGCTTTTCCATGGAAGTAGGCATTTCCACCACGTTGATGCCCGCTGATTTTCCTGCCGGAATGGTGCTCAGCAATTTGCCGTCTTTCCAGATTTCGATTTCCATTTTGCCGAAGGTATGGCGTTTCGACATGTAGTAGGCAATCTGCGCGGACGACGGCGGGTTTCCGGCCACGTAGTTCCCAGAACCGCCGAACCAGTTGCCTCCTGCGCCGGGATCGCGCAATACGGTGGGCGCCAGTTCAAAAAAATGCAGCGGCGCTTTCATCACTTCCGTGCTCAATTGGCGCAGCGGCGTGATGTCGTCTAAAAGGATGACCCCACGACCATGGGTGGCCAACACTAAGGAAGGCTCACGCGGGTGGATGACCATGTCATGGACGCCTACTTTTGGCAGGTTGTTTTCAAACCGCGCCCAGTTTGTGCCGCCATCTACAGAGATGTACAGGCCGAACTCCGTACCCAGAAACAACAGTTCGGGGTTCACCAGATCCTGGCGGATGCTGTAGGCGTAGCCTTCGATCTGTGGCGTTGCAAGGTTTTTCCAGGTCTTGCCGAGGTCAGTCGTTTTGTAAACGTAGGTTTTCATATCGCCAGTGCGGTGCCCGTCAAAAGTTGCAAAAGCGGTGTTTTTGTCGAACCGCCCAGGCTCAATGAAACTCACCCAGGTATTGGCCGGAAGGCCGCTAAGATTGCCCGTTACATTGCTCCAGGAACCGCCCGCGTTGGCCGTCACCTGAAGGTTGCCGTCGTCGGTACCGGCCCAGACGATATTGCCGTCCTGATACGATTCGGCAATGGCGTAAATGGTACAGTGATTTTCAGCGGTAGAGTTGTCAATCGTCAAACCACCGGATTGCTTTTGCTTTTGTTTTTCCGGGTTGTTGGTCGTCAGATCCGGTGAAATGCGCTTCCAGGTATCCCCCATGTCATTTGACATAAAAAGGTATTGCGAAGCGAAATACATGCGGTCGGTATTGGTAGAGCTGAGGTGGACGGGCGTATTCCAGTTGAACCGGAATTCCGCTTCTCCAACTGCGGGATAGGGTTTGATTTCTTTGGCCACCCCGGTTTTGCTGTTGTAGCGGACGAAATTGCCGCCCTGGTATTCGCTGAAGATGAATTCTTTTTTGGTCGGATGCCGGAACGAATAGAATCCGTCGCCGCCAAAGGAATTTTTCCAATCTGAATTGCCGATGCCCCCTGCTTTGCGCGACGGGCCGTACCAGGAGCCGTTGTCCTGCAAGCCGCCGTAAATATTGAACGGTTTTTCATCGTCCACACTCACGTGATAAAATTGCGACAAAGGCAGGTTCATCCACATTTTGAAGGAGTTACCGCGGTCAAACGATTCATAAGCCCCGCCGTCGGTGCCAATGATGAGGTGTTTGGTGTTATTTGGATCAATCCAGACGTCGTGAATATCGGAGTGAACGGAGCCGTCAATGGCGCGAAAACGGTCGCCCCGATCTTCCGTGATGATCATATTGAGTCCGCACTTCATCACGATGCTGTCGTTTTTGGGATCAACCACCATGCGGGAAAAATAGAACGGGCGAACGGTGGTGTTAAAATCGTTGCTGACTTTTTTCCACGATCCGCCTTTGTCTTCCGACAGGTACAGCCCTTTTTTGTCTTTGCTTTTGCACTCTACGGTCAGGTAAACAACATTGCTTTTGGAAGGCGCAACGGCCACGGCCAACCGGCCCAGCGTTTCCTGCGGCAGCCCGTTATGGGCTGTATTCCAGGTAGCGCCGCCGTCGGTAGATTTGTACAACCCACTTTTGCCATTAAACCCGGAGTCGAACGTCCAGGGCAGGCGTCGAAAACTCCACATGGCTGCGTAAACGATGTCCGGGTTTTCCGGATCTATTTCCAAATCCGATCCGCCGGTATGTTCGTCCAAATAAAGGATTTTTTTCCAGGTAACGCCGCCATCGGTAGTTTTGAAAATGCCGCGCTCTTCATTGGCGTTCCAGAGGTGGCCCAAAGCGGCGACATAGACCGTATTCGGGTCTTTGGGATGGATAACGATATCGCTGATGCGTTCGGAGTCTTTCAACCCCATGTGTTTCCAGTTGGAACCGCCGTCGGTGGTTTTGTAGATCCCCGTGCCCACAGAAACGCTGTTGCGCACCCAGGGTTCGCCGGTACCTACCCAAACGGTTTCAGGGTTGTTTTGATCAATTGCAATTTTACCGATTGACTGGGTATAGTCGTCAAATACCGGTCGAAAATCTGCGCTGCCGCTGATGGATTTCCAAACGCCGCCACCCGCAGCGCCTATGTAAATGATTTCCGGTTTGGCATTCACCACGTCTAACGATGAAATGCGGCCACTCATCACTGCCGGCCCAATATGGCGGGCGCGTAAGGAGCCAAGAAGGCCGGATAGTTTGTCCGACTGCGCCTGAAGCCCCGTAAGGCTTAGTAAAAACAGGACTATAAGGGAGTAAGGTGTTTTTTTATACATAAATTCTGATTTGAGTTGGTGGACGGTGGACGGTGGACGGTAGACGGTTGACGGTGGACGGCCCGTCTACCGTCCACCGTTAACCGTCTACCGATAAAAACTACTTCTTCGGCATTGCAAAAAACGCATCGTCGTATTTTCCGTTCAGCTCAACGGAACTGATGGTAATCTTCTGCGCCGTTTGCCCTCCCATTTTGACTTCGATAAAGAAAGGGAACACGATGCCATCCACTTCCTGATAATCGCTGAGAAACGTTTCAGCATGCTGCCCTTTCATGGGGCCGTTGTTGATCATTGTGCGAGTCATAATGAGTACAAAGTGTTCGGTATCAAAGAAGTGATGTTCGACATCGCCATTCTTTTTCGTCAACTTGATCTGCCAGGTTTCGGCGCCTTCGATGGTTTCTTTGCCCACCAATTCGACGGTATGGCCTTTTTCTTTGTAGTTCAGAAACTCGCTTTCAAACGTTGCTTTGGTCATCTCCTCTGACATTTCAGCCGGCATTTTCTGAGCATCTTCACTGCCTGTGAACGGGTTGATCCACCAGGGATCCGTGCCATCATAAGCCTGAACGATGCTTTTTCCCTGCACACTGACTTCCACCCGTTGCTTGTTGGGGCGTGCCGCGTAGATCGTGCCAGGGAATTCCATGCCCTGCATGCTCATGGTGCCAACCATTTTGGAAGCTTCCAATGTTTTCCACTTGTCGAGACCCCCGGTATTTTCAAAGTATTTTGCCAGAATATCATCTGCGGTTTGTGCCTGAACGGCCACAAAAGCGCAGAGCGCGATCAAAAGGCTAAAAAATTGCTTTTGCATAGTTGATTGGTATTTGATTAAAAGGAATGATGACATGATTACGCTGCGAAGTAAAGAAAAGCTGCATCTTCTGCCAAACTATTCTCGATAAAGCGCCCCGCCAGATAGATTGAATCCGGATTTTCAGGATAAACGCTTCCTTTTTGAGGCAACCCTCCAACTTCAAATCTGTCTTTTAAATGATTTATCAACCCGATTGTTCACACATTTTAAACCCGATTGTTATGAAACGGATCTTTTTTCTGGCAGCCCTGCTGTTGGGCGTTATGAGCATGCCTTATGCCCAGGCAGCCGTTCCCGCAGGGAAAATTTTGTGGAAAGTAATTGCTAAGGAGGGTAAGGTGCTAAAAGTCAACTTAGCGAACCTCCAGCAAGCGAGAACGGTTGTGCAACTCAAAGACCTGCATGGAAGCGCTTATTACACACGCGTAGTTCGCAATCACAATGGGTTCCTGCGCTTGCTGAACCTGAGTGAGCTTCCCAAAGGCAGGTATGTGCTTTCGGTAAGCCAAAACGATGAAACCATTAGCCAGGTCGTCGTGGTGGACGAAGACGGTTTAAAGCTTTCAGCGATTTCCCGTTAATCC
>JALHRK010000420.1 GCA_022841505.1 Saprospiraceae bacterium | reverse complement strand
CCAATTACACCAGCTTAGCCACAACCGGCGACAACTGCGGCGTGCAGGGCGTCACGCAATCCCCGGTAGCGGGAACTACCGTTTCCAGTGCAGGCAACATGACGGTGACCTTGACGGTGACGGACATCAACGGCAACCCGGCGCAGTGCAGCTTCACGGTGACCAAAGTAGACAATACGCCACCGAGCATCAGTTGCCCGACGACAAAAACTTTGGTGCTTGGCGCAAATTGCACAGCAACACTGCCAAATTATACCAGCTTAGCCACAACCGGCGACAATTGCGGGGTGCAAGGCGTGACGCAGTCTCCGGCAGCCGGAACCCCCGTTTCCGGTGCTGGCAACATGACCGTGACGTTGACCGTGACGGATGTAAACGGACTGACCAATACCTGCCAGTTTGTTGTCACCAAAATGGACGAAACGCCACCAACCGTGGTTTGCAAAAACACAACGGTATTCTTAAACTCAGCAGGCAATTACACGCTTCTGGCTGCCGATGTTTTTAACGCCACAGCGTCTTCCGACAACTGTTCCGGCGTATTGACGGTGACCAATATTTCGCCTGCGACGGTCAGTTGTGCGCAGATCGGGCAAACCATTCCGGTAACGGTAACGGTTCAGGATGCGGCCGGGAATTCGGCTACCTGCACGGCGCAAATTACCGTTCAGGAAGGTACAACCCTGCCGGAAAGCTGGAGCGGCAACAACGTAGGCAATGCCAATGGCAATGGGGGATACAAACCCTGCTCAACCACTAACGGCCAGTTTACCGTTTCCGCTACCGGGTTTTCCACTTCGTCTGCGGATGTGCTGCACCTCATTTCCCGTCAGTTATGCGGCAATGGCGAAATCATTGCCCGCGTTGCAAGCATCAGCGGTGGCGGCTGGGCAGGCGTCACGCTCCGCGAATCGCTGGCGCCTGGCTCGAAATTAGTCGCTTTGAAAACCCAGGGCGCCAACAACATCCGCCGGATGATCAGAACAACGACCAATGGCGCAGTGAACAACCTCAACTTCCCCCGTCCGCATACCTGGCTGCGCTTAGTGCGCAATGGCAGTAGTTTCACGGGGTACACTTCTGCAAACGGCACAACCTGGGATTTTGCCTTTACGGCAACGGTGAGCATGACGGGTTGTATTTATGCCGGACTGTTTGCGGAAAGCATCAATAACAATGTGATCACTACGGCCACGTTTGACAATGTCCAGATCATTGGAGGTGCCTCTTCACTGATTCAAGCGCCACAAACGCCCGCAGCGGCTTCGATCTTTTCGCCGGAAGTGTATCCCAACCCGACTACCGGGGCGGTTAATATTGACCTGAGTAGCTACGCCAATCCAGTCGGAACGGTAAAAATCTTTGATGCTTATGGCAAATTAGTCATACAGAACCAGTTAGACGGATCAGCTCTGTTCCGCATGAAACTGGATGGCGACGACGGCGTTTATTTCCTCTCTATTGAAGTGGAGGGCGAAGCGCCGGTGACGAAGCGCGTGGTGATTGCGCATTAGGATAAGGGGCAAGGGGCAAGGGGCAAGGGGCAATTTTTTCCGTACGGTCGGGATTCCAATTTGCCTTTTGCCAATTTGCCTTTTGCCTCTTTACACCCACCCAGGGGCGTACCGAAACCATCGGTGCGCCCCTGGGTTTTTGCGTGAAGGATGGAAGCGGTATGGCCCTGACCTGATTTTCTCAGCCGTCAGTTCAATCGCCAGTTGAGGGCCATAAGAGCGGACAGCCTGACCGCCAGCCGCGCTACTCAAGCCCTGTAGAGTTGGCGGAACTTGAGCGCGGCTGGGGGGCACGCCCAAATGGAACCTCGATAATCTTTCTCCCTGCTGCTCAGGCAATTTGAAGAGCGATATTGTTCAAAGCATATCCTATATTGATTATTTTAAATAATTTTGCGTCCTATGAAACCTTAGGATAAATTTGCCGTACCACGCTATGGCGTTTTATGTCTGATCAATATTTATGTTTTTTCAAAACGCAATAGTCTTTCCCTTAGCTGATTACAAAACATGGAAATCTCCTAAAAATACTCTTTAAGTAAATTCCTTCACAAAATCATTTTTTTCTCATGAAAAAAGGACTACTCCAGTTTAGATGGACGATGCCCAAAAAGCAAATCCTACTCCTTTTCATTGGCCTTTTTGCCGCTTTGAGCAGTGTGAATGGTCAAATAACCTTTAGCGCAGGCGGCTTGCCGTCAGCTATTCCCGATCCAGGGAACCTTAACAACATCATCACCGTTTCAGGCATTCCCGGAACAGTGGCTACAGCCGATGAGGTACAAATTAATGTAGCCATTGGACATGCCTGGGCGAGCGATATTGTAATAGGGGTGACCCCGCCTGGAGGAACCGAGGTTATTATTGTGAATCGCATAGGCGGGGGCATGAATATTGATATGGTTACTGGTAATGTACTTAGCTTCCGCTCAAATGCTGCCGCCGTTGTAGCCGTACCTGGATTAAACGGGGTAATTCCTGCCGGAATTTACCTCCCCTCCGGAGCAAATCCGGTAGGTAGCTTCTCCTCTTTTATAGGCGCTACCCGCAACGGAAACTGGCTCATAAGAGTCCGGGATGACGATTCAATTATTCAGGGATCACTCCAAAGCGCATCTATTACTTTTTTTGGTGTAGGAAGTGCCTGCCCCAACCCGCCTACGGCGAGCGTTTCAACGCAGCCCACTTGTGCGGTTACTACAGGTACCATTACGGTGACTGATCCGGGCAACGGGCCGAGCGTAACTTACACCATTACAGGCACTTCGCCAGTCGTTGCTGCAGTTACCAATTCAACAGGGGTATTTAGCGGTCTGGCTGCCGGCACGTATGAGGTGGTATCCAGCGTAGACGATTGCGTTTCGCCTCCTGCTACCTTGATGGTGAATACAGCCCCAGCCCCCACGACCTATTATGCCGACGTGGATCAGGACGGCTTCGGCGACCCAAACAACACCACCCAGGCCTGCTCGCAGCCCGGGGGTTATGTGACCGATAATACAGACTGCAACGACCTCAGCGCCGTTGAAAAACCTGGCCAGGTCTGGTACAAAGACACCGATGGCGACGGCTACGCCCAAACCGGCGCAGCTACGATCACGCAATGCGCCCGCCCTGTAGGCTATAAAGCAGCCAGTGAACTGGCCAGCACCACCGGCGATTGCAACGACAACAGCACTGCCATCAAACCCGGCATTCCTGAAGTTTGCAACGGCGTGGACGACAACTGCAACGGCAGCACCGATGAAGGCGTACTGACGACCTACTACGCCGACGTGGACCAGGACGGCTTCGGCAATCCCGGCAACACCACCCAGGCTTGCTCGCAACCCGGCGGTTATGTGACCGACAATACGGACTGTAACGACCTCAGCTCCATCGAAAAACCCGGCCAGATCTGGTATAAAGACACAGACAACGATAACTACGCGCAAACTGGCGCAGCTTCGATCACGCAATGCGCCCGCCCTACAGGCTACAAAGCAGCCACTGAATTGGCCAGTACCACTGGCGATTGCAACGACAACAATGCTGCCATCAAACCCGGTGCTACGGAAGTTTGCGACGGCGTGGACAACAACTGCGATGGCACAATTGACAACGTGGCTTCCGGTAGTGGTACATGGAGCAATGCCGATGTAGGAACAGCCAATGGCGAAGCTGGCTACCCAGCCTGCGATGCTCAGCCAAACGACGTATTCACGATTGAGGCTTCAGGCTTTTCCACTTCCAGCAGCGACAAATTGCACCTTGTTTACCAGCAACTTTGCGGCAATGGAGAAATCATTGCCCACGTAACGGGGGTCACTAATGGCGGCTGGGCAGGCATTACCCTGCGCGAAACACTGATGCCGGGTTCTAAAAAAGTAGCGCTCAAAACGCAGAGCAACGGCAATATCCGTCGAGAAATCAGAAGCACGACCAACGGAGCAACAAGCAACCTGAACTACCTGCGCCCGGCGCACAGTTGGTTGCGGTTGGTGCGCAGCGGCGGCAGTTTTGTGGGCTATACGTCCACTGACGGCAGCACCTGGACATTTGCCTTTACGACAACGGTGAGCATGACGGGCTGTATTTATGCCGGGTTGTTCTCTGAAAGCATCAACGCCAATGTGGTTACGACCGCGACGTTTGATCAGGTTCAGGTCAATGGCGGCACGACGCCTTCGCTGATTCAGGCGCCACAAACGCCGGTAGCGGCTTCAACGCTTGTGCCGGAAGTGTACCCTAACCCGACTTCCGGGGAGGTAAAAATTGACCTGAGTGGTTATTCGGATCCGCTTGGAACCGTCCGGGTATTCGACATCTTTGGCAAATTGGTCAAAGCAGTTCGGTTGGATGGTGCATCGCTATTCCGCATGGAAATGGATGGCGCTGACGGCGTTTATTTCCTTTCCATTGAGGTTGATGGCATGGTACCTGTGACGAAACGGGTGGTACTTGCGCGCTAATTTGTTTCAGAAACACTTTTCAAAAGGTCGTACCGGTAATTTCGGTACGACCTTTTGTTTTTGGGCAGGCCCAAATAGACTTGTTTCGACGGGAATCATCGCGGGGTAAGAATGGCTTTTTTTAAAATCCAGCAACAGCCCTCTAAATAATTTTTGCCTACTTTTGAACCAAAGTGCTGTTGGTTTTATGAAATATGTCCTTGTTGTTGGTTTATTGTTGGGTTTCAATCTTGCGGTTGTTTTACCTCAAAACAGTCTGTTAGAGCGCATTTCCATCGAGGAAGGATTGTCTCAGGGGATGATTTATGACCTCTTGCAGACAAAAGATGGTTATTTGTGGTTTGCCACCAAAGATGGCCTGAACCGGTACGACGGGTATCGTTTCAAAGTATTTTTCAACGATCCTTACGATCCGTGGTCGCTTTCGAGCAACGATGTGACGGCGCTCTATGAGGACCGCAAGGGCCGCCTGTGGATTGGTACGCAGAGCAATGGGCTGGATCTTTACGACCCTGTCACCAAACGTTTCTACCATTTCAGCTACAAAGCTGGTCAAAAAAGCGGCCTTTCCGGAAACTCCATCACCCACATCATCGAAGACCCCAATGGCACGATCTGGGTAGCCAACAACAGCCAATACCTCGATCGCTTTAAGCTCCCGGACATCCTCCCCGATCAACCTGACCTCAATCAGGCAGCGCAATGGATCGGCTCACCCATCCACGTGCCCGGCAACTGGTCTTCTTTCAAAAAAATAGAATCTCTGCGCGATGGGCGCATCCTGATGGAGTGTGGAGAAGAGATCCGGGAAATTGACTGGAAAAACGGCGTTGTGCGCTTATTCGATCTTCCACCAACACCAGACGGCGACACCGAAGCCATTGCATTTGCAGAAGATAAAAACGGGGTGCTTTGGGTTACAAGAACCGGCGGATACATCCTCAGGCAAAAAGGGAAAGAAAGCGCCCACTTTGCTTTTCCT
>JALHRK010000419.1 GCA_022841505.1 Saprospiraceae bacterium | reverse complement strand
ACAAGGAGGTTTTTCAGGTGTCATCTGCGGAGGAACAAAGCAGGTGACATCTCGAAAAACCGAAGCGCTCAGGGAGCTAAAACCTGGGCCGAATCCCGCACCAAAAAAAAGCCTTCTTCGCCTTGTGGTTGATAAAGCGGCATCAACAAGCGGCCATCTGCAATCGCATAAACGGGGCCTTGCCGGTCATGCGCAAGCAACTGGCCTTTTTTTACAGCCTGGAAATTGTGGAATCCCGGCAGCATCCGGAACTGGTCTTCGGGGTGCACGCGGTGAACTTCCACCAGGTCAACCACCTTTGGCAGCCCGTTTGAATAGGCAATCAGCAATTCGTCGTGGCGGTTTTCCACATCAACCGGTCTGACGCAGCCGATGGACCGCATGCAGTTGATGATGGCAGCAATAGAGCGGTTCACAGAAAGGGGATCGTCGTGTTGCCCGCCTTCAAAGCCGATTCCAACGGTTGGAATTCCGGTACGTTCGGGGGTGAA
Organism: Saprospiraceae bacterium; assembly: GCA_022841505.1. Classification (GTDB taxonomy): domain Bacteria; phylum Bacteroidota; class Bacteroidia; order Chitinophagales; family Saprospiraceae; genus JABWAJ01. The sequence continues at coordinate 4,969 of JALHRK010000419.1, read as the reverse complement.
ATAGTGCAGCAAGGTGCCGGAAATGCCCTGGAGCAAACCGGTGATGACCGGGGCATGCATGGCTACACCGATGCGGACGCTTTCCGGATCTGAACTTGCAATGGCGAAAATGCCGCCTTCTGCGCTTGTGGTGTGCAGGTCAACGAAAACGATCCGGGTGGGTTGGATGGTGGTGATGGCTTTTTCTAAGAGGTCTGCCAATTCGCGCAATTCCAGGTCTTCGGCGTCTAAGGTTGTCGGGTCGTGCTGGCGGACGCGTGCGATATTTTCGGGCGTCCACTGGCGGTTGAAGTCTTTGCGGATGAAGCGCTTGCCTTCCCGGATGGCGCGCAGGTTCCCGCGCAACCCGATCAATACGCCGTGAAAAACGAATCCCGGATTCACAAGCGGTTCCCTTTCCAGCATTTCAAACAGGATTTCCAACGCGCGCACACCGGCCATTTCGTTGCCGTGCATGCCGCTGAAAACCAAAAACAAAGGGCCGTCCAGTTCGCCGTCGTACCGGCCTATGATGCGTTCGTTGTCCTGCATATTTTAAAATCAAGTAGTTAGAGCTTGTTTTATTTAACGTGAACTCGGTATTTTTTTAAGAACGGCGGGCTGAAGCCCGCGAAACGAAGGGCGCCGTGCTATGTTCCGCGGGCTTTAGTCCGCCTTGTTTCCCCAAAAGTGCAAAATCCTGACCATGGTTGTTGCAAAACACTCGTTTTCAGGAAGTAAATGCCCGATCTCAGGTTTATTTAGAAGCGCAGTTAGTGATGGTGTCGCTTCAATTGAAACCTCACTTGCCCCCATCCAAACGTTCCAATAACAATTGTGCACGGTCAAAAAAGGAAGAGGCTGGCGCAATGGCTTCCAGCGCCGTGCGGCAGGCTGCTTCATTGCCTGCTTTCAACTCGTTGAGTGCCAGATACCAATCGGCATAATCTTTAAGGGAAGCTTCCGCGCCCGCAAAACCCTGAAAAATGAGCCGGGCTTCCGTCGTTTTGTCCAATTCCATTTTGCAAATGCCCAGATAAAGCCTTGCCAGGCCGTCGTTGGGGAATTGATCGGTGTATTGAATCAACTGGGTTTCGGCTTTTACATAGTCGCCGGATTGAAAAGCCGTTTCGGTTTCGACCCAATTGGGCGTCTCCACTGATTTTTCGGACAGCGCCAATGGTGGGTGTTGGGCAAATTCACCGTAAAGGGAAGGCGCGCTCCAGAATTGCCACACCAAAAGCAGGATCACGGCTGCTGCTGCTACAGCGGAAGCAATCCCGATCCAACGCCTGCGCGGCATGGGGATGATTTTTCCTGATGATTGTTGTGGTTGGAAATATTCGCCGCCAATGCCCTGCAATTGCGTTTGCAACGCACTTTTTTGGGCCTGATGCTGCAAAAAATGCGCCATATCGCGCTGCACGGCCAAATCTTTTGCCAGTTGCGCATCGGTGGATAACTCCTGCTCAAAGCGCTGTTTTTCAGCCGCATCCATTGCCCCGCTCAGGTAGCGGTCTATGCGTTCGGTATTATCCATGGGTTCCTTCTTTAAAATGTTCATAGAAAAGTTGCCGCCAGCGCGCTGTGCAACGGTGCTTGCTTTGGTAAACCGCATTCGCATTGGCCAGCCCAAGCGTTGAAGCGATGCTTTCCACGGACAATTCACCCGCAGTGATCATGGTCAATAACTTTTGGCATTGATCGCTCAGCAAAGTGAACACCCGCGACAGGCATTCCTGGCGCTGTTGGTGCAGGATGGCTTCTTCTGCGGCTTCCCACTCCGGCGTTTCGGCTTCATATCGGGTTGATTCGGCATTTCTTACGGTTGCTTCGCGTTTTTTTTGCGATAAGCGGTCAAACCATTTTCTGCGGCAGATGGTCATCAGCAAAGCGCCGAAAGAACTCGTCAGCTGAAAGTCGTTGCGGCCGCAATAGCGGTCATAAATGGCCATGAGCGCATCCTGGAAGAGGTCCTGCGCGTCTTCGGCCTCGCCGTTATTTTGGAGCACCCAATGCAGGATACCCTTGGAAAATTTGCTGTAAATCTCCCGGATCAGGCGCTGGTCGCCGTTCGACAAAGCATCGAAGTATTGTTGGTCGGGATGTTGGCTCATGTCTGGAATTTGCCTTTAAGGTAAATTTTTTACCAGATAAAGCGTAAGATTTTTCAAGACCCCGGATGTATGGATGTATTTCAATTGCAAAGTCATTCAAAACATCTTTAAAAACAACGACCATGAAAAAGTATTCATTTGCAAGTGTTGTCCTGATCGCTTTGTTGAGCGCCGGTTTCCAGTCCTGCTGCAAAGATTGCAACAACGACGAACCCATTATGCCTACTGCGCAGGAATTCAACAACATCCGTGAAAAAGCTTTGGACAACCTCACCCAAATTTTTGATTTTCAGGCAGAAGACGGCGCGGTTACGTTCACATCAGAAAAAGGCGTCACGCTGACAATCAACGGCAACTGTCTGACTAAAAACGGCAACCCGGTGAGCGGGGCGGTCAAATTAGAATTTGTGGAACTGTTTGACCGCAGCAATATGCTCACCACCAACAAGCCAACCACTGGGAAACTGCCGGATGGAAGCCAGGCCATGTTAGTTTCCGGCGGTGAATTTTACATCCAGGCTACGCAGGACGGTCAACCCTTAGCGCTGACTTGCGGCATGCACCTGGAAGTTCCCACAGCGCTTAGCGGAGGAGACGACCCGGAAATGCAATTGTTTAAAGGTGCCATTAACGACGAGGGCAACTTAGAATGGGAGCGCAACAAACAGGCTGAATTCGGCATCCGGGAAAACCAGGGAGGCGAACCAACCGGCAACCAGTATTTTGCTTACTTCAATTCGTTTGGCTGGACAAATGTGGATCGTTTTTACAGCGACCCGCGCCCTAAAACCACGATCTTAGTCGCTGTGCCGGAAGGATACGATGCAACCAACGCCGCAGTTTATCTCTCCTACGATGGCGAACCCAATGCCCTCGCTTTATTGGATACGTACGATTCCGAAACCGGATTGTTCAGCGAACACTACGGCCAAATCCCGATCGGCCTTGCCTGCCATGTCATTTTTGTCTCGGAAGACAACGGCCAGTGGAAGTATGCCATCAAAGGTGCAACCATTGCTGAAGGCGGAACCATTACCTTCGATGCCAACGACCTTGGGGTGACCACCGAGGCTAATCTTACTCAATTGATTAGTGATTTGCCATAAGTATTTGTAATCCCTGAACAGAGCCTATTTTGTGTGAAGAGGCAAAATGCAAGGGGCAAGTGGCAAATTTGCAAATAGGCAAGTGGCAAATTTGCGAGTTTGCCTCTTGCCAACTTGCCTCTTGCCAACTTGCCCCTTGCCCCTTGCCAATTTGCACCTTACAACCCCGGGCTTTTCAAAAAAACCTTACCTTGTACAAGCTTTCCATTCATCCAAATCCGCTCAGGACTATGAAAAACTTAACCAACGGCTTTTTCCTGCTGCTGTTTTTAGCAGCTTTTCCAATAGGCGCTCAAACGCCGGAAAGGCAGGCTGACTTTATGATCAGAAACATTGGCGACACCACTGTTTTTGCCCCGGTTTTGCCGCCGTTGGTTCAAATGGCGGGCGCGCCGGAGGCCTATTACGAACACTATTGGGAATTTGGCGATGGAACCTTTAGTTTTAAGGAAACCCCGCGCCATCTCTACGCGGACACCAGCAGTCGCGAGGTTTATTACTTAGCGACGGGAAAATACGACAACGGAAAGGCGCCCAAACCGCGCAAAAAAAACGCGGCAAGGGTGAAAGCAAAATCACAGGGGGCAATGGCCGACGCCGGAAATACCATGCCTGCTGTGTTACCCAATACGATGTCGCCGCTGGGCCTCCGGGCCGTGCGCAACCCGCGCGCAGGAGAAGAACTGGCGGGCATATTTGCTTATGCCAACCGAACGCCGGCGCCACAATCGGGAACGCTGCACCTGTTTTTTAATCAAAAAGAATACAACCATCCGCATTTCAATTTTAAAGAAGGGCGAACGCATTTTGGCGAAAAAGAAACTGTGAAAAGCCTGAGTTGGGGAGGGCCGCCGCTGGTTTACAACGGTTGGGCTAACCTTGACCCAATCTCTGACTGGTACGCCATCAGCCTGCCCGACCGCGAGCCGGAAGAAGCGCTGGCCGAACTGGAATCGAAATACAAATCCACCGTGAGCTGGCGTTTTGACGGCCTGATGCCCGATGAGCTGCGCCATTTATTTTTTTCGATGGATGCGACCGAAGCCATGCTGGCCGACACCAACGCCATCATCACCATCAGCGGGTTGTTGATTTCGGACGATCGCCGCGTGGTGGAGCAATACGATTTGGAAATGGAAATTGTCGCCTCGCACGACCCCAATTACATCGCTGTATCGCACCGACGCACCGGGTTTCGCGGCATTCGCGGCAAAGATTTGGTCTACAAAGTACATTTTCAAAACAACGGCGAAGGCCCGGCCAGCAAAGTGGAAGTCACCTGCGATGTGCCACCCGGCCTCAGCGCTGCCAACCTTCAGGTGCTCGACCTTTACCCGCAATGCCTGCTGTGTCCCGATCAGGGCGCGCCGGAATGGAGCTGCCTCGACACAACTTTCCGGGAAGGCAAAGTGGTGTTTACGTTTCAGAACATCTACCTGCCCGGTACGCGTCAGGAAGGGATCAACGACCGCGATTCTACCAAAGGATTTATCAAATACCGCTTGTCGCCGGATCGGAAAATCCGCAAGTTAAATATGGATTCCAAAGCCAGCATTGTATTTGATAAAAATCCGCCCATCCACACCAACAGCGCTACAACGGCTTTTAAACCTGGTTTTTCGCCAGGGGTGATGGCCGGCTGGAATCTTTTTCCCGACGCATCGGAGCAAAACCATTTCGCTTTTGGCGTCAGCGTATCGCCGTATAGCCCTTACAAAGGGTTTTTGCAGGCCGAATTGTGGGTGGGCCTGCCGCAGGAAAGGGAAC
>JALHRK010000418.1 GCA_022841505.1 Saprospiraceae bacterium | reverse complement strand
ATTTGGCGTTGGCGCCCGTCAGGCTCACACGCTCTAAACAGTAGTTGACGCGGTCTAATTTTTCCTTGGCGGTCATGTGGGTAAACATATCCAGCGGGAAGCGCACATTGGCTTCCACGGTCATGGAATCAAAAAGCGCAGAACCCTGAAACAGCATCCCTACCTTCATGCGCAGTTCGCGCAGTTCTTTTTTATTGATGGCGAAAAAATCCGTGTCATCATACCACACCTTGCCCGACGTGGGTGTCAGCAGGCCGACGAGCAATTTCATCAGCACCGTTTTCCCAGAACCGCTTCGCCCAATGATGAGGTTGGTCTTGCCCTTCTGAAACTCAACCGTAACGCCTTTCAGCACCTGGTTTTCATCAAAGGATTTGAACAGATTTTCAGTATGGATCATCTAAAGAAGGTTTTAATGAGACCCCGTACTGGGTCTAAAATCTAATGTCTAACGTCTGACTTCTTAAAGATTAAGTAAACACCACCGCAATCAGGTAGTCAAACAATAAAATCAGCACGTTGCTGAACACCACCGCATTGGTACTTGCACGCCCCAGTTCGATGCTGCCCCCTTTGACGTAATAGCCCTGATAAGCAGAAACGCTGGTGAGCAGAAACGCAAACACGAACGCTTTGACAAACATCAGCGTCAGGTTGCGGTCGTTGAAAAATGAACGCACGCCCAACACGTATTCGGAGCTCGACAGCAGTCCGGTCGGCACAGAGGCCAAAAAACCGCCGATGATACTCAGGAAAGCCGCAATGGCGACCAGCATCGGAATGACGATCAGCGCTGCAAGAATTTTGGGCGTAATGAGGTAGGCCGAGGTATTGACCCCCATGATCTCCATGGCGTCAATATGCTCTTTCTGCCGCATCCCGCCGATTTCCGCCGCGATGTTCGACCCCACTTTTCCGGCCAATACCAGACAAGTAATGGTCGGCGCCAGCTCAATAATCGTGCTATCCCGGATGATGTAGCCGATGTAATAGCGCGGAACCAGGGTGCCATCCAACTGGAAAGAGAACTGCACGGCCGTGACCGCCCCAATGAAGATGGCGATGAGGGCAACAATGACCAAAGACCCGATGCCGATGTCGTTCATCTGCCGCAGCGTCTCTTTATAGTACATGTTGAAACGCTCCGGACGGGAAAAGGCCGCCCGCAGGAGCATGACGTACCGGCCAAAGTGATAAAGGAATTTTGTAAGAAGCATAAATTTTTCTGCTATCGGTAGCGGCCAAAGTTAGGGCAATTTTGTTAAACACAAGGGTTTTTCTTAACGTTGGGCCGAAGCAGGCTGTTCCTGATCGTTAAACGCCCCTTCCATGTCTGAAATATTTCTTAAAAGGTAATTTGACGGCAATAATGCCCTTCGTTTGCTGTTTATATCCTGTACTTTTCGCAGGTATCTTCCTCCACAAACAAAACCGGTTTATGCAATTCTTAACCGCTACACGATAGTTAGAAGTTAGACTTAAGATTTTAGATTTTAGACCTTAGACGGTGGATTTCAAGTTTCCAATAACTTATATCTACATCTAATATCTAATGTCTTATATCTAACATCTACATTTCCTTTTTCAACACCCTTTTGTCCTTAAAAAAAATCCAACATCATGAGACTACTCGTGAGTGTGTTAGCGGCATTTTTTACCCTTACGCTGCTGCATGGCCAGGCAACCTGTTTGCAGGGCGATTGCAAAAACGGTTACGGCGTTTGCCTCTACCCCAACGTGGGTAAGTACGCAGGCGATTTCCGGAACGGCAAGATGCACGGAAAAGGCATCCTTTATTATACCGACGGCGCGAAATACATCGGCCATTGGTCTGAACACTACCGGGAAGGCGAAGGCCGTATGATTTTTGTCAGCGGCGACGAGTACCTGGGGCAGTTTGTGCGCAACAAAATGCACGGTTACGGCGTGATGACCTTCATCAGCGGCAACCGCTACGAAGGCAACTGGTCAGAAAGTAAACCACACGGCCGGGGCATCTTTCAGTATGTCAACGGCGATCGCTACGAAGGAGATTTTTTCGACGGGCAGCGGCACGGCTCCGGCGTCATAGATTATGCAGACGGTTCCCGTTATGAGGGCGAATGGGCAGCCGGGAATCGGCATGGCGAGGGGCTGCTGGCTTTTGCAAGCGGCGAAATCATCCGCGGAACCTGGGTAGACGACACCTACCAGATGGATTTTGCCCGGTACGCTTTCGCAGGCGACACCGCCACGCTGCGCAACTGCAATTTAGTGAATTGCGCCAACGGCAAAGGCAAATATTTCTACCGCGACGGCGCCCGCTACATCGGCGATTTTTACAACGGCGCCCCACAGGGCATCGGAACGGTTTACTACAAAAGCGGCGACCGCTATGAAGGCGGCTGGAAACAAAACAAACCGCACGGCGAAGGCGTCATGTACTATACCACTGGCAAAGTGACCGGCGCGGTGTGGGATTTTGGCAAACCGGTGAAAAAACTTTTTTTTGAAGAACAGGAGAAAGGCAACATCGTCATCGCAGCGGAACAGAGCAAAGAAGTGAAAATCTGGGCAGTCATTATCGGCGCAGCGCGCTACACCACCATGCCGGCCCTGCGGTACACCGACGACGACGCCTACCAATTGTATGCTTTTATGAAAAGTCCGGAAGGCGGCGCCATTCCCGATCATCAGATTTCGTTGCTCATTGACGAAGACGCCACGCGGGCCAATATCCTGCAATCCATGCGCAGCGTGTTCTTCAGAGCCGACGAAAACGACGTAGTGCTGTTCTATTTTTCCGGCCACGGCCTCCAGGGCGCCTTCCTGCCCATTGACTACGACGGCATCAACAACTCCCTGTCGCACGAAGAAGTACGCGAAATTTTAAAAATCAGCAAAGCCAAGCACAAGCTCGTTTTGGCGGACGCGTGCCACTCCGGCAGCCTCATGGTAGTGAAAACTCCGCTCTACATCACACTTGAAAAGTTTTATAAAGCGTTTGAAGAAACACAGGGCGGTATGGCGCTGTTACTTTCTTCAAAGGGGGAGGAGTTTTCTTTGGAAGACGGCGGCTTGCGCTCGGGCATTTTCAGCCATTTTTTGATTCGCGGCCTCAAGGGCGAAGCGGATGGAGATGGCGATAAAATTGTGACCATCAAAGAATTGTTTGACTTTGTCTACCAAAAAGTGCGCCGCTACACCGCCAATGTACAAACGCCGACCCTTTCCGGGAAGTTCGATGCAAAAATGCCGGTGGCGATGATTAGGGAGTAGTTGGGTTGTTCGTTCTAAGTTGTTCGTTAGGGCCGACTTGATGGGAGGTTGTTCGTTGGCCGTTGTTTGTTGTTCGTTAGGCCCGACTTGATGTGAAAACTTTGAAGATACGAGATGTGGGAACAGAACGAACAACGCTCAACGAACAACGCACAACGTACAACTTCGAAGATGCGCGGACGTGGGAACTGAACGATCAACGCTCAACGAACAACGAACAACGAACACAACGTTCAACAAAAAAACTAACTTCGTGACTCAGTAAGCACACTCACTATGAAACAGATTCTGCTCATTACCTTGCTTTTACCCTTGATGATGAATTTGGCGGAAGCCCAATGCCTTTCCGGCAATTGCCAGAACGGCAACGGCGTCTTCCTGCAAGCCAACGGAGACCGCTACATCGGCCAGTTCAAAGACGGTAAAATTCAAGGCACGGGCAGTTGTTTCTATACCGACGGCAGCCGCTACCAGGGCGAATGGGAAGCCGGACTACCCCATGGCAAAGGCGCCCGGGTGGCGCGCGACGGTTCCCGCCAGGAAGGCGAATGGCGCAAAGGGAAATTTGTCCGCACCTTAGAAATGGAACTCATCCAGAAAGGCATTACCGATAAATCGCAAACCGGGTGTATCTCCGGCGACTGCGTCAATGGAAAAGGCATCCACATTTATGTCAGCGGCGCCGTCTATATTGGCGAATTTATGAATGGCGAAATCCACGGAATTGGCGTTTGTTACTATCCCGATGGCAGCAAATACCAGGGGGAATGGATTCACCGCTACCCGGAAGGCCGGGGCACCAAAACCTATGCCGACAAAACCTCGAGAACCGGCAACTGGAAAAAAGGCCAGCCGGTGGACGAAAAAGGCCGGATTGTGGACATCGTTGCGCAGCGCAAAGACAGCGGCGACGACGGCGTTGTGCAAACGGGTTGCATTTCCGGCACTTGCCAGAATGGCGAAGGCGTACTGGCTTACCCCGACGGCAGCCGTTATGAAGGTTTTTTTAGCAATGGCAAACCTTCCGGGGCCGGGTCGTTCCATTATCCCAACGGCGATCAATACATCGGCGGTTTCCAGAACGGAATGCGCAATGGCAGTGGAAAGCTGATCAAAGAAGACGGCGCCGTGCAATCAGGCATCTGGAAAGACGGCGAATACGTGGGCGAAACCGCCGCCACTGCCCCATCAAAAGTTGGTTGCCAGGTAGGCGATTGCCTGAATGGCCGCGGCGTGTACGTTTTCCGCGACGGCGCCCGCTACGAAGGCGATTTTAAAGACAAAGTTCCCCAGGGATTTGGCGTAGTCACCTACCCGAACGGAGAAAAATACGAAGGCGAAATGTTTGAAGGGGAATTCAACGGTCGTGGCACGTTTACCATGGCCGACGGCGCCCGGGTCATTGGCTTCTGGAAAGGGGGGACGTACATGGGCGATAAAAACCCGATTGAACCCCAAACCATTCAAACGCCGACCCGCCGGCCTGCGCCCGCTGCCTCCACCCTCAAAATCTGGGCCGTCATCGTCGGCGTTTCATCCTACAACCACATGCCGGTTTTGCGCTATCCCGACAATGACGCTTATCAGATCTACGCATTCCTGAAAAGTCCGGAAGGCGGCGCCATTCCCGACGAGCAAGTGCGCGTGCTGGTGGATGAAGACGCCACCAAAGGCAACATCAAAAACGCCATGCAGGAGCTTTTTGGCAAAGCTGGCCCCAACGACCTGGTCTTTATGTATTTTTCCGGCCACGGCCTGAAAGGCGCGTTCCTGCCCATTGACTTTGACGGGTTCAACAACAAGCTGTTCCACGACGAAATCAACGAAATCCTCGGGCGCTGCCCGGCCAAATACAAACTCTGCATTGCCGACGCCTGTCACTCCGGCAGCCTCTTAGCCATGCGCAGCGGGCAGTTGCCCAACGTACTGAGCACCTATTACGAAACGCTTTCCCAGTCCAAAGGTGGCACGGCACTCATCATGTCCTCCAAGTCTGAAGAGACTTCGCTGGAAAGCAGCGGTTTGCGCCAGGGCGTGTTCAGCCACTTCCTGATTCGCGGACTGAAAGGCGAAGCAGATGCCGACCGCAACCGCGTGGTCACCCTCCAGGAGTTATTCAAATTCATTGATGAAAATGTACGCACCTACACCGGCAACCGTCAGTCGCCGGTCATTCAGGGCAACTACGACCCAAATATGACGGTGGCGGTACAGCGATAAACGGAA
>JALHRK010000417.1 GCA_022841505.1 Saprospiraceae bacterium | reverse complement strand
GGCAAACAATACCAAATGAAATTGCTTGATGCCATTCTCGAGGTGGCCACGCAAGCCGAAATGCTTCAGTCGCCCGCGGTAGCGGTATACTATCAAGCCTACCGAATGCTGCAATTGCCGGAAGAAAGTGAGCCTTTTGAACAATTGAAAGGCTTGCTGAAAATACATGAAACACGTTTTTCCCAGGAAGAAATGCGCGGATTGTACCTGATGGCCATCAATGGCTGTATCCGCCGCATGAACGCTGGCAAGCGCGAGTACGTCCGGGAAGCTTTCGAGGTATATCGCTCTGCCCTGGAACGCAATTTTTTAACGGAGAACGGATTCATCTCCAGCTTTACGTATAAAAATATCATTCGAATAGGCGCGGCACTGGGTGAACATGCCTGGACGGAACAGTTTATAGAAGCACAGCGCACCAACCTGCACCCACACGAGCGCGACAATACCTACCGATACAACAGGGCATTCCTACTGTTTCAAAAAGCAGACTACGCACAGGCCATGCCGCTGTTACAACAAGTGGAACTCGAAGACCCGCTCAACAACCTACACGCCCGCCGGATGTTGGCACGGAGTTATTATGAGTTGGGAGAACAAGATGCCCTTGAATCGCTGTTACAAAGTTTTTCAACGTACCTGAGCCGCCAAAAAAATCTCGGCTACCATCGTGATCCCAATGTGAAATTCGTTCGATTTGCCTTGCGGCTATTGAGGTTGCCCGTGCAGGATACGGCTGCAAAAAACGCACTGTTGCAGGATATTACGGAGAGCAAACCTGTTGCAGACCAGGAGTGGTTGTTGGAAAAACTGGTCGCATTCGGCCAAACGCTGTGATTGGCAGCACATCTGCGAATTTAAAAATAACTTATTGTTTTTAAGTCTTTTACATCCATTTATGGATTTCATTGAAGTGATTGATTCAACAACATTTCGATTGTCAAAAATTGACCCAAATACAGGTGAAGTGACCTTCATTTCGCCTTTCAACATAGAAGCAGGCGGCAATTTAACAGGGGGCGCTTTTATCGAACGCAACACAATGACTTACTTCTTCAATCATGGAAATCAAATCATTGGCGTTTCGTTGATTACAGGACTCATTACCTCGTCGGTTGTAAAATCCTATCCCTCGGACGAAATTGCTTTTGACATGATGAGAAGCACACAAAATTGTTACGGTGCGGCAAAAATGCGAAATGAGGTTATATCGGGAACAGACGATTTTAATCCGATGGAGAGGGATCTTGTTTTGTTCCCAAACCCAGTTCAAAACGAACTAAGCATTTCTACGAAAGCAACACTTCCGGTTGGACTATTTCACATTTTTGACAAAAGGCCACAAATAATTATTATAGAAACCGGTATTTGGGATCGGCCAATAAGTCAAGACGAAGTAAAATGGGAACAAAATCTTAACTTATATTTAGGCCAAATAAACATTGACGAAATTAAACTAACGGACTTTATCAACAGACTCAGCAAAGAGACAATTAAATTTTGATTATCATTTAGTAATACCCGGAATAATTCGCTCCTCTAAAACCTGCCAGGTAGATTTTTCCGGTCTGTCGTGTATATTCCAGCCATTAAAGACCACCATGATATTGTATTCCTGTGCAACCATCAAAAACTGACCTCCAAAACCGTTACCGGCAAATATTTCACTTTTGCCATTGCTATGCTTTGGCGCCCACCATTGGTAACCATACCCGGGTGATTTGCTATCGAGCGGATTCACCTGAGACACAATCGGACTCGTTGAAGCAATGGTCCATGCCTCGGGTATGATTTGAGCGCCTTCCCATTTGCCTTTCCGGAGAAACAATAAGCCTATTTTAGCCAAATCATGCGCAGAAAGATACAAGCCACCTTCTGTGTCTAATTCTCCGTCTGGTGTCGCTTTCCAATAATATTCGGTAATGCCAAGCGGTTTAAATAAAACTTCTTCCGCCCATTGGTCAATCCGTTTTCCGGTAATTATCCGGACTAATTTTCCCAATAAAACACTGGCGCCGCTATTGTATTCAAATACCACACCCGGTATCGTATCCATTGGTTTGTTCAGAACAAAATTCACCCACTGATCGCTCGCTTCCATCAGAATACAATCGTTATCCGGATCATCATACGAGGCTTCATCCCACTCAATCCCACTTCTCATCGTCAGTAAATCTTCCAATGAAATATCCTGTTTTCTCGGGTCGGTAAGATCAAAGGTATATTCTTTAAAAAATGGCATGACCTTGACCTGTGGGCCAGGTATTTTATGCCGTTCAAGGGCGATACCCAGAAGCGCAGAAGTAATGCTCTTGGTAACAGATTGAAGCGTATGCAAGTTGGTGCCTTTGTAGTATGGATGCCAGTCAGGATGGTCATAATTAAACTGGTGGTTCGTTGTATCGTATTTTTGGGCGATGGTTTTATAATCCTGATTATACCGGTAATCAGCAACCAATTTTCCATGCCGGATGACCAAAAAATGGTCAATAAGACCATATTTTCTTGCTGTTATTTCCCGATGAATGGCCTCAATGATGAGCGGGTCAATTCCCTCTGAAGCGGGATCCGATGGCGGCCAGAATTGTATTTCGGCTTTGGCGGCGCCTGCACCTTTATCTGAACAACCTGCGGCAAATCCCAAAAAGGAAGCCAATGCCAGGAAGGCAATAATGAATCTATTGTTTTTTCCCATTTTCTTTATCTGAATAGTGGTAGTTCTATTATCTCATTTCATCGTTGCGTAACCATCAACCGGCTCATCCCCATAACCCGCCCATTTTCATCTTCCAACCGGCAGAAATACAGGCCATTCATACCGGTGGGAAGTACGACCTGAATGGGTGCGTTTTCTGCGAACAGGTGTGTGCTTTCCTTAGTGACTCTACCCAGACTGTTGAAAATTTTAAGCGTATATACTCCCGAAGGCGCATCGGTGCAGCTAATCGTTACCGCAGAAACGGCTGGATTGGGATAGACTTCCAGGCGGGACAACGCGCCCAGGGCTTCTACAACGGACGTAATGGGGGTGGTGTTTTTGTAAACCACTGATGTCACCGCATTTTGCGCATTATTAAACGTCAGCACCGCGATTTCTTCCTTGGACAGGTCGTTGAAATAGTGAAATGTTACGGTGGTATCCCTCCCAAAAAACAAAGGCGCCCACGGTGACCCACTCTGTATGACCACATCCGTAACATCCAGCCAGCCTATGATCGGTACTTTTGCATCTATCCTCTGTTCCTGATAGGTCGTTTTTTTAAGGCGCAGCACAGGAAATTCTGATTGCGGAAGCGCGCCGGGCAGTCTGAGCGTCCCAAATCCATCCACAACGTCAAGCACATTTTTTGCAATGCGGAATCGAATAGAATCGGGGGTAACAGGCAAATTAAGTGCCCCGCCTGGGATTGCACTGATCGGCCAACTAAGGAGATTTCCAGTTGATGATTGGTAAATATCAAGAAAATTAAGCGGCGCGCGGCGTTCTGCTACAGCCGGCTGGTTTTGATAAATGGCAGTTAACGGCAGCCCCCCAACGGTACTGCTGGCCTGACCCAATAGTTCAAATTTTGTAGCAGAGGAGGTATAATAGTACTCATCCGTTCCACTTGAAACAACCGTGGTAGCCGCCGGGAAAGCAGCATTAAAGGCTCCTTCGGCGGCAGGCCGGTAGCTGACCTCAAAGGTTGATGCCGGCGTCAGCGCACTTAAATCCCAGAATTGATTGCCCCCCGGTGGGGTAAACAGGGCTATGGCTATATTGGGATTAGCGGCTTGTGCGTAGCGCAGTACATCGCCCGCAGCGGGAAAAGTGCTGGCTGGAACCGTAATTTGGGCTGAAAGCTGGAGGCTACACCATGCCATCCATGTAAAAAGTAGTGGTTTTTTCATAGTATGTAATTGTGTTAAAATACGGTAAATATAAAGATAAAAAGTTAAAGTTTACCATCATACTATGCCTTACCTTCTTTTCACCAGACCCATCGTTTAATAAATGTAGGTTGTTAAGTTGCGCGTGTTTAATGGTTTGGAGAATCCTGTTCCGAACAAAAAGAACATGTCTTTGTTAGCTATACAAAAAGTAAAAGCCATGAATAAATCTTTTCTATGCGCCGTCATCATCCTGCTTTTCAGCACGGGTATTAAAGCACAAATCAACCTTGTTGGGGTTGCCAACAATCTTCAAACAGGTGAAATAGATATTGTCAAGTGGCAGGCTTTGGATGCGGAGTCAGTAACGGTATCTCCTTCTATTCTTGATGGATATGTATTTGCGACCGCTGCATTTGATGCATACAACAGCAACTATTACCTTACCGGAATTTCTGACGACAGTTGGGGATTGTATGCGCTTAACACGATTTCCAATGAGGAGAATCTGACTGGTGGATCTCCGTACACCAATGCTTCCGAATTCGATATGAGTACCGGAAAAATGTACAGCCTTGAAATGGAAATCGAGGAATACATCAGTATTTATGAATTTGATATCAATACCAATCAGAACAACCTGATTGGCGTAATTTACGAACCAGGTGCAAATGGAATAGTTGCGGATGCCATCAGTTTCGATGCGAACAATGGAATTTTGTATTATGTGGGTTTCAACAATAATCCTGCTTTGTGTTTGTATGCCATACCCGTCAGGGATAATCAATTTTCCTTTACAAAAACGATCCTGAATACAACAGCTCCGTATAACAATATCACCAGTGTGAATTATGATAATGTCAATGAATTGATTTATGCCTTGAATGCTACGTATGATTCAACCTATCATTACACAGGGAGTAGCATTGTAGAAATCAATAAAACAACCGGCGATGTGATTACCAGGGGGGAGCTGGCCGATTTCGCCTACTTTGTAGGGGGGGCTTCTTCTTTTGATCAAAATACAGGAACCTTTTTACTGGTCGGTGTTGATACCAGCAATGTGCTTAAAATGATTGCGTTCAATACTTATGAGCATACGTATGTTTCAGGGTTCGTTCCGGACAATGTTTCTGAAATCGTCTGTGACAATACCGTTTTTGCGAGAAACAATTATGGCACTACCGGGGTAGCATCTGCACAAGACCTTGATTTTACGATCTATCCAAACCCGGTTTCTGAAACACTAACCATTGATTACCCATCTTCCGGCAAAGTTACGGTACAAATCATCTCCTCTTGCGGCAAGCCTGTTTTTGTCCAGGATTTTGCAGCCGGAAACAAAATGGAATTAAACCTGGCATCACTTGTTCCGGGAGTTTACGTGGTGAACCTGACATCGGACCGCAAAACTTCGGCTAAGAAGATTCTTGTTCCGTAATCTTTGAACCCAGCAGGTGGGATGTTAATCTTTGTGTTCGAAACATCCATTTCGTTGCTTATACTCATCACTTTGCTCGATCAACTTGACCCTAACGGCACGTACACTTACGCAGATTACCTGCTGTGGCAGTTTGAAGAGCGGGTAGAATTACTGCGCGGAAAAATCCGCCGGATGACTTGCACCTTCGCGCAAGCACCAGGATGTTAGTCAAAACTTA
>JALHRK010000416.1 GCA_022841505.1 Saprospiraceae bacterium | reverse complement strand
CCACTTTGGAAAACAATTATCTTCAAAATGGCTTTTGGGCTAAAAGCCTGAAAGACGAGCTTCCCAACCCGGGTTTGTTCGCAACGTTTATTGTGCGCATCGAGGATGTAACGGAAGCGGCGCTGAAAGGCGTCACAGAAACCATGAATACCCGCGACCGGCAATCTCAAATAGATAAAAACTTAGACGCCATCCGGAAATCGGCAGTAAAAGAGACCTACGAAGATGCGATGATCCGCCCATTTTTTAAAGGCAACCAGTATTTTATGTTTATCACGGAGACCTACCGCGATGTTCGATTGGTAGGCACCCCTCCGGATGCGATCGGCAAATTCGGCGCAGATACCGACAACTGGGTTTGGCCCCGCCACACCGGCGATTTTTCTCTTTTTCGGGTCTACGCGGGCAAAGACAATAAACCAGCTGAATACTCCCCGGATAATGTTCCCCTGAAGCCGCGCCATTTTCTGCCGATTTCGATGGATGGCATTTCGGAAGGCGATTTTACGATGGTCTTTGGATTTCCGGGCCGCACCGACGAATACCTTCCCGGCGCAGCAGTGGCCATGCAGGCAGACGTGTTGAACCCTATTCGCATTGGCATCCGCGATATTTCGCTGGAGATTATTGGAGAAGCCATGCGTAATGATCCCGCAGCCAGAATTCAATACGCGTCCAAGCAGGCGCGCATTTCCAACTCCTGGAAAAAATGGATCGGCGAAAGCCAGGGCATACACGCAACAGGGGCGCTGGCCAAAAAACGTCAGTACGAACAAACTTTTCAGCAGCGCGTCATGGCAAATGCAGCCTGGAAAGACGCTTATGGCAATATCCTGCCCGAGTTGGAAGCGCTGTACAAGCAAATCGAACCGTACGCCAAATCGAGGGAATACATCTCCGAGATTACAGCGGGGAGCAACATTGAGTTGTTCCAAATGGTGAACACCATGCAGCGTTTTTTGACCATTTACAAAAACAGCGGCAATGCGTTGACACCCAAACAAACGGAACAGCTCAACAAGTTTATCGAGGGTTTTGAAAAGGATTACCGCAAAGAAGTGGACCAGCAGATCTTTGCCCGTTTGATGGAGGTCTATTTTAACAAAGTGAACCCGGCGCATCTTTCTCAATTTGTCATTGACCAGATCACCTATGCGGGTAAGAACTACGAAGGATTGGCGAAAACCGTTTACGAAAAGTCAATATTGGCCAACCCTGCATTGTTAAAATCGGGGTTCACCGGAGATTTTGCAGCCGGTGTCGAAGGCGACTACGCTTTCCAGTTTTGTCGCAGCATCGCAGAACACTACGAAAAAACAGTGTTGGCAACTTACAACGAGCTGAATGCAAAAATTGAAGAATTGCAGCGCAAGTACATGAAAGCGCAGATGGATGTATTTTCTGACAAACGGTTCTACCCGGATGCCAATGGTACACTGCGGGTTACCTATGGCAAGGTGGCCAGCTATGAGCCCCGGGATGCAGTCAAATATACGCCGGTGACCTATTTGTCAGGCGTTATGGAAAAGTACAAACCTGGAGATTATGAATTTGACGTGCCGGAACGGCTGCGCGAATTGCACGCTGCAAAGGACTATGGCCGGTATGCCGCTGAAAACGGGCAATTGCCGGTTTGCTTCATCGGTTCCAACCACACCACCGGCGGCAATTCGGGAAGTCCTGCGGTTGACGCCTGGGGCAACTTAGTGGGCCTGAACTTCGACCGCGTCTGGGAAGGCACTATGAGCGATTTGAATTACGATGCTTCCATCTGCCGCAACATTATGGTAGACATTCGCTATGTTTTGTTCATCATTGACAAATATGCCGGCGCCGGGCATTTGGTGAGTGAGATGAAATTGGTGAATCCGAAGAAAAAGAAAAAGTAATTTGAAGATTTGAGGATTTGAAAATTTGAAGATTGTGGTGGCCAGAATCTTCAAATTTTCAAATCCTCAAATCTTCAAATCAAACTACCTTTTATTCCGCCACCTCGAATACATGCTGGACGGTAATTTCAGCCGTTTGCTTTCCTGCTCGTAAGCTTTCAGGGCGATTACGGCGGCGATTTGCGCTGTTTCTTCATCGGCGGATTTGAGCAAATCCGGCGTGAAATAGCGCTTCACGAAACTGGTGTCAAAGTTACCGGAAAGAAAGGCTTCGTGCCCGCAAACAAAATATCCGAATGGCAGCGTCGTGGACGGGCCTTTTATTTCATATTCAGCAATGGCGTCTTTCATGCGCCGGATAGCAGCGTCCCGGGTTGGGCCCCAGGTTGCTAATTTGGCGATCATCGGGTCGTAGTAAATTGGAATATCCATCCCTTCTTCGTATCCGTCATCTACCCGGACACCTTCGCCGGTCGGGCGCCGGTAGCGGTCTAATTTGCCGATGCTGGGCAAAAAATTGTCCATTGGATCTTCTGCGTATACCCTCAATTCGATTGCATGGCCATTGATTTTCAAATCTTCCTGCCGGATCGAAAGCCTTTCGCCCCTCGCCACCCGAATCTGTTGCTCGACTAAGTCTACCCCACTGATCATTTCGGTGACCGGGTGTTCCACCTGCAGCCGGGTATTCATCTCCAGAAAATAATAATTAAGCTGTTCATCCACCAAAAATTCTACGGTCCCTGCGCCGATATAGTCGCATGCTCTGGCCACTTTCACGGCATCCTCTCCCATCGCGCGGCGCATTTCAGGCGACACCACCGAAGATGGAGCTTCTTCTACCACTTTTTGATGGCGGCGCTGAATGCTGCATTCCCGCTCAAACAAATACACTGTATTGCCGTGTTTGTCTGCCAGAACCTGGATTTCAATATGGCGGGACGAGGTAAAGTATTTTTCAATAAAAACGGCGCCATCTCCAAAGGCAGAAGTTGCTTCGCTGATGGCGCGGGTCATTTGTTCTTCAATTTCAGCTTCGTTTTCCACAATGCGCATACCTTTTCCGCCACCTCCGGCAGAAGCTTTGATGAGCACAGGATAACCCACTTGCCGGGCGATTGCTTTCGCTTTCGCTACGTCGTTTATGGCCTCATCTAAGCCGGGCACCATCGGGATGCCGAATTTTTTCACAGCTTCTTTGGCGGCGAGCTTGCTCCCCATTACTTCAATAGAATAGGCAGAAGGGCCGATAAAGGTAATGCCCGCAGCCTCAACGGCCTCCGCAAAACCGGCGTTTTCACTTAAAAACCCATAACCCGGATGGATGCCGTCCACGCCTAAGGATTTGGCTGCTTCGATGATTTTATCCCCGCGCAAATAGGATTGCGCCGACGGAGCAGGCCCGATGTGTATGCTTTCGTCGGCAAAGCGCACGTGAGGTGCATTGCGATCAGCGTCAGAATACAGCGCAACGGTTTGAATGCCCATTTTTCGGGCAGTCCGCATCACCCGCAATGCGATTTCGCCTCGATTGGCAACAAGAATTTTTTTCATATTCCGGTACGTCAAAGGATTAATCAATTAGTCCTTGCTTGCGCAGGTTGTCGAGATAGCGCACTTTGTTTACGTTATGCCCTTCCAGGGTTTCTGCAAACGCATGAAGCCCCGAGCCATCGCCGACGGCACAAAAATATACATAGTTGTGTTTTTCTGGATTCAAAACGGCATCTATGCTGGAAATGGAGGACATCGCAATTGGCCCCGGCGGCAATCCGGCATACATGTATGTATTATAAGGAGAGACAAATTCTTTATGGTAATTTAATACCCGACGGGTTTCAAAATCCCGGGTAGCAAACACGAGCGTAGGGTCGGCTTGCAGGCGCATGTTGATTTTCAGGCGATTCAGATAAGCTCCTGCGATGCGCGGTTTTTCTACATTTTTAAGCGTCTCTTTTTCTACGATAGAAGCCAGCGTGTAGACTTCCTGCGGCGTCATGCCCATTGCTTTGGCTTTTTCCATCCGATTCTCCTTGTCCCAGAACTTTTTATGTTCCCGGATCATCCGTTCGATGAACTCTTCGGTGGACATATCCCAATAGCATTCATAGGTATTGGGAATAAACAGGCTCATCAGATTTTCACGGGTGTAGCCGATGGCATTCAGCAAACTATCGTTGGTAAAAGTGGCCATCAGCGTCGCAGAATCCGGTTCGATAAACCGGCTGACTTTGGCTGCGACGTCTTCGATCATACGTTCCGTGGTCAGGATGACTTTGACGGGATCTTGTCTGCCGCTGCGCAAATGACGCACTACCTGAAGTACATTCCAACCTGTTTTTAGCCGGTAACGCCCACTTCGCATCGGCGATTTTGCGTATTGCATCTGTTCAGCTAAGTAGCGGAATGCCGCTTCGTCCTTAACCAGATTTTTTGACTTGAGGGAGTCTAAGACCTGTTCAAAATCTGCTCCGGTCGGAACATAGACGATAATGGCATCCTCGCCCTGCGGTTTAGCCGGGGATGCAAGATATTTTTGGTAAACAATTACCCCTGCAATGAGCAATAAGGCAACAATCGCGCCTCCAATAATGAGCAATTTCCGGATCATGCTGTGGCAATAACATTAAGGTGATAGAAGATTAATACTGCTCTTTTTCACTGGGGAAGTCCCGCGACTTGACGTCTTTAATGTATTCCCCTACCGCTTCTTTGATGGTGTCAAACAGATTTAAGTAACGGCGCAGGAAGCGCGGTTGAAATTCTTTGGTAATGCCCAGCAAATCATGGGTCACCAAAACCTGACCGTCTGCATCGCGCCCACCCCCAATACCAATGGTGGGAATGATCAGGCTTTCGGAAACGCGTTTGGTCAGCGCAGCAGGAATTTTTTCGAGCACAATGGCAAAACACCCAAGCTCCTGGAGAAGATGGGCGTCTTCAAACAGTTTTTCCGCTTCGGCTTCTTCTTTTGCCCGCACCGTATAAGTTCCGAATTTGTAAATAGATTGGGGGGTAAGCCCCAGGTGTCCCATGACCGGAACACCGGCAGAAAGGATGCGCCTGACAGAATCGCCTACTTCTGCGCCGCCCTCTAATTTTACGGCATGCGCGCCGGATTCTTTCATGATACGGATGGTGGATTCGAGCGCCACCCTTGAACTGCCCTGGTAGGAACCAAAAGGCAAATCTACGACCACAAGTGCCCGTTTTACGGCGCGCACCACGGAAGCGGCATGGTAAATCATTTCGTTAAGGGTGATGGGCAAAGTCGTTTCGTGCCCCGCCATCACATTAGAAGCCGAATCGCCAACCAGCAGAATGTCAATGCCCGCTTCGTCAAGAATACGAGCCATTGAATAATCATAAGCGGTTAACATGGATATCTTTTCCCCCTGCGTTTTCATTGCCTGGAGGTTATGCGTTGTGATCCGTTTGATCTCTTTTTGAACTGACATATTCAAATAGTAAAGGCATTCTACATTGCAAAAATGCCATAAACGCCTGATTATGAAATAATTAATAACATCGGTCGCGATTCCGGTAAACGGCTGCAAGATATTAAAAATCACAACCTTGGATAGAACATTTTAAATCAGAGAATATTATCCACGGTCGGGAAGCCGTCAATCACAAGTGAAGCCGATC
>JALHRK010000415.1 GCA_022841505.1 Saprospiraceae bacterium | reverse complement strand
ATTCCAGGTATATATTTAAGTTTTGTTGAGGTTATCGTATACCATGAAGAGGTTAACCGACGCTTCCTTTAAACGCTTTTGTATAAAACGCCCCTGGAAAACTTCATGTTTAAAAGTACCCCACGGAATCACCCAAATCAAACCCTACCCAAAATACCCAAAAAAGTTTCCCCAACCGGCAACCACACGCCAGCCACCTTGAGTTGAGACTTCTGTTTGGCTTCTATTTTATCAAAATTAACCAAAAAAGAACGGTGTATGCGGTAAATCCGCTGCGGTTCGAGGTGCGCCGCTAAATTTTTGATCCGCTCCAGCGTGATGACCGGCCGACTTTGGTTTTGAAGATAAATTTTGACATAATCGCCCATGCCTTCGATGTATAAAATATCGCGGACCATAATTTTCACCTGAACATAATCGGAAAAAACAAAAAAGTGGTCTTCCTGGACAGGTGCTTCTGCAAAACCACGGCGGAGTTGCATCAAATCCGCTGCTTTTTTCAGGGCCTTCCCAAATCGCTCCGGCGATACCGGCTTGATCAAATAATCCACTACATCGAGGTCGAACCCCTCGTGGGCATGTTCTTTGTAAGCCGTCAAAAAAATGACCATGGGTCGCTCGTCGGGCAATTCGCGCACGAATTGCAGTCCGCTCATATCGGGCATATTGATGTCTATCATCAATAAATCAATTGTGTTGTTGCGCAAAAAAACTGCGGCTGCTTCCGTGTCGGTAAACGTAGCAACGAGTTGTACGTCAGGTATTTCCTGCGCAAATTTTTCAATCAGCACCAATGCCAGCGGTTCGTCGTCAAGCGCAATAAACGTCATGCCCATTTACAGGTTTTTAATGCGGTCATCCATCAAAATCGTCAGTTCCACGGTGTGTTTATTCCCGTTGTTGCTGATGTACAGCAAGTGCCTGTCGGGATAGGTATGTTCGAGTCGTTGCCTTGTATTCGCGAGCCCGATCCCCGACTCATTTCCATGTTGGGTCAATTTGACGGGCAACACCAGGTTTTCTACTTTTAATACCAATTGTTGATGGTCGTTTTTTATCGAAATGAAAATTTCGCAGGGTTGTTTGGTGGTGAGGCCATGTTTGAAGGCATTTTCGATGAACGGAATCAAAACCATGGGTTCAATGACCAAATTCGCCGGATCGCCGGATAATTCCATATTTAGTGCCACATTCGGAGGCAGGCGCAGGCGTTGCAAATCAACGTAATTTTCAATAAAGCGCAGGTCGCGGGCAAGGGAAATTTTAGGTTTGTTACATTCATGCAGGATATACGCGACCATGTCGGAAAGTTTCAACAACGCTTCGGGGGTCTTTTCAGGAACAGTAATCGCCAGGGCGTACAAATTATTCAGCGTATTGAGCAGAAAATGGGGATTAATTTGTGATTTGAGCAACGCCAGTTCTGCTTCAAGACTACGGGCATTGGCCACTTCTTCATCCCGCTTCTTTTTTTCGTAGGCCGAAAAACCAGCAAGCGAAGCCGCCACGCCAAACACAATCAAACCCAAAAAAAACGGCGGCATAAATGAAACCCAAACCGCATCAGTTGCCTGAAATCCGGGGGATTGCAGCATTGTTTTTCGAATAATACCGGTTAGCCCCGCAATTTCATCTAAAAAAACAGACAAGCCTACAAAGGCTAAAAAACAGCCTGGAGACCAAATGAAAAATGCTTTTTTGCGGCCCGAAAAATAGAGCGGCAACAAAACGTAATAAGCCAGATTGAACCAAATTGCGAGCCAAAAAACGCGTAGGGTAGCTATAAGATAAAAACCTGGCGGACGACCGATAGGTGATCCCAAAAAAAGGATGATCACCAGAATGCCAAGCCAGATAGCCGGTTGATAAAAATATGTTTTGGTTCGTTTCATTGTCGCTGCAAAGTTCGGATATCTGCGCACAAATACCTGCTGATTTCACAGGAGTTTTGGGGACTTCATCGAGACATTTTGCCCGAACACCTACACTCACAACATCTCACTTTTTTCCATCCCATATTTGCACGCTCATTCAACCTACAACAAAAGACGAATCAGCTCATGCACAAAATCACCCTACTGTTTTTCGCGCTCGTCCTGTCTCTGACAGCAACAGCGCAGCAAAAATTCACCCTGAGTGGCACAGTACGCGACCAGAGTTCCGGCGAAGAGCTCATCGGGGCCACGATCCAATTCCTAGAAACGCCGTCAACCGGGCGCGTCACCAATGAATATGGCTATTACTCCATGACCGTGCCTTCCGCCAACTATACCGTTGTTGTGGCTTATATCGGGTACAAAAACTTCCAGCAGCAACTCGTTCTGGATAAAGACATCAAGCTGGATATTTTGCTCGTTCCTGAGGGAAGCCTCCTGGACGAAATAGTGGTAACCGCCACCAAAGCCGACGACAACATCAGTCGTGCGACGATGGGAACCGAAAAACTGGAAGTCCGCGAACTGGGCAAATTACCGGTCCTTTTTGGTGAAAAAGACATCCTGAAAACCATCCAATTGTTGCCGGGTGTAAAAGGCGCAGGCGAAGGGAATTCTGGCTTTTTTGTACGGGGTGGCGCGGCAGACCAAAACCTCATCCTGCTCGACGAAGCCCAGGTATACAATGCCTCCCATTTGCTGGGCTTTTTCAGCACCTTCAATTCTGATGCCATCAAAGATGCTACCCTCATCAAAGGCAATAGCCCGGCTCAATACGGCGGGCGACTTGCATCGGTCCTCGATGTAAAGATGAACGAAGGCAACGACAAAGACTATCATGTTGCCGGGGGCATTGGCTTGATTTCGAGCCGATTAAGCGTTGAAGGCCCCATACAAAAAGAAAAATCCTCGTTTTTGATCACCGGAAGGCGCACGTATGCCGACCTGTTTTTGCAGGCGACGCCTGATTTTGAGGGCAACCAACTGTATTTCTATGATTTTAACGCCAAAGCAAACTATCGGATCAACGAAAATAACCGACTATTCCTCTCTGGTTATTTCGGACGCGACGTGCTCGGCTTTGGGGAAAATTTCGGGATTGACTGGGGCAACCAAACGGCTACCTTGCGTTGGAACAGCATCCTCAACCCGCGTTGGTTTTCCAATACTTCTTTGATTTACAGCGATTACGACTACCAAATCAGCCTTGCCACAAGCGAAGAAACCAACTTTAACATCAGTTCCAATATCCGGGATTGGAACCTTAAACAGGAATTTCAGTTTTTCCCAAATGAAAAAGACGCGTGGCGCTTCGGGGTGAATGCCATTTACCACGCCATTCGCCCAAGCCGGTTTGCGGAAGCAGGTGAAGACCTTTCGGAGGACACCCGCTATGCCCTGGAAAATGCAGTTTATGCCAACAATTCATTTGTGATTAGCCCGCGACTGAATGTGGATTATGGCTTGCGGTTGTCTGCCTACACAATTTTAGGCGATGGAAAAGCCTATAATATTTATGAAAATGGCCAAAAAACAGATAGTATATTATTGGACCGGGGGGCCGTTGGAAAAACCTATTTCAACCTCGAACCCCGCCTGACCGCTAATTTTCGCGTATCTGAAAAGACCAGTTTAAAAGGCGGCTATAGCCGAAACACCCAAAACCTGCACTTGCTGAGTAATTCGACAACAGGAAATCCAACCGACCAGTGGATTGGCAATTCTTACAACATACGCCCTGAAATTTCCGATCAATTAAGCCTTGGTTATTTTCGGAATTTTGGAAACAACCAATGGGAATTTAGTGCCGAAACCTATTTCAAATGGATGCAAAATCAAGTGGATTACAAAAATGGCGCAGACATTAATACCGAATTGGATGTGGAAAGCGAACTGCTTTTTGGGGATGGCCGCGCTTATGGCATCGAATTGTTGCTGAAAAAGAAGGCCGGACGCTTTACCGGGTGGTTGGGCTACACGCTTTCGCGAACCGAGCGCCGGATTGAAGGCATTAACGATGGAGATTGGTACGCAGCCCGGCAAGACCGTACGCACGACCTCTCAATTGTCGGTTCTTATCAATTGAACGAAAAATGGACAATTTCGGGTGTATTTATTTATTACACAGGCAACGCAACGACTTTCCCCAGCGGCAAATACGAAATTGCCAACAACACCATTTTTTACTATACCGAGCGCAATGGCTACCGGATGCCCGACTACCACCGCCTCGACCTGAGTGCCACGTATGAAAAACCGTCGAATGGCCGTTTTCAAAGCTCCTGGAATTTTGGTCTGTACAATGCTTATGGGCGCGAAAATGCCTACACCATTACGTTTGAAGATGATCCGGACGATCCTACCCGCACACGGGCTTTGCAAACTTCGCTATTCCGTTGGGTGCCCAGTGTGACCTATAATTTCAAGTTTTAATTATTTTAAATTTAAATCATGAAAAATATCCTGTTTATTATTTTGTGCAGCGTTTTTATGCTTGCATGTGAAAAAGAAATCGAAGTGGATTTAAACAATACAAATCCGCAATTGGTCATCGAAGCAACCCTCGATAACCAACAGGACACAGCTACCGTTCGCCTCACGCGATCCGTCAATTTCAGCGATGCCAATGATTTTCCCGCAGTCAGTGGTGCTTTGGTTGTCATTACAGACAGCGAAGGGACTTCGTATCCCCTCACAGAAACAGCACCCGGAATTTATCAAAATACGGGCTTGCGCGGCGTGGTTGGGTATACCTATTTTTTGAGTGTGACTACTCCTGATGGCCAGATTTTTACTGCTGAAAGTACCCTGCCTGCTCCGGTACCTTTTGACGGCGTCGACTTTTTGGTGCGTGGCGCTTTTCAACCCGGTGGCAACAGCGATAGCGACACCACGTTTTTTGCCATCCCTCGTTTTTTTGATCCTGCAGACGAACCCAACCAATACCGGTTTACCCAAACGGTAAATGGCCTGCGCGACCATGAAATCATCGTGCGCAACGACAATGTTTTTAACGGAAAAGTGAACGAACAACCGATTTTCAGTCCAGACCTCGACATCTACCGGGGAGATACCCTACGCGTAGAAATGATGTGCATTGACCAATCGGTGTACAACTATTTTTTCTCCCTCAGCCAGAGCATTGGCAATGGCCCTAACGCTTCGGCTACCCCCGCCAACCCGGTGAGCAATATCCAAGGTGGCGCGCTGGGCTATTTTTCAGCGTATTCGTTGCAGGTCGTGGAGCAGGTTGTAGAGTGAGGTTTGAATGACACTTACCACTATAATCCGCTCAAAGTAGGTTCAAAACACCACATTAAGCGGGTTATAATTTTTTATTCCGCTCAATGTGGGTTCAAAACACCACTTTGAGCGGATTAAAATGAAAAACATCGTAGTTGGAAAAAGAAGCAAATCGCCGAAATGCAGGATGCGCTGGCCTCCGCCCTACTCCAAAACCGGCTGCGGCGTAATCCGCATATAAGGCTTCACCGTTTCGTACCCCTTTGGAAATTTTTCTTCCACAGCGGCTTCGCTCAGGGTAGGCAGGATAAACACATCCTCTCCCCACTCCCAGTCTACCGGGGTAGCGACCTGATAATCGGCGG
>JALHRK010000414.1:4832-5551 GCA_022841505.1 Saprospiraceae bacterium | reverse complement strand
TACTATGGCGCCAGGGGGGTCCGGGGGGTGCTCAGGGTCTGAATTTTGCACAAATGATACGCAACTGGATTCTCTTCATTTCAGGTATTCAGGTTCTGCGTTTTGGATTATTGGAGGCGGGGTCGCTACGGTTGTTCATTTGATTTATATTTTAATCAGAAAAAAAACAAACATGCTGGCAGAAAGCAATGTGTTAGATGAACCGGATGTAAAATAAAGCAACACAACGCATAGGAATCGAAGAAAATCAAAGAACTCCGTGAATTGCAGTATTAGCAGGATTGAGGGAAGGGATAATTATCAAAAAAATATTCTGATCATCTGTCCCTTATCCCGGGGGAAGG
The DNA here is from genome assembly GCA_022841505.1 of Saprospiraceae bacterium. Classification (GTDB taxonomy): domain Bacteria; phylum Bacteroidota; class Bacteroidia; order Chitinophagales; family Saprospiraceae; genus JABWAJ01. Next base: position 5,207 of record JALHRK010000414.1, on the reverse strand, counting down.
CGTTACACAAAAGATAACAACTCGGGCGCCGTTTGGCGGTATGAAAACCAGTGGTCTTTCTCAATGACAGGCTATGTCGTCGTATCGTTACAGATAGCGTTCACCGACACCTGACGAATTAATTTTTCACAAAAAACAACGTCATGAAAAACATCCTTCTCGTTTTTAGTTTTCTTTTGCTGACAAGCACGAGTTTTTCGCAGAAAAGTGACACGGTTGTCATGGGTGAAAATACAATTGTTTATGTCTACCATACTTCACCTGGTGATAGTTTACGTGAATTGGGAAATGTGAAAGCTGCAATTGAATACTATAAAAGTCAGGGGTTAAAGCCAGGTGACGATTTTACGGAACTCTATCATTATGCTGGCGCTC
>JALHRK010000414.1:0-4822 GCA_022841505.1 Saprospiraceae bacterium | reverse complement strand
CGCTCTTTCGGTTGATTACCAAATTGATTCTGCTTTTAAATATCTGCAAATTGCAATGTTGCAAGACACTTCACCATCAGTATTTTGCGACCCCGACTTTTTGAATTTGCGAAAAGACAAACTGTGGGACGGGTTTGAAACCAACTTGATTGCGCTCATTCAAAAAAAATATAATAATCCGTATAAGGATGTTGACTACGCTAAACGACTTTGGTATATGGAAGCAACAGACCAGGCATATTACGATTGTATTAACCTTGCAGAAAGTAAAATAGGTAAAAACTCGACAGTTGTCCGCGCATTATGGATGCTAAAAGAGAAGCTCAATGACGAGAATCAAAAAGAGCTCCTTCAACTCATTGAAACTAAAGGGTGGCCCAAAAAATCAGTCGTTGGGAACCGTGCATCAGGTGCAGCTTTTTTAGTTATTCAACATTCCGACGCTGACAAACAAAAAAAGTATTTACCAACAATTGAAAAATTATGCATTGAAAATGAAGCCAGCTGGGAAAGTTATGCATTAATGTATGACCGCATACAGACAAGCGATGACAAGCCTCAGAAATACGGTTCACAAGTTCGCTTCAATTCGCAGACAAATACCTACGAATTGTTTCCGCTTTTGGACGAAACAAAGGTTGACGAGTGGCGAAAAGAAGTAGGGCTAGAACCTTTAGCGAAATATGCCGCACTATGGAATATTAAATTTGAGCCAAAGAAAAAGTAAAGCAACCGTAAACAAGGGGGGTACGATAGCCGGGGTCTGCTACCTTTTCAACTCCATACTGCTTATTCCAGCCCGTTCCGCCCGCCAAAACGGCAAATAACACAACCCAAAAATCACCAGCGCCAGCGCCTCCAGCACCAGAATGTACCACGGCCACGGGCCGAACAAATCCAGCAGCGACGCAGTGGGCGGCTTGTGCAACAGGTACGCGTAATTGGAACCGACGACTAAGTTGATCAGAAACATCAGTACGGCGTAAACCTGGATGGCTACAAATGCCCGCAGGATGCTTTTGCGGGTGGGATAAAAACGGAACACCACGGAGATGTAAATGGTATAAATGACCAGGCCGCTGTGCGTAATCCAGAATTTAAAAAACGTAAACGTCGGGAAGCTGTCCATTAAATGCGGGGTGAGCACCCCTTGCAAAGTACCCGCCAGGATCCAGAAATACAGGATTTCGTGCGCCCGGTAGGAAGGCCGCCACATCAGGAAAGGCAAGACCAGCCCGACGATGTTGCACAAATCAAACGGCAGGTCGGTTTTGGGGTCGAAATAGCCGTGCGCCATGCGGACAATGATGTAAAACACCACCGAAAAACAAATCAGGACGGCCATGAAGCGCGATACGTTGATCTGGGCGCGCAAGCTGAGGTATTTTTTCGCGTAAAGCGGCAAAAAAATGGAGAACGCGACCGTCAGGATCAACACAGTCAGGTGTTCGTGCCCGAACATGACGAAATTTTGATTGTAGCTGAAGAATGAAGATAGCATGGTGTTGGTTGGTGTTGGTTGTTCTAATCATGTTTTTAGTAGAAAGTAGAGGGTAGAAAGTAGAAGGAGGGGGTTACATTCCTCGATTTTACGTTTCCATTCTTTCTACCCTCTACCTTCTACTTTATTCTTTCTAACCTCTACTTTATTCCTCTCTCGCGATGTACTCCTTCACCACTTGCTCCAGCAGGGGCAGTGTGAGGGTGCCGTCGGCCAAAATGGCGTCGTGAAAAGCGCGGATGTCGAAGCGTTCGCCCATTTCCTGTTCGGCTTTTCGGCGCAATTCCTTAATTTTCAATTCTCCGATTTTATACGAAAGGGCCTGCCCCGGCCAGGAAATGTACCGATCCGTTTCTGTGGTACATTCGTGCATCGAAAGCGCGGTATTGTCCGCTAAATACGCAATGGCCTGCTCGCGCGACCAACCGTAGGCGTGGATGCCGGGGTCCACCACAAGGCGGCAGGCGCGCCACATTTCATAGGTCAGCTTGCCGAATTTGCTGTACGGATTATTGTAAAAACCCATTTCTTCGCCGAGCGCTTCGGTGTAGAGGGCCCAGCCTTCCCCATATGCCGAAAGGTAAAGATTGCGCCGGAAACCGGGCACGTCGGTCAGTTCATAGTTCAGGGCAATCTGCAGGTGGTGCCCGGGCACGGCTTCGTGCAACGTCAGGGCTTCCAGTACGTAAAGTGGTCTGGAAGGCAGGTTGTAGGTATTCACCCAGTAGTAGCCGCCGCGCTTGCTGCCTGGCCCGGCAGGATTGTAGCGCCCGCCGGTGTACTTTGGCGCCAGGTGATCGGGAACCGGTTCCACGCCGTAAGGTTGCCGGGGCAATTTGCTGAAAAAAGCAGGCAGGCGTCCGTCCGCTAATTTCGAAATATAGGTCGCTTCTTTGATCAATTCCTCCGGCGAATCGGCGTAGAACTGCGGATCGGTGCGCAAAAACTCCAAAAAAGCTTTCAGATCGCCTTTAAAGCCGGTTTGGCGCATCACTGTTTCCATTTCGCTGCGGATGCGCGCCACTTCTTCCAACCCTTTTTTGTGGATATCGGCGACCGGAATCTCCAGCGTAGTGTAATAATCGGCGAGACTCTGGTAATAGGCCAAACCGTTCGGAACCGAGCCAATCCCTTCTTTGGCGCGCGCATTGGGGATGTACTGCTGCTCCATAAAATCGGCCATCAGGCGATACCCAGCCACTGCGCCGTCCATGATGGCGGTGCGGACTGCTGCCCGCAATTTTTCTTTTTCGCTTTCACTGAAGGATTCCGGAAGTTCCCGAAATGGCCGGTAAAACAAACTCGCTTCCGGCGTCTGCACCAGGTGGCTTTTGTAAGTGACTTCGTAACCGTCAAAAATGGCTTTTGCCTGCGTCATGCCGGTTCGAATGCCTTCGGCCAGCAGATCTAAGTGTTGCTGTACGTAGCGCGGAAAATCACGCAGTTTCTGGATATAGCGCCTGTAATCCGCCGGGGTGTTCAGCGGCATGGAAGTCATGTCGAAAACGTAGGAGATGTGAAAACCGTCGTCCGCCAACAAGGGAATCAGGTAGCCTTTGTAGCGGTAGTGTTCGGTTTGTTCTTTACAAATAAAGCGAAGCAACCCCTTGCTGATTTGTTCGCTGCGGGAGAGCTGCGCGTCTTTGATTTTGTCCAATTGAAGGGCCAAATCTGCATAAAAACCGGCGCGCCGTTTGAAATCTGCTTCGGTAAAAGACCCCAGAATGCCTGTCCCAAGGGAGTCCACCGGCTCCGGCCGCGATTCTTTGCGCTGGAAATTTTCATAGGAACCGACCAACGCGGTCAATTGCTTGGACGCTTTTTGGCCGAAGGCGGGTGCAGTGATTAGCAGGAAGAGAAAAAGCAAGGCTTTCATGATGTCGGTTTGATGTTCTTAACGCAAACATAATCACTAAATACTACAATTGCGCCAGCAACCACTCCCTTTCCGTGAGCGGATCGGTGGCGAGGATGCGGTCGCGCAGGCGTTGGGCGGTGGTGCGGTCAAAAGCATTGCGGCGCAGCAGTTGTTCGGTCAATTGCAGGATATTGAGGTAGTTTTTTTCGTGGTAACTCAGCGTGCGGCGGCGGCGCAAAAAAGCGCGTGTGTTTTTGAGGTGGGTGGCTAAAAGTTCGTTCTCGCCCGTTTCGTAATAAATTTTTATTTGCAGCACCCGCGCCATCATGTTGTGGAAAAAATCGCGATAATCAGCGCTTTGCAGGTGCAGCAAAGCGGCGCGGTAGTCTTTTCTGGCGTAAGCCAAACGCGCAGCATTTAAGGCAAAATGCAGGTCACGGTGTTCCGGCTCCAAATGCTGACAATAGCGCTGCACAAAATCATCCGCCCAGGCCAGTTCCTCCAGCCGGATGGCGATGCCGACGATGTTGTTGTAGGTGTACGGTGTAATCCAGCCGTCTTCCAGCAACAACTGGCTTTCCAAACCCAAATTGTAGATGGTAAATGCTTCGCGCAAAAACGCCCGCTGTCCCTGGTTGATGCGTCGGATGCAGGAATTGAGCGCCAGCAGCAGCAGGTCGCGCATTTCGGCGGCGGGGAAATTGGAAAAACAGCGGATCATGGCTTCGCGAAAGCGAATAAAGGCCGCATCGTCTTCAGGCCGGGTGAGGGTGTGGTAGGCTTCCCGGTAAACGGCCACAGCCGGCGCCTCTGCATAAGGCAATTGCGACGCCCAAACCAGTACTTCTTCGATCAAAGCGATCCGGTAATCGGTGTCGGAAACCTGCCGGTGGGCCTGGGCAAAACAAGCCTGGCGCAGCTTGAGGCTGATCATGGCGCAGGTGAGGGCGTCGTCCTGGGCTTGCAGGTTTTTGGGGCGCTGCCGCTCGCCGACAGAGTCCTGATGGTACACCTCCGATTCAAAATCGTACAACGCCAAATAATAATCAGGAGAACGCAGCGGCGACTGCTCCAACCGCTGCCGGGCTAAGGAAAGCCGTTTGTGAAAATGGCGCTCTAAGCCGCGTTCGCGATAGGCGGCCAGGGCGTAATTGGCCCGGTAGAGTTGTTCTTCCTGCCAGCGTTTCCAGGCCATCCAGTCTTCCAGCGCCCGCAACAGGTAGCTGCACCGCAACCGGAATTCCTGATCGTTGTAAAGCACTCCGGGAAACATCTTTTCCCAAAGATCCATGCGGTTGAATACGCCTGTCTGCAAGATATTGGGCCCGGTCAATGCCGTAAAAAGCCGTTGTACATCTTCCCGCAGGTTGTGTGCCGGAGAGGCCAACCAACGCCCTGCTTCGGCCACCTCCGATGGCTTGAGGGTAGAAATCAGTCCAAAGAGCAGGTTTTTTTGCATCGTT
>JALHRK010000413.1 GCA_022841505.1 Saprospiraceae bacterium | reverse complement strand
ACATAACAACCGGCAACGGTGCCCACCTTGCTGACTTTGAAGACCTGGCGAACTTCCACCTGAGCCACGATTTTTTCTTCTTTCGTGGGCTCCAACATGCCTTCGATGGCTGCTTTGATTTCCTCGATGGCCTCGTAGATGATGGAGTACATCTTGATTTCCACCCCTTCGCGCTCGGCGAGTTTCCGGGCCGGACCCGAAGGCCGCACCTGGAAGCCGATGATGATGGCGTCGGAAGCGGAAGCCAGTAAGACGTCGGATTCGATGATCTGACCAACCGCGCGGTGAATCACGTTCACTTGTACGGTTTCTACGGCCAGCTTCATCAGCGAATCGGAGAGGGCTTCTACTGAGCCGTCCACGTCCCCTTTTACGATGAGGTTGAGTTCCTTGAAGTTGCCCAAAGCGAGGCGGCGTCCGATTTCGTCAAGGCTGATCCGCTTGGTCGCCCGGTTCGTTTGTTCCCGTGTGATTTGGGCGCGTTTGGAAGCCAATTGACGCGTATCAAACTCGTTTTCCATCGCCTTGAAGCGCTCGCCGGCCTGCGGCGCACCGCTGAGACCGAGTACCAGCACCGGTGTGGAAGGCCCTGCTTCGGTGACGCGTTTGCCGCGTTCGTTGAACATGGCTTTTACCTTGCCGGCGTGTTCGCCCGCTACGATCGGAGAACCGATTTTGAGCGTGCCGCTTTGAACCAGAATTTTGGTAACATAGCCGCGTCCTTTATCTAAGGAAGCTTCAATCACGGCGCCTACAGCGAGGCGTTTCGGATTGGCTTTGAGATCCAATAATTCTGCTTCGAGCAGGATTTTTTCCAGCAATAGGTCAATGTTCGCGCCGGTTTTGGCCGAAATGTCCTGCGACTGGTATTTACCGCCCCATTCTTCTACGAGGAAGTTCATAGAGGCCAGTTCCTGCTTTATTTTTTCCGGCGCTGCGCCGGGTTTGTCTATTTTATTGATGGCAAAAATGATCGGAACATTGGCCGCTGTTGCGTGGCTGATGGCTTCTTTTGTTTGCGGCATGATGTTGTCGTCCGCAGCCACAATGATCACAGCGATGTCCGTCACCTTGGCGCCCCTTGCACGCATGGCCGTAAAGGCTTCGTGACCCGGCGTGTCGAGGAAGGTGATTTCTTTGCCGTTGGGCAATTGCACCTCGTAAGCGCCGATGTGCTGGGTGATCCCACCCGCTTCGCCACCGACCACGTTTGCTTCGCGGATGTAGTCGAGCAATGAAGTTTTACCGTGGTCAACGTGGCCCATCACCGTCACGACCGGTGCACGTGGCACTAAGTCTTCCGGCGCGTCTTCTTCCAGGTCTTCCACTTCATCCACCTGCTCTTCTGCGCTGATGAATTCTACTTCGTGGCCAAATTCGCTGGCAACCAATTCAATAACTTCCGCATCCAAACGCTGGTTGATGGAAACGATGACGCCGATATTCATACAGGTCATGATGACCTCCGAAACCGAAACGTCCATCAGGCTGGCCAACTCAGAAACCGAAATAAACTCGGTCAATTGCAGTTTGCCGCCTTCTTTTTCCAGGTCAATCAGTTCCTGGCGTTCGCGGAAGCGATCGCGTTTATCCCGGCTCAGCTTCTGGCGTTTTTTCTTGCCGCCAGCGCCCGAAATACGGGCCATTGTAGCCTTGATTTTTTCTTCTATCTCGCGCTGCGACAGTTCCGGTGTTGGTTCTGATCGTTGGCCTCCGCCTTGAGGGGAACCGCCACCGCTGCTGGTTCTTCTGGCGCGATTTTGATCGCCGCCGCCTCCGCCACCGCCGCTTTGGGTGTTATTACCACCACCGCCGCCGCCGCCACTTTGCTGCGTGTTGCCGCCAGGCTGGGTATTGCCGCCGCCTTCGTTAGGCCCGTTCAGTTTTTTGCGCTTGCGCTTGCGTTTTTTCTTTGCAGCATCATCGGCAGCAGAACCCGGCGTACCTGGTGCAGCGCCTCCCGGCTGTGGTTTTTTCCTTTCTTCGCCCGGAGCTGCGGGGCGTTGGTCGGGAGCACTGCCTGTACCCGGCTGGGCTTTGGGCCTGTCCCGCTCTCTTGGATCTTTTTTCTTTTGGGGCTTTTTGAATTTGTCAATATCAATTTTGCCCTGAATTTTCAGGCCGCGCAATTCGGGAGTTTCTGCACGCATCAGGTTTTCGTCCCCCTTTGGCACCACCGGCTTGACTTCGGGGTCATCTTTTACGGCTACGGGAATTTTTGCCTCGGATGTCGGGACAACTTCCGTTTTTTTCGGTTCAGGCGCCAAAGTAGGCTCCGATTTCATCTCTGGCTGTTTAATCTCCACAGGTGTAGGTGGTGGTGTAGGTGTAGATGTTGCAGGTATTGGTGTTGCCGGTGGCGCCGGTTCCTGTTCCTGACGAACAGGTTCAACTGGCGTTTCAACCACAACAACAACCGGCTCTGGAGCAGGTGGTGGCGGTGGAGGCGGTGGTGGTGGAGCCGGTGGCGGCGTTTCTAATTTTTCAGGTTCGGGTATGCGATTGCCCCGGGCATCCAGTTCAATTTTGCCAAGAACCTTGAGGCGGTTTGACAGCAACCCGGGCCGCTTTTCAACGGGTGAATCCCCGGATTTTTCTTCGGTATGTCCATCAGCGGACACCGGATCTGGTTTGGGGTCTGATTTAGGAAGCGTGGGACGCTCCGGTCTGGTAACCGGAGTGACAGGAAGTTCTTTTTTAACAGTAGTCGTCGTGGCACGATTACCGATAATCATCTGATCAGCCTTTTCTTTGTCATTCAGCGATTTTTGGAATTCCTTCAACAATACAGAATACATCTCATCGGTGATCTTAGCCGTGGGCTTATTTTCCACATCAAAGCCATTATGGTTGAGGTGATCGACGATGGTTTGCGTTCCTACGTTGAGTTCTTTAGCAATCTTGATTAAGCGTCTCTCCATCAGGTTGTTTTATACTATGAGACTTTTCGCGACCAACAGAAGCCCGTGAGAAAGGCGGCGCTGGATGAACAAGCTGTAAGTAAATTGAAAAAAGATCAAATGATTAAAAAATACCGGTTTTCAAAAGCCGGTGCAAAGATAAAGGCAAAACCCGCATCCACACTAATTCTTTGAAGCTAAATTCAGTGCAGATGCGGGTAAAGCAATATTTTTTGTTTATTCTTCGTCGAATTCGGACGCAAGGATGCGCAACAGCTCGTCTACCGTTTCCTCTTCAAGGTCGGTTCTGCGCAATAATTCCTGCTTGCTCAAATCAAGTACGCTGCGTGCTGTATCGCATCCGATGGATTTGAGTGCGTCGAGGATCCACTCCTCAATTTCATCGCGGAATTCGTCGAGATCCACGTCGTCAATTTCCACGTCTGCGTCATCGCGGTAAACATCAATTTCGTAGCCGCTGAGCTGGCTGGCCAATTTGATGTTCGTTCCGCCTTTCCCAATGGCTAAAGACACCTGATCCGGTGGCAGCGAAACTTCAGCGCGCATTTTTTCGGCGTTGATTTCCACCTTGCCATTTTTAGCAGGCGTCAGCGCGCGCTGGATGTAAAGCGCCGCGTTGTTGGTATAGTTGATGATGTCAATATTTTCGTTGCGCAATTCGCGGACAATGCCGTGGATACGCGATCCTTTCATGCCCACACAAGCGCCAACCGGGTCAATGCGGTCGTCGTAGGATTCAACAGCTACCTTGGCGCGTTCGCCGGGGATGCGCACAATTTTGCGCACAGTGATGAGGCCGTCTTCAATTTCCGGAACTTCCTGTTCCAATAATTTTTCCAAAAACATATTGTCTGTACGCGATAACACCACAACCGGATTATTGTTGCGCATGTCTACGCGTTTTACCACAGCGCGCACGGTGTCGCCTTTGCGGTAAAAATCGCCTTTGATCATTTCGTTTTTAGGCAGCAGCAATTCGTTGTTGGTGGCGTCGTCTAGGACAAATATATCCTTTTTTAACACCTGGCTGACTTCGCCTGCGATCAATTCGCCGACGCGTTCGTTGTATCGGCGGAACAACTCGTCTTTTTCGAGTTCCATGATCCTGGAAATCAGCGTCTGCCGGGCAGCCATGATGGCGCGGCGACCAAAATCCTCCAGGTACAATTGTTCGTAACATTCTTCGCCGACTTCATAGTCTTCGTCTATGGCCAGCGCTTCGGAAATAGAGACCTGGCTGCGGTCGTCCGTCACTTCACCGTCAGCCACGATTTCGCGCACGCGCCACAATTCAAGGTCGCCTTTGGTGGTATTGACAATCACATCGAAGTTTTCGTCGGAGCCAAATTTTTTGCGAATCAGGGTCCGGAACACATCTTCCAGTACCCTTACCATTGTAGGGCGGTCTATATTTCTGCCGTCTTTAAATTCCGAAAAGGTTTCTACCAGATTCCACATGTGCAGAAAATTTTAAAATGAAATTTTAACGATGGTTTTCGTCACCTCCCCAAAAGGAAGGACGGTTTGAATGAGTTCTTTTTTGTTCTTTTTGCCGTCTTTCACGGTCGTTATGTATTCAATCGTAAAGTCGTCGTCGCTTACTGCGATGAGTTTTCCGTTCAGGACTACGCCGGATTTCAGCGCAGTTTCAACGGTGCGCCCGATGTTTTGTCGGAACTGCCGCACCAATTTCAGCGGCCTGCCCACACCCGGGGAGGATACTTCCAGCGCATAGGTGTCGCCCAGCCAGCCGGATTCGTCAAGGTGCGCTTCCAACCAGCGGCTGATCTTTTTGCAGCGATCTAGCGTGATGCCACTGTCGGTATCCACCAACACTTCTAATTTTTTGGAAGGGCTGAGGGTTAAGTCCACTAAGAAGCAATCCTGAAAGTCTTCTTCTTCAAATTTTTGCGCCAGCAGCGCTGTTAGTTTTGTTTCTACCACGGTATCCGTTTTTGCCCGTGCCTTCTGGCCAAAAGCATTTCGTTTCGTTTGATTTCGGGCACGAAAAAAGGGAACTATCCAGTTCCCTTTCCGCACTAAAATCAATCTTGGTGCAAAGATAGAAAGTTTTTGGAGAATGTGCAAGTATTAATTTGTCTGGTGTAAAACGCCCCTCCCCTGAACAGGCACGCCGGGTACAGGATGCCCTCCATCGTGTCGCTCAACGATTATTGGAGGTACGGTTTGTATAGGCAAATGTCCACGTTCCAACTTTCAAAAAAAAATGAAAATTAATCCTCCCATCTAAAACCAGTATGGTGTATCTTTGTTCTTAGTACTATTCTGGTTGCGCTGGCACGTCCACCTTTTTAAAGGTTAAAGGCTATAAGGTTAAAGTAAACAAGAAACTTCATCATTAACATAAACCCCACTTTAACCTTTAAACTTTCTACTTTAACCTTGACCGTTTGTCAGAACCGTCCACCGTCAACCATCCACCGTCAACCGTACAACCATGCACATCGAAGACCTACTGCAACGCGCCCTCAACTTAGACTTCCTAACCGCCGAAGAAGGGGTTTTCCTTTTTGAACAGGCGCCAACGGCGGCCCTCGTACACGTGGGCAACCGGCTGCGGCAACACCATGTGCCGAACAAAACGGTGACCTGGATCATTGACCGCAATT
>JALHRK010000412.1 GCA_022841505.1 Saprospiraceae bacterium | reverse complement strand
CTGGAAAATCCGCCACCTAATAACTGATGGTTGTCGTTGGCACAGAAAACTTTCCGCCCAATGGGGTTCCCGATTTACTCAATCCGCCGAACAGAGTTCGGCTGTACATCAAGAACGGAGATAAAATGCTAATTTTGGGCGGTTTCAACTTCCATTTATGGGATTTCAACGACGAAAATTGGAAGCCGGGCGGATTGGACGCAGCTTTGGTGCATCAAATTCATCATTAAAACCTGACAACATGAATAAGCATCAAAGATTTGCCATTGCCCTGACTGGTTTGCTCCTGATTCTGATCAACGGCTGCATCCCGTCCATTCATCCAATTTATACCAAGGATAAATTGGTGACCGTGAAGGAATTATCCGGCACCTGGTCGGATGCTCCTGGCGACATTAGTTTCAACAAAAAACAAAAAATCGGAGGGCAGGAAAAAGACATGCAGGTGACGATTCACCAGCAGGCAGAAGACCGCCCGGAAATCTGGAAATTTATTGCGCAGGAGGATAAACAATACCTGCTGGTTCACACCGACAAAGAAGGCAAAACAGCGGCTTTTGATATCCATGTGGTGAAACTCGGTGACAACCTCTTCATGGATTTTTATCCTGGCGATTTACCGGAAAGCGAAAAAGGCATTGGCGGAGTTCTGGAAGGAACAGGCAAGTTAAACGACCTGCAGGAGCTTCAGTTTTTTCCGGTGCATATCTTCGCCAAATTGGAAGTCAACCAAAAAGAACTAAAAATCAGTATGTTTGAACCGGATTTTTTGAAAAAACTGATGGAGCGGCAACAAATCCGCATCAAGCATGAAAAAACGAATGACGGTTTTATTTTGACCGCATCGCCGGAGGAATTGCAGAAATTTGCGGAAAAATATGCCCACGTAAAAGAAGCTTTTTTGGATGAACCCATTGTGCTGAGTAAAAAATAATGATGCGTATCCTGCAAATTATTAAAAGTATCACCCGGAACAGGCTGCTTCAGCACAGCCTGTTCTGGGCATTTTCTTTTTTTGTGCTTTTGCGCATTTTCGCCTACTCCGAAGAAATCACCACGGTAGATTTAATTTACACATTTTTATTCCACTTAAGCATTTGGCCAGCGGTGTACCTGAATATCAGTTGGTTGATTCCCCGGTACTTTCAAGCCGGAAAATACCTGATTTACGTACTTTTGCTGAGCGTTGGAATTATTTTATCTGTTGGGTTTAATTTAGCGATTTTCAATTATTTATCTGATTTTTTATTTCCCGGATATTATTTTATCGCTTATTATGAATTTTGGGAAATCGCGCAGTTTATTGTCGCCTATATCGTCATTACTTCGTTGATAAAGTTGTCAAAAAGTTGGTTTAAATACCGGGAAATACAAGACAAACTGCGGCAATTGGAAAGCGAAAAAGCGACTGCCGAATTAGACGCGCTGAAAGCTCAGGTTAACCCCCACTTCTTGTTCAACAGCCTGAACAACCTGTATTCCCTTGCCCTCGACAAAGACGAACGCACCCCGGGCATCATCCTCCGGCTCTCGGAGATGATGCGCTACCTGCTTTATGAATCCAACGCTAATTTCGTGCCGTTAGAAAAAGAAATCGGGCACCTCCACAATTACGTGGAAATGCAGAAACTAAGGGTGGGCGAACAAGTGAACATCCACTTTGAAGTAACAGGCGAACCCGCAGGAAAACAGGTTGCGCCGCTGCTGTTCCTGTTGTTGGTGGAGAACGGTTTCAAACACGGCATCAAGGGCGATACAGAAGGCACATTCATCCATGTTCAACTGCAAATTACTGAAAATCAATTGGTTTTTAAAACAGAAAACAACAAAGGCGCTGTGGATGATGTGGAAAAAGGACAATACAGCGGCGGCGTCGGGTTGGAAAACCTGCGCCGGCGGCTGAACCTGCTCTACCCCGGAAAACACCAGCTTGTCATTACCGATGGAATCAGTACTTTCACGGCGGTCTTAAAAATCGAACTGGCATGACGACCATCCGCTGCATCGCAGTAGACGACGAGCCGCTGTCGCTCAAAATCATCGAAAAGTATGTCGCCGACCTGCCGCAACTCGACCTGTTGGCCACTTGCAGCAACGCTTTCGAAGCGATGGATGCCCTGCGGCGTTTGCCGGTGGATTTGATGTTCCTCGACATCAACATGCCAAAGCTGTCGGGCATCAGTCTGCTGAAGGCTTTGGATAAACAGCCGTTGGTCATTTTTACGACTGCCTATCCTGAATTTGCGGTGGAAGGCTTCGAATTGGAAGCGGTGGATTACCTGCTGAAACCTTTTTCTCAGGAACGCTTCATTAAAGCAGTGAACCGGGCGGCGGACCGATTGGTCACCCCTGGCATATCAGCGACTGAGGGCCCGAATTTTCTCATGGCCAAAGTTGATAAAAAGCTATTCAAGATTGATTTCCAGGATATTATTTACCTGGAAGCCTACGGCGATTATGTGAAGATTTTTTTGAAAGATAAAATGCTGCTCACGAAGGAGCGCCTCAGTGCAGTGGAGCAACAATTACCGCCAAAATTGTTTTTTCGCATACACCGCTCATATGTGATTGCCCTTTCCGCCATCGAATTCATCGAAGGCAATCTGGTGAAAATTGGAAAGGAGCGGCTGCCCATTAGTGAAAATTTGAAGGAGGGGCTGATGGAGAAATTGAGTCGGCAGCGATAAAGTGATAGTTTTAGGCAACAGCATAGCCCGTGTGCTGCCTTTTGTAAGGGGCATGGAAAGCCAATACAATACTGGATTTTGGAATACCCTTGGCTTCCAATTCACCTACGATGTCAAAATCACTTGCGTCTTCCTGAACCCAAACTTTTCCTTTGATAATGTCCAAATGGAAAACAGGGAAATAGATGCGCTTCATGCCTTGCCAACCGACACAAAATAGCTGATAATGGTCATGCGTTTCATCAAATAGTAATTGATGTTGAATTTCACCAGTTGTTGAAGGTTTTCTGGTGTCCGCATAATCAGTGAGCAGGTTTTTGATAATGCTCCGATATGAGTTTATTACTTGATCCATTCCACAATCGTTTTTTGTTCTGGATTAAAAACTAATAATTTAAGATTCCTGCGTTTGATTAGCTTTTCGTAAAATGGTCGGGATAAAAATGCTTCATAAACATCAACTGGTACAGCCAGAAAAAGTTTCCGATCAGGGTCAGTTTCCGAAAGTGCATCAAAATAGATCATGTATTGGCCAAATGCTCTATGAAATTCGTATGCCCGAGAACGACCAAGGAAACTCTTAATTTCAACTGCAATTTTTTCAGTACCACGTTGCGCCGCTAATATTTTATCAGCGCCTAAATCAATTTCCCAACGCTCATCATCTACAAGTAATGGAAGAGGATCGTGGGTTATTGTCCAGCCTTCTTTTTGAAGGGCTTCCCGAACATGTTCATGATAGATGTCTTTTGCCATACTTGATAAGTATAGAATGCATCCAAAGCTAAGATAGTTTTGACAAATTTCAATGCCCTATCTCATTAAAATAATGTCTCCTTTTCTTTGGATCAAGGATCCATCTTCCAACTCCACCTCCGCAAAATACACATACACCGCAGCATTCATCGGCCTGCCTTCAAAATTCCCATCCCAGCCAAAAGCAGGATCATTGGGTTGAAATTGCTTATGCCCAAAAACCAGGTTCCCCCAGCGGTCAAAAACATTAAACACCGCAATCGAACGAACGCCATCGCCTGCAAAAATCATCAGCACGTCGTTTTGCCCATCGCCATTGGGTGAAAATGCATCCGGAATGAAGACCGGTATCGGCTTTGCTACGGTAATCAGGATATTGTCGGAACCCTGGCAACCGAATTCGTCGCGCACGACCACCGTGAAGGCCATCGTTTCTGACGGACTGACCCGCTGCACCGGTAAAGTTGGATCGGAAAATGCTGCTGCTGGCGACCACAACAAGCTTTCATAAGGCCCATTAACGAGGGCTTCCAAACGGATAGTATCTCCCAGTTCCATGAAGATATCCGGCCCCAAATCCACTACAGGCGGCAACAATTCGGGCATGGTGAGCAAGGTATCCCATTCGCAGCCATTGGCGTCCTGAACCTGAAGCCGGTATTCGCCCGGCAGCAGGAAACGGAAAGTTTGGGTGGTTGTATAAATGGTGCTGTTCAGCGCAAAAAGGAAAGGCCCGGTTCCGCCTTGTACAGACTCTACGATGATGGTTCCGCCGTTTTGACCGTCGCAGGCCTGGGGCAGGAGCGACAGCGTTGCCCCTTCAATGAAATTACCCACCGCTTCGGCAAGCACGGTATCCTTCGCTTCGCAACCGTTGACAAGGTCGCGCACGGTGAGCACGTAAGCGCCCGCAGCGCCCGCCAATACCGAAACCGCATCCACAGGAGAAAGCAACAGCCCGGTGTCCGTTGACCAGGTATAGGTATACCGGGGGCCGGAAGAGGAATTTGAGCCGTCGAGCATAACTTCCTGGGTTTCACAATCCAACAGACCTTCCACCGTTGCAATGGCAATCGGCAAGGTTACGTTTTCGACAACCGTTTCTATGACCTCGCTATCACAACCCGTAGTTGTATTGATGACCGTAAAAGTATAGTCGCCTGCAACAGAAACTTGAATGCTGATGTCGGTTTCCGGCAATAACAAGCCGTTCGGATCCCGCCATTCATACCTGAATTCCGGCCCGGAAGAAGAACCGGACCCATCAAGGGTCGTTTCATTGTTCAGGCATCCCAAAGGCAATGGCGTTGCCACCACCGCAATGGGGTCAACGATGCTGGCGCCAAGCGGAATGAGGAGCGTATCCCGGCAAGTATTGTTGAGGTCGGTTATAATCAGGCGGTAAGTCCCCACTCGGTCTGCCTGAATCACAGACGCGGTCGGGTCGCCGATCAGGTTGCCCAATGCAATTGCATTCCATTGAAATGACAACGGCATGCCTGTAGCTGAAGTAGAATTGGAAGCATCGAAGGTGATGGTATCTTCCAGGCAGGTCAATTGAAGATCCGGAAAGCCAACCAGGTCAATATTGGGCCGGAGTTTGTTTTCTTCAATGAATACGGTATCCGTAATTGTACAATTATTGAGCGGATCCCTGACTGTCAGGTAATATTCTCCACGTCGGTTGACGAGTGGGGTTGGGGTTGTTGCGCCCGATACGATATAACCTACGTCAGTCGTCCATTGCCAGATAATATTACCGCTGGTCGTTGAGCCTTGCCCGTTTAAGTTAATCGAAGTGAGCGAACAGGTCAGGGTATCCGGCAACCCCGCATTGCTGATCGGGGTATTCTGGTCCTGCAGGATGACCACCGTGTCCCGGGATATACAATTGGTAAGTGGATTGGTGACCTGAAGGACAAAAGTATCGGGGTTGTAAATGGTCGGCGTCAGGGTATTGGCATTGGCAATCAAACTCCCGCCCAATGCACTCCACTCGTATTCCAGATTTGGATCGGCACTGCCTTGAAGGAAGAGACTGTCCTGGGTGCAAAACAACGTAGCAGACCCGCCGGCGTCAACTGCGGGGAGTTGCCGGCCATCAAAAACA
>JALHRK010000411.1 GCA_022841505.1 Saprospiraceae bacterium | reverse complement strand
GCGACCAGCTATAGGTAGCTACCGGCGCTCCGGTGGTGATTTCCAAACTCCAACTGCCAATGCTACCCGCGTCACCTGTAGCATCATCAAACACATACAAACTCCAGGTGCCGTTAGGGTTAGTACTGTTAAATACCCCTAAGCCAGTATTGGTCACCGCAGAAGGGGTACCACTGCCATTGTAGCTGCTTCCGGCGACCCCATAAGTTCCGGAGGCGGGAAAACCGCTTGTCGGCAATGCCGGAGCGCCAACCTGAAAGGTATAAGTTCTGTTGGTAATTCCCCCAGAACCGCCTATTGCATCGGTAAAAATAATAGAATGGGCGCCTGTGGGGCCGAACAGCACCATGTCTATATCAACGGGGAAGGTATGCGTGAGGTTGGTGACGGTTACTTTTAAATTTGTGATGGTTCCGGGTACGCCGCTTACCGCGATGGTACTTGGGTAAGTCGTAGCATTTCCAGCTGAGTTGATCGTAATGCCGCCTCCTGACACGGTATTGACCGATTCGCCGGCTACCACGTTCAATTGGCTGTTGCTGCCGGAGCAAACGGTTGCTGGCGTTGCAGTGGCAGAGGAGATAGCAGGTTTGTTACCTACGGTCACGGTCACCATGGCCGCATTTTGGCAGCCATTGCCATCCGTGCCGGTCACGGTGTAGGTGGTCGTAGTTGTTGGATTGGCGGTCACCATCGCACCGGTGGTCATATTCAGACCGGTAGCCGGCGCCCAGCTATACGTCGAAGCGCCCGAAGCGGTAAGGGCTACAGGGGAAGCGCCTGGATTGCAGATCAGGCCGGATGGAGGGGATACCATCACGGTAGGCAGCGAATTCACGGTCATGGTAAATTCAGCAGTGGTTGAGGTGCTGGGGCCATTGGAACACGTAACATCTACCACATAATACCGGGTAGCGGTAATGGTGCCCGTGTTGTACGTCGTGGAGTTGGTACCCACATTGGTATAAGGCCCGCCAGGCGTGGTGGCTTCCCTCCATTGGTAACTGATGCCGATACCGGAAGTCGCGCCGGTAAGCGTAAGCACCGCTGAACCACTGGCACAAATGGATGCCGGTACTGAAGAAATTGTGCCTGCGGTGGGCGTACCGGTGCAAGCACTTGGATTAACTCCAACAAACTCATCAGCGCCCATGTCCGGGGCTAAGCCATTGGGTCGGGCATCTCCATCAATATCGGTGGTGACGCCTACCGCAGCGCCGCCCGATTCGAGCAGGGTACTGGTAGCTGCCGGAATGTGGAGGTCCGTTGCTGAGGTATATGGTACGGTAGTGGTGGTTGCAAAAGACGCGTTGTCATTGGCGCCCCCTGTTCTTAAAGTACTGGTGTATGCCCGAAGGTTGGCAGCAGGAGAAGTGCTTGATGCATTAAAATTGGAAGCCAAATAAAAGCCTGAGCCCGCAGTGACCCCTGCCTGAGCGATGCCTTGGCGTGCTGCATCCGTACCGGAATAATAAGCATTGTTATTCAAAATCAGGTTCAGGGAAGAACTCGCCCCTGAAGGAAGATAAATGCTCACGTTGGCAATGCTGGTGGTACCTCCGGAAATGGTATTGGATAAAATGTTATTTCGTATGTCACAGCCTGTTTGCGCTGTATTGATAAGGCCCAGCGCAGCGGATAAAAGGCTTGTATTCGCCGTCCCTGCTCTTAAACCAAAAAGGTGGACAGAATTGTGATGAACGGCATGGCCGGTGCCCGAATTTATCCGAATACCAAAAATGCCAAAACCAGTGCTAAAGGCCGCGCCTCCTGTCATATTAGACTGGAGGTCAGAGATCATGTTATTCCTAACGGTAAAGTTGTTCCCGGCATTGAGGTTTATGCCATAAACGCCATAAGTTCCGGTATTTTGAAGGTTTACTTTTTGGATGGTATTTTTTTCAACAACTGCATTTGTACCCGATGATGAAACCGAGCCAAAGTCAAGCGCCCAGATGGTCTGAGCCAGATAAGACTCCATGTTCTGAATGGTATTGCCCGAAACTTGTGCAGCAGCAAACCCCTGCAGGGTAATACCCGCCGCATAAACACTGGTGGTGCTGCCCGAAGCAGCAGGACCAACTACGTTATTCGTTACCGTCAAGGTGTTGATAACGGAAGTGGCTGAACCTTGCACGGCAATCCCCCGTGCACATGCATTCACCGTATTGTTGCTGATGGTCAGGCCGCTCATGGTACCGCCGCTGCCCGCAGTTGTCGTAGTTGCACCAATAGCACTGGGAGCATTTGTTTGAGAAACAGTAGAAGCGCCGCCGCCTGCATAAATACCGTAAGTCGTGTTTTCTGTGCCAGTACTAGCATTAGCACTGGAAATGTTTCTTCCCGTTCCGCTTCCGTTAACATTGCAGTTTTTAATAACAATATCGTTGGCAGAGGTAACGACCGAAGTGGCAACCGCTATCCGGACAGCCATCGTATAGGTTATGGTATTGGCTGCTGTATTCGTAATGGTTAGGTTGCGGTTAATTCCCGACGAATTGGGGTTGTCACCATCAAGGGTCACGTTATCTGCTCCGTTGAATTCGATTAAACCCCGGCCTGTTGCTGAAGGCCCCGAAACCGAAATTCCATCCGCTGTAGGCCGGATCAAAATGGACGTATAAGAAGCCGAACCGGCGCCGCTGCTGTTCAATACTGCGGATGCCGTTTCTGTTGTGCTTGCTGCGATATCAATCGTGATTGTCCCTGTATGCGTTCCTGCATTCACGGCGTCAAAAGCGCCTTTCAGCGTCGAATAGCTTCCAAATGTCGTGCCCCCGCTCGCGGTCACAAACACCGGACAGGTAGCCCCGCCCGTCACCGTAAAAGTAGCGCTGTAATTCGCCCCGCCATTGTTGGCAAAATGCGTACCCGAGCCGCCGCCGCCACCGGTAAAAGTAAAATTGGCTGTTGTATAAACTTCTAAAGTATAGTTGCCTGGCGTGCGGTTGGCCAGCAGGCTGATATTCGCGGTATTTGACTCCCATTGCTGGTCATTGCCGCCACAACCGCTGCCGAGGCTGGCAGCAAACGGCAGGTTTACCGACGTAAACGATCCCGAAGGGCTACCCGTCGGATACACCCGATACCAAATCGTGCCATTGGTGATGTCGTCGCCGGGGCACTTGAAGGTTTTGTTCTGGCCGCCATCCAATCGCAGGGTTCCTGTGCATTGTGAAAATGTGCCGAGGTTGGCGCCGTCGAAATTCGGATTGGGCGAAGTGGCTTGTAAATCGTAATATAAATCGCTGCCACCCGTATTGATGATGGCGTAGCTTTCAAAGATGCCGCTTTGCGCCTGCATGGCTAACGTAAAAGCAAAAAGAATTGAGGTTAGGAACAGCTTCGCCTGAAGCCGGTTGATGTGTTGCATAAATGTAAAATTTTGAACACCCATGTGATTATAATTTGGTAATGAATCAAATACTATACTATCCGCAGAACGTATTGTTCTGCCGCTTTACAGCAAGCTTTCGCCCGGGATATTTGCAGGTTACAAGTGGGAATTGCAGCTAATCTTTGACAGGGATGAGAAGAAGTGTTGAAACTGCCAGCAAATATAAGAATAAGACTTAACCTGTATTTTTTTTGTGCAAAAATTGGTGGTCATGGTTACAAGTATAAAAGCGCTGTTAGCTTTTCAAAAGCTAACAGCGCTTTTAAGCCTGACTATTCCTGCACCAAAACTCGCTGCATACTTTCCACCCCGGCTTCCGAGCGCAGGCGGAGGTAATACACCCCGGCAGGTTCGTCGCTCAAATCAAGTGGATAAGTCAAAACAGCGCCTTCCGGAAGTGCTATGTTACGCACGATGCGTCCCAGCGCGTCCGTTATTTCCAGGTGCAAGCTACGTTCCGGAGCGCCGGCTACAGACAATGTCATTTCGCCGCTGGTTGGGTTCGGATAAACCGACAAGCTAAGGCCGTCGAGTGGGGTTGCAGGTTGTTGCAAGCCCGCAGCCAAATTCTGCGCCCTGAAGATGCTCACATTATTGAAAGTAGCCGTTGTTGTGACACTGGCATTGATGCTTTCCGCAAACAATCCGGCATAGACACATCCGCTCATGGAGAGGGTTGCCGTAAAAGCAAAACTCCAGTTGTTGCCATCTATTGAGGTAAACCCGCTGAAATTGCTGCCATCGCGCACTAAGCGCAGCCACACATGCTGCGGGCGGTTGAAGTTTAGCATGCTAACAGGCCCGTTGGTTGTGGAGCGGATTTCACGGCGAATCATGGGGGTCAACTGGGTTTTAAGAGATACTTTTTTAGAACCCGGATCGAGGTTTTCACGGAGCATAATGCCTGCCCAGCCACCGTTCTGCACATTGAGCACGCGGGCTATGATTTCGCCGTTGCCGCAAAGCTCCTGGTAAACCGCATGCAATTTGTCGCTGCTGGAAGTAGAAAAGCCCGTTGAGTTGATGATGAAAATATCATCCGGATCCGCTTCGCAGGGCGGGAAATTCGCGCTGCCATTGGCTGCTCCCACATCTGAGTTGTCCCAATTGCCGACCGTACTGCCGCCAATGTCATCCACCACGCCGTTGCAATCGTTGTCTTTTCGGTCGCAAACTTCCTCCGCGCCGGGGTAAACGTTATCGTCCGTATCGTCGCAGTCATCGCTGTTGTCAACGTAACCTTGTGGCGTAGAGCAGGCGGAAATGTTGTTGCTTAGGTTGCCATAGCCGTCGCCGTCCGTATCTGCATAGAAAATGATTTTGACGTCTTCGTCAATAAGACCATCGCAGTCGTCATCCGTTTCGTTACAAGCTTCTATCGCTGCTGGGTTGATGGCCGCTGCATTGTCATTGCAATCTCCCGAAGTGGCGGTTAACTCTGTGGGTACTTTATACCCCGAAGGCCGCAGACACTGTGTCAGCGTTGTTCCATTAGAATAGCCGTCGTTGTCCACATCGGCATACCAGACCTGACCGGGTTTTTCGAGCGCGTCGTTGTCGTCGCAGTCGGTATTGTTGGTTACGTAACCCGTTGGCAGGGCGCAAGCCATGGTGGTATTGGATGGATTTCCAAAACCGTCGCCGTCCATGTCGCGGTAGTAGGTATTCAGCACCCCGTCGTCAATTTGGCCGTCGCAATCGTTGTCCACGCCATCGCAGATTTCCGCAGCTGCAGGATTGATGGCGGATGCGTTGTCGTTGCAATCGCCCGTCGTGGCCGTGAGTTCTGCCACCACTTTATAACCTGCCGGACGCAAGCACTGCGTCAGGGTTGCACCGGTGGAATAGCCGTCGTTGTCCACATCGGCATACCAAACCTGGCCCGGTTTTTCGAGTGCATCGTTGTCGTCGCAATCGGTGTTGTTGGACACATAACCGCTTGGTAGTGAACACGCCATCGTGGTGTTGGCCGGATTTCCAAATCCATCGCCGTCCATATCGCGGTAGTAGGTATTCAGTACGCCGTTGTCAATCTGACCATCGCAGTTGTTGTCCACGCCGTCGCAAACTTCGCTTGCTGCCGGGTTAATGGCAACCGCGTTGTCGTTGCAATCGCCGGTGGTTGCGGTCAATTCTGCGGGTACTTTGTAACCCACCGGTCGCAGAC
>JALHRK010000410.1 GCA_022841505.1 Saprospiraceae bacterium | reverse complement strand
TAGGTATTGGATGTATTCTAATAGGTGATACCACCTATTCTGATACATGAGCGATGTATTCGTTTGGATGTCGGACGTATTAGATGGTCAAGGGAACCTATCCGGGGCTATGAATCACGTATCTGACGGTCAATAAGACCTGTCTGAGGGTATGGGCAATGCATTGGACGATTAGTAAAAGGTGGATGGAAGGGTAGAGGCGGAAATACCCGATTCCAATCGGTCGGATTGTATGAAGCAGAAACTATCCGTATCTTTGTATAAATTTTCAGTAAGCATGAAAAACATTGCTTTGTTATCCCGTATCACCAGTGACCCGAGTATTTGCCATGGCAAACCTGTCGTGCGTGGGTTGCGTTACCCGGTGGAAAATATCCTGGAATTGCTCGCTTCAGGCATGACGCATCAACAGATTTTGGAAGACTATGAAGACCTGGAGGAAGAGGATTTGTTTGCGTGTCTCCTTACAAAAACTGGAACCGTATAAACTTATCTACCTGACCACAGGCAATATATCAACCGATGACTTGATTGGTATTTTTGAACGCAATTTCGATTTGATTCTTGCTGAAATTCAGTTTGGTAATGTAGTAGAAGTCTCCCAAACATCTATTATCACAATTGATTGAATATTTTGTCCTTTCGCTCCGCTTGGTGTTCCCGCTTCCCAACAGGTTGAAATGCTCTTTGAATACAACTGGATTCCATTCAAAGAGGTTTGAGTTTCCTTCTAACAGGTTGGGATGCTCTTCGAATGCAACTCAATTGCGACCGAAGATGTTCGGATTGTGTTCGAACAGGGTTGAATTGCATTTGAACGGGTTGTGATGCTCCTTTAATGCAACTGGATTGCGTCCGAAGAGAATCGGATTTCGCCTTGGTTAGCTCGAGTTAGTAGGGAAGAGAAGGAAAACACCTGCCGAGGCGAAAGTAACACGAGAGCTGCGGGTGGGGCGGCGGTTATTGGGGAGCGGGAACACCAGGCAAGGCGGAATGTTGGAATACCTGCTGTGGCGCATGGCATGACCAACAATTCTTTTTACATCAAGGAATTGTCCCTTTTTCAGCCGTCCCTTTATACCTTTGTCGATTAGTTGCCACGCGATAAATATTCAGGACTAACTGGCTTTTATGACGATCATCCACCCAATCGACGATTTCCTTTTCCAACTTTTCCCCGATCTGCAAGGAGACGAGGAAGACCACCAACGACTTATTACGGCATTTGAGGATTTTTATACTGTTGGCCCCTTTCTGCCAAAGGTTACGATCGAGAACGGTATGGCCAAAGTGGAAGTTAATATTGCAGCCATTAGCGCTCAGAAAAAAGAGTATGATCATGCCGTGCGTCTGGCAGAACAGCGGCAATATTCAGAGGCGAAGAAAGTGCTGAAGGGCTTACTTAAGGACAACCCGAGCAATTCTGAATACCATCGCATTTACGGACAAATCCTCTCAGATGAAGGTGATCAGGAAGGCGCTATTAATCACCTGATAGATGCCCTGCGCTGGAATCCGCGAAATAACCACGCCCTCACTATGATGGGCAACATTTATGCAAAGTTCAAAAATGATGTTGAGACCGCTCTGGTTTACTATGAACAAGCGGTCCGGCTGAATCCCAAGGATAATATTGCCTTGAACAACATCGGCGCAAACCTCATTCAAAGTGGGAAAACCGAAGCGGGTAAAAACTACTTCCTGCGGGCACTTGACATCAATCCCGACTACCCAAATACGCTTTACGCATTGGGCCTGGTAGCCGAAATGGAAGGCAACATACAAGAGGCCTTCGAATGGGCTATAAAAGCATTGAAAAAATCGAAGCCGCCCCCCCCCCCCCATCTTGCAAGAATCCATCAAACTGGCCAGCGAAATGGGGCGCCGTGTCGCCACTAGCGGAGCGGGTCAGGACATATTCGAACAGTACCGGAAGCGCCTGGAACAAGATGGTGGCCTGCCCATCCGGGTGGAAGAAAACCGTGAAATACCTACCGCTGCCAAAATCGAATTTGCGGAAAACTACAACAGGGACTACCATCAGATACGTTTCAAACCGGATTATCCGGCTGTGGATCACCTTAAAATGCATGAACTGGTCCATCTCGACCTCGTCATTGCAGCAAGGAAGGTATCTCTAAACCAATTATTTATCAGTCGGCCGGAACACAAGGAAAAGTTCATTCGAAATCTCGGCGATTTCATCAAGAGCCTGCATAAAAAAGGATATCCCGAGCAACAACTGGCCAACTACCTGACCGCATTGTTCGAAGGTCTTAACCGGCAGATTTACAATGCGCCCATCGACCTGTTCATTGAGGACTTTCTTTTCCAGGAATTTCCACCACTCCGGCCATTACAATTCCTTTCACTTTACCGCCTGGTGCAGGAAGGCCTGCAAGCCGTGACGGACAAACGGATTGTCGAGCTATCCCCACGCGAAATCCTGAGCAAAAGCAAGGTGCTGAACTTGGTCGGCGCGATGCAATTCAAGATGCTGTATGGCCTTGACCTTGTCCAAAAATACAATGCATCTGTCCAGGAAAAAAAGGAGGCCGACCGCCTGTTTGAAGAATATCTGGAGTACCGGCCGGACCGGAAACCCGGTGAAGAATACGAAATGGTGCAACACTGGGCAGAAGACCTGAAATTGACCCCATATTTCGAGTTGGTGGATGAAAACGAATACCGGAAACCCCAAAAGCGACGTAGCCTGGACGAGGCGCTGGCTGAAATGGAAGACGACCCATTTGATCTCAAAAAGCCGGACCCCGCCGATAGCGAGCGTGTTTCGATGGAAACCGAGCCTGCCGGCCAAATGGCTGTGGCCTATTATTGTCTTGGCGCCCTGGAGTGGTTTGAAGGGAAAAACCGCGAACAAATCCAGGAAGTCGCCTTCGAAATCAGCATGCTCGGCCGTACCGGCATCAATCCAAGGGATCCCGACCGGCAATACAAACTCGCCACCGTTCCCGGCAAAACCTTCACCGGATTGCATTTGCTCGCGTGGATGTATACCGGCTTTCAATTATTTGAACCCGGCCTGGATACCGGCCTGGATTTTGCTAAGGAATACCAGATGGCGCTTTCCATGCACAAACCAAAATCCTGATCCTTATGCAAAGCGATATTGATGAAATCACTGATGCTTTGTTGCGTTTTCGCGATGAACGCGATTGGGAACAGTTTCATAATTCCAAGGACCTGGCGCTGGCTATCTCCATCGAGGCAGCTGAGCTAAACGAACTCTTCCTTTGGAAACAGCCTGAAGCTGTCGACACTGCCGACTTGCGCGAAGAGCTGGCAGACGTCCTTTCATTTTGCTTTTTACTCGCGCACAAACATGGGCTTGATGCCCGGGAGATTATCCTGGAAAAAGTAGCAAAAAATGCTCAAAAGTACCCAATTAATAAAGCGAAAGGAACAGCAAAAAAATACGATAGACTATGATCGTTTACAAAAAGACTAAAGATCAATTTCTGACGGATGTTGCTGATTCAAACATAGAAGATATCATTCTGGCCTCCCTTAAAACAAGCCTAAACAGAAAAGTTGGCGAAAGTGAGTATAAATCATGGCAGAGCTCCCTCCAATATATGGCTAACATATTAAGTAGTAATAGTATACCCGCCGACACGGGTGTTGCCATTGAATATAATATCCCAAGAACCAGCAACAGGATTGACTTTCTCGTCTCCGGGCAAGATGAAACAGGCCTTGAGCATGTTGTTATTGTTGAGTTGAAACAGTGGACAGAGATTTATAAAACAGACAAAGATGCCTTAGTTCTGACGCGCTTTAAACATGGCCTGATTGAAACCTTGCACCCAAGTTACCAAGCCTGGTCCTACAGTACCCTATTATCTGGATTCAACGAAACAGTGTATAATGAGAATGTTCAATTAAAGCCATGCGCCTACCTGCACAATTGCACAGATGACAGTGTTGTTAGGGATGATTTTTACGCGACCTATACCACACAATCCCCGGTTTTTTGCAAAGATGAAAAATTAAAACTCCGCGAGTTCATCAGCCGTTTTATCCGGTATGGCGATAAACGAGATGTTATTCTCCGGATCGAAAACGGTAAAATAAGGCCATCCAAAAGTTTAGCGGATAGTTTGGTTGCCATGATCAAAGGCAATCAGGAGTTTGTGATGATCGATGCTCAAAAAGTGGTGTATGAGAATGCACTGGCGCTGGCAATGAAGTCCACCGTACATGAAAAGCATGTTATGATCGTACATGGAGGCCCTGGAACAGGAAAATCCGTCGTGGCCATCAATTTACTGGTACAGATTACCCGGAAAGAACTGCTTACCCAATATGTGACCAAAAATTCCGCCCCTAGGACTGTGTACGAAAGCAAACTCACGGGCACTATTAAAAAGTCAGAGATTTCAAATTTTTTCACCGGCTCTGGCTCATTTACCAATACGCCATCCAATTATTATGATGCCCTGATCGTGGATGAAGCACATCGTTTGAATGAAAAATCGGGTATGTTTCAAAACCTGGGTGAAAACCAGGTTAAGGAGATTATCAACGCCGCTAAATTTGCGATATTTTTTCTGGACGAAGACCAAAAGGTAACTTTTAGTGATATCGGCAAGGAGGAAGAAATCATAAAATGGGCCAATTATCACAATTCCAAGGTGCACAAATATGAATTGGCATCCCAGTTTCGATGTGGCGGCTCCGATGGCTACCTCGCCTGGTTGGACGATGTGCTGGAAATCAGGGAAACCGCTAACAATATCCTGAACACCGAAGAATATGATTTCAGGATTTTTGACGATCCCAATGCCCTGCGCGATGCCATTTTTGAAAAGAACCTGGCTGATAATAAAGCGCGGCTCGTAGCAGGTTATTGCTGGGACTGGGCCAGTAAAAAGAATCCCTCCGCCATGGACATTGTCATGCCGGAACACAACTTTTCCATGCGTTGGAATTTAGGTTCTGATGGTATGCTATGGTTAATAAAGCCTGAATCCGTAAAAGAAATCGGCTGTATCCACACCTGCCAAGGCCTTGAGGTGGACTATATCGGGGTTATCATAGGTAAGGATTTAATCTACCGGGACGGTAATATCCTTGTTGATCCATCCAAGCGATCCACCATGGATAAGTCCATCGCCGGTTATAAAAGAAGAATGAAGGAGACCCCTGAAGAAACTAAAGCATTGGTAAAAGCCATTATTAAAAATACGTACCGGACGTTGATGTCGAGGGGGATGAAAGGGTGTTACGTATATTTTGTAGACAAGGAGACAGAAGCATATTTTAAAACAAAGATTGAGGTTAAGTCAATTTGATTGACACTTTGGCCTCTGTTGGCGTTCGTTCGTTTTCATATCAAGTCGCCCCGGGCCGCTGTTGCTGTCAATCAGCCGGTGGATATTCTTTTCGTCTCAGCAGGTCTTCCGCTCTTTCTATCCAACCCGAGCGCAGCGCTGCCGCAGTGTCTCCGACCTGCGGCAAAAATACAGCACTGTGCTATACCTTGTAAATCATTTCCTATCGCACGAAGAATCGCGCTGTAGCGGTTAGCCTAATCAGGAAAACACCTGAAAT
>JALHRK010000409.1 GCA_022841505.1 Saprospiraceae bacterium | reverse complement strand
AGACAGCCGGTAGGTAAAATTTACCCTGGTAGGCTGCATTCAGTTGCACCCGGTATACATGCTCTGTCCCTTGCGCCAGATCAAAGAAAGTGTTGACGCGGTCATCCCGGTAGTCGCGATAGTCCGAAGGGCTTTCCACGGCAACCGTTTGTACCACATCCATGCGGGAGTTGATGATTTCCCAGCCTGAAGGGAACACCTGCGCCAGCGCCAGCTCCTGATATGGGAACGGCCTGGAATTTGGGTGCTTCACCCGCACTTCTGCTATAAAATCAACGCCTTGTGAAAGATTATTCGGGTTGATCGCTTTGCCTTTCATGTCTTTATAAGTCACCGTGATGGCCAAGTCGCTGGCGCGTGCTTCTTCCTGACCTGCAGCGGGCTGGCCGCGAAGGATGAGTCGTGCAAAAAGTACGCCTTTACCCGTGTTTTTGACCATCACTTTTTTTCCGTTTCCGTTGTTGAAAGGCACCTCGATTTGTTGCATCGGGGAATTGGCGCCGGCATTCACCGATTGCCCGCCATTGAGCTGGTACGTAAACTGCAGTTTATCCGAAACGCCTTCCACACCAACAAACTTACCCACCGCCAACAGGGCATAGGCAGTTTCCTGCGTGCTCAACCACCGCTGGGCGCTCAGCTCCTCGGAAATGTATTTCACCACTTCTGCTGCGGCTGTTTTGCTGCCCAATAAAACCATCGTCTCCAGAATCATGGCCCGGTCGCGGAGCGGTGAGCCGTAAGAATAGCCCAATTCCCGGTAGTTTTTGACCTGGGTTCCCACATTTTGCGTTAATTCCTGCGCCACTTCTTTTTTGCCGGCAACAGCATAGGCGGCCGCTAAGCGCCATTTGGTCTGCATGTTCAGCGACTTCATTTCGCGCAACCGGTTCATGGCGCCCATTTCTGCTTTTTGCGCAAGCGCCAGGGTGTAGAGGCGGTAAGCCTGGTCGAGCTCGAACGACTCGTCGCCAAAAAATCCAAATTCTTTCCATTTAGGATCCCAGGCACGCGCCGTTTTTTTCTGATAATTCAGCCACTTATCCAGCATGGAGGCAGGTATCGCGTATCCCAAAGCTTTGGCTTCCAGCAAGAAATGGCCTGCGTAGGTACTCGACCAGGCGTTAGGCGTAGCATTGCCCGGCCAATATGCGAAACCGCCTTCGCTGGTCTGGAATTGCTTCAAACGGTCAATCGTCGCTTTGATGTTGATGGGTACCTGTTTTTTCATGTTATCGTCCAGGTCCATCAGTTTGTTGACATAGAGTTGCGGGAAACCGCCCGACAAGGTTTGCTCCAGACATCCGTAGGGATACTGGATCAAATATTCAAGGCGCTCGCCGAGGTTGATCGGCGGAATGGTGGATAATTCCAGCACGCCTTCGTTCGTTCCCGGCATGCCCACCGCTTCGAAACTGTGGTTCCAGGTTTCGCCGTTGGCCAGGACTTTGCTGTAAACATTGGTGGCCATTGGGTTTGCATTGCGCACCTGAATTTCAATTTCATGCGTCGCTTTTTCGCCGGCTCCTTCCGCTGTGATCAGGAACTTGGCTACCCCTGTGCGCTGGGCCATCTCTACATCAAAATTGAGCAGCTTGTCGCCAACCTTGGAGAAACTGACCGTTTGGGTCGCACTACCTACGATTTTAGCCAAGCCATTCATTTCTTTTACGGTCACCGTGGCCTGTTTCACTTTGGCTTCCATCGCGAAGATGTTTGCCGGTAATTTGACCTGTTCGCCGGGGCCTAGTACCCGCGGCAGCGTTGCCAGCACCATGAGCGGCTTGCGTACGGGCGTGGTTTTTTCGGCACTGCCGTAAGCGCCTTTCCCGGAAGCGACCACCATGGTACGAACCGAGCCGACGTAGTTCGGGATGTTAATTTTGTGAACTGCTTTTTTGCCTTTTTCCAACTGGAAGGGGCCCAAATGAACCACCATCGGTTTGAATCGGTTGGCGCGGTCGTCCTTGCCGGATCGCACCAATTCCCCGTCGCCACCGATACCCAGAATGCGCTCCAGTTCGCCGCCGTAAGCCCCCAGGACATAGTCATACAAATCCCAGGTTTTTACGCCCAACGCTTCCCGTGCATAAAATGAATTCCAGGGATTGGGGGTTTTAAACCGCGTCAGATCCAGCAACCCTTCATCCACGATGGCAACCGTATAGGCCATTGCGCGGCCATTGCTTTCCGAAACTTCCACCGTAATGGTCTCTTCCGGCCGTAAAACCTCCGGCATGGCCACTTTGGGCGAAAGGTGGGTATTCGGGTCTTCCACCCCAATCGGGATGACGCCGTAAAGGCGGATCGGGAGGTCGTTTTTCACCTGCGCGTGGGGCTGCACGAGCGTGACGTGGGCGTACACCGTGGGCGCCATGTCGGCAGTCGTTTTGAAAGTAAATTTATTTTCCCCCGATTTGGATTCCACCCAGAACGATTGCAGCACTTTGGTTCCGTTCTCAATGGTGACCAAAGCGCGGCCAATTTCGGCGGTTGGCAGGGTCAAACTCACGGTTTCCCCGACGTTGTATTTCTCCTTATCGGACGTAAAAGCCAGCATGGCAGCCGCATCGCGGGCCGATTCGTCATTTTCGTACCAGGGATAGCCGGCATAGAAGAAATCGCCGGAGCAGTGGCCGCTTTCCGTGTCGCAAACGCGCACCAGATAGCGTCCCCATTCCTGTACGTTCACCGTCCATTCTGCTTCCCCTTTGCCGTTGGTGGTCAGTTCCGACCTTTGCAAAGCGTTGAAATGCGTGCCGGTATTGTAGCGCGAAACATTGTCCTGGCCTTCATCCCACCACCAGCGCCACTCCACGCGGTACAGACCGACGCTCAACTTTTGGCCACTTTTGGGAGCGCCGCTTTTACTCAGCGCCGCAAACCGCAGTTTCCCGTCTTTTTTCACATCCAACCGCTTTTCGCCAGTTTTATTTTTAGGCAATTCCACCCCCGCATACACATTGAACGGGTGGTAAGGAATGGAGAACTGATCGGTGCTGAAGTCGCCGCCCCGCTCGTATACGCGGGTTTTGAAACTTGCTGTGAGTTTGCCAGGCAGGTTTGCGTCTTCAGAAAGCGTTGCACTGAGTTTAGCCTGGCCGCTCTCGTTCAACTCCGCGTCGAAAACGGTGCGCGGTTCTGTTTCAATGGCGCGTGACGGATCATCAAATTCAAAGTTGTCATATTTTGGGAACGTGGTATTGGAAGACCGCAATTGCACTTCCACCTGCGCCCGCAATCCCGAAGCCGGAGCGCCGTGCAGCCAGGAAGAGCTCAACTGCCCCTGCTGGGGTTCATCCGCCCTGCTGAGTTCTTTTTTACCAAAATCAAGTGCAATTTTCAGGCGGTTGGGTTTTACGGTTTCAATGCGTACGGCCTGCTCGAATGTTGCGCCGCCGGCCTTTACCTTCGCCTGCCAGCTTCCGGTTGGCGCATCCGGATGGGTGACGAAATGCAGCGGATAAACATTGCTCACATTGCGCGAAACGGTGCGTTTCTCCTGGAGCTGGCCCCTTGCGTCGAACAATTCAAACTGGATCGGATAATTGGGCGGCAGTTTGGCCAAGCGGTCCTCCAGCACAAAATTGAGATAAACCGAATCGCCCGGACGCCAAACGCCGCGTTCGCCATAAATATACCCTTTCAATCCTTTTTGCGAATAGGCGCCAGAAACATCGAAACGGCTCAAAGACAGCGAGTTACCGTCTTCTAATTTTAAATACCCTTTTTGATCGCCTTGTTTGGCAATCACAACAAATGGCTTGCGGGATAACGTCACCGTAGCCATCCCTTGGCCGTCTGTTTTGGAAGTTTGCAGCAATTGTTGCTGGAAATCGTAAAACTCCAGCTCCGCGCCCGAAACCGGGTTGGCGGTACGGATGTCAGCCACCGCTACAAAATAGGAATTGTCGGTTCCGCCTTTGGCAATCAAGCCTAAGTTGGAGGCAATAACGTTGCGGCGCAGGAAGCGTTCTGAGTTGTAATAAGCTGAATAGCAGGGGTCTTCGCGCTGCGACCAATTGTAATCTTCATAATAGCCGTCTATGCCGTACCAGCTTTCCATGAAGCTTTCCGTTTCGCCATCTTCTCCCAGCATGAAGGTTGCAGATTCCATGTCGTCGGGGTTGGCCGCCGAGGCCGTCGCTTTATCCCCGCAATAATAAGTGGAATAAGCGGGCCGAAAACCAATGCGAACCTGGTAGAACGCGTTGGGATCCTTTTGGATCATGTCGCCAAGATCGAGCGCATACCGCGTCCAGTCGGATACCTTCGCGTTTGGATTGAGCTTTTGCAAAGACACCTTCTTGCGCATAATGACGCGGCCCACCCGATAGAGGTCGTAATAGCCGTCGAGGTCGTTGGTTTGCAAAAACTGCAGGATATTGTTGTTGAAAATTTTGAATACTTCTACTTCGATGGCGTTCAGCCCAATCGCTTCGAAGGGGAAAATCAGTCCGTCGGAATTGGGCAATACCACCCCGCGGCCTACCAATCGCACTTCAGGTTTGGCATCTTCGAAAGACACCGTCCATTCGCTGGCGTTTTTCATGGCCTTTTCGGCAATGTTTTTCAATCCGGGGCTCACTTTTACCTTGTAGCTGCCTGCGAGGCGGTCGGCGGGATAAATGCGCAATTGCTGGCCGCTGATGAGGATGCGCGAACCAATATTGCCGTCGCCGATGGTCACCAGACCTTCTGCGTTTTGGGATTCCAGCAGTGGATCCGAAAAATGCAGCAGGATGTACTGTTCGTTGCTTTGCACGGTGCGCGCTTCCATAATTTTGAAGTCATTCAGCGCGGGAACTTCAAGCGTACGCTCTCCTTTGAGCTTTACACCCAACGGTTTGCCATTCCAACTCAACTCCACGCTGGAAGCCGACTCGCCACGAGCGATGTTTTTTATGAAAAAGGTATGGGTGATTTGATCGGCATCGTGCTCCCACTGAACGGTCAGGTCTTTGCCGGACTGTGTGGCCTCGATTATTTTTTCAATGGCCGAAGCGTCTGCCGCATCCGCCGTGTAAACAATCCCCTTGAGTTCTTGTTTCGATAAATCCCGGGGATTGGGCGCAAACAGGCCGTCTACACTCAGTTCGAAATACTGGTCGCGGGTGCGAAAGTCAAATTCAAAACTGCGCATGCCTTTGGGGACATTCACGACAATTTTGTCGAGGTTGACTTTGGCAACGTAAGCCTGGCCCGATGAAAGTGGTTCTGCGGGGTCAAACCGAAGGGTGCGCGTGTCTTCCCACACCGCGTTGCCTCTGACAGAGGGGGAAATGTTGATGAGGCCGTTAGGCGCGGTCTCGCCGATTTCGTTTTCATCTACCACGGCATTCACAAAGCGTACGCGAATCGGCGTACCTTTGGAGACAACGCCGGAAGTAAATGCATAAACGTATTCGCCGATGCCTTCGGGTAGTTTTTCGGCTTCGGGTTCCCGCTTGCAGGAAGAAAAAGGGATGAGGCCGAAAAAGGCAACTGCGAGTAAATACAGTGCAGTTTTTTGGCTGAAGTTCAGATTCATGCTACAGTTTTTTGATTGCTTATAGAAAAAGATGACTTTAAGAGCATGTTCAAAAT
>JALHRK010000408.1 GCA_022841505.1 Saprospiraceae bacterium | reverse complement strand
CAGCAACCTGCCGCTGTATTTACGGCTGTTGACAGCAGCGAAGTATGGAGTGTTGCCCGCATCCCGGCCACTTTATCTGACGGTAAACACGTATTAGCAACGCATAAGAAAAATCGTACTCAAGTTGTTGTCGTAGTTCGCAAAGGCCAAATTGCCCAGGTCGGCCATCAAACGGCCGGCGCAAGCTTTAAAGCCCTCACCCCGAACGCTTCGCCCTGTATTTCAGGCGGCTTCTGCACGACTTACCAGGCAAGACTTTGTTATACCATGCCCTGGGGCGCCTGTGTCTGCGTTTGCGGCGGGTTCCTCACCAGCAATACCGGGCGAAATTAAAACCATCCGGCCTCTGTTTTCCCTATGATCCTGTGAACAAAACGGCGACATCGGAAGCGTGCTTTCGGTGTCGCTGCAATTGGTGTCTGCCTTTAGCGTCCGATAGCTGCGTTTTGCTCGACCCCAAAAACGGTCAATTACGCGAGTAAACTCCCATTTTTGGAGTCTTCGCATGCCTTGCTCTCGAACCCTAAAGCTCAGACACTCCAGTAGATGGATAGCTCCTGATTAGAAACTTCGCAAGCCATTTTCGCAACAAAAAATACCTGACCATGAAACAGCTCCTGATTGGCTGCTGGCTACTTCTGAGCCTGCACCTGTCTGCCCAGCCGGCTGAAGAATTTGCTTCGGGGCTCCTGGCAGAAGACGAAAATTACGACGCCCAACCGCGTCAGGCTGCCGAAGCTGGCAGCAAAGCCGACCTCCCCGCAAACATTGACCTGACGCCGTATTGCCCGGAAGTGCGCCACCAGGGCTACATCTTCTCCTGTGTGGGATGGGCGGTCGGGTACGGGGCACTTTCCATCCAGCGCGCTGTGATGAATCAATGCACCGATAAAGCGGTCATCACGCGGAATGCCCATTCTGCCTTGTTTTTATACAATCAAATCAAAAGCGAAGATTGCGGGAAAGGCTCCCGAATGACCGATGCCCTGCAGTTTTTGGTAACCAACGGCGATTGTCTGGCCAATCATTTTGATTTTGACGTCAACAACTGCGAACAACTGCCCGACAGCTCCGTCCGGTCTAACGCAAAACGCTACGCCATAGAGGATTATCTTGCTTTGTTTGGCACTAAGGAGATCCCGGACATCAAAGTGCTTCGGGTTAAAAAAGTCCTGGCTCAAAACAAACCGGTGGTGGTCGGGCTATCGGTTCTTCGCAATTTTTACGATTTGCGCAATGCCGTTTACTGGCACCCCGAATTGGGCAATACGTCGCCTGCGGGCGGTCATGCCATGGTTGTGGTTGGATACGACGATCGCAAAGGGGCCTTCCGGTTGATGAACTCCTGGGGAAAAAATTGGGGCGATCAGGGATTTATCTGGATTAAATACAAAGATTTTGGCGACTTTTGCAAATACGCTTTCGCATTGTATCTGGTCGCGCCGGAAAAATTAGTCTCTACTCCGCAAATCCCGGCAAATACCAATGCGCTCCCTGTTGAAAAGCCATTGCTGGAAATGTCAGGCCGTTTTCAATTCCGCGCTTTTGAGGGTTGGGAACCGGCGTCTGGTCAGGCGATTTTTGAAAATGCAGCGGCCTTGCTTCAAGGTCAAACGTATCGTTTAGAAAAGCTGGATTGGCGGGTTGGACAACGCTTTCAGCTGTTGGTTCAGGCGACTGAACAGGAGCAATACCTTTACGTATTCAGTGTGGACGCAAAACGGGAGGCTCATTTTCATTGGCCGAGACAAGCCGCGTTGAACGATAAATTTGCGGATCAGAACGAAAGTGCGCTCTACGTTGCTGGCCATACCGAATTGGTTATTCCCGGGCCTTCGAAGGTGTTGAAGATCGAACATTCAGGGGAAGATTATTTAGTGGTGCTGTTTTCCAGGCGAAAAATTGACACCATCCGGCAATTGGCGGAGCGCTTATGCCGAACCGAAGGAGATTTTACCGCAAACCTTTTTAATATTTTGGGAAAATTTGCAATTTCACGTAACGATATTACCTACCTCCCGCATCAAATTGGATTTGATGCTGCCTCGCGCAGCGACGGATTCATTGTACCCTTGGTCTTGCAAGTTAAAAGTCATTAACCAAAACCTAAAGCCCGTCATCCCACTACCCGACGGTGTGTCAAAACAAAAAATACCATGCGTATCTTATGCTTTTTTTCGCTGTTTTTTCCCGCCATTCTGCTGGGGCAGAATATAGCTCAAGGCTGGAAAAAAGATTTTTCTCCTCACGGAACGGAGGCATTTCAGTCGGCAATTCAAGCAACCAATGGCTACATCATCAGCGTTGGAGCCACCCATTCCAAAACCCAGGGCGGTACGGATGGGTACCTGCGCGTTTTGGATCCAAGCACCGGAATACCTCGCTTCGATAAGTCTTACGGAGGCAAAGAAGACGATGCTTTTTACAGCGTCGCCCAAACGTTTAATGGCCAGTTTTTGCTGGCAGGCACAACAACTACCGGGAGTAAAAACGGCAAAGATGCCTGGGTGGTGGTGGTAAACGATCGGGGCGATAAAATAAAAGAATTGCGCTTTGGCGGCGCCGGCAACGATGTCTGCCGGTTCATCCTCTCTTCGCCAGACGGCAGCGCCGTGCTGGCCGGGTATAAAAACGACAAAAAATCCGGTGACGTCTGGTTGGCAAAAATGGAAGCGGATACCATCGTCTGGGAAACGGTGCTGGGGAAAGACGAGTTTGACGGCATTTCCGGCATCGTGCGGGCATCCGACGGCGGGTATGTTTTTTGTGGAAATACTGCCGGGAAAGCCAAATTGGGAACGGGGTACATCTACGCGGCAAAAATAGATGCACAAGGGAAATCCGTTGCCGGATGGCCAAAATTTTTTGGTGAAAAAGGCTGGAGTGAAGCCAGCTGTATCATCGCCACCCACGAAGGCGGCTACGCCATTGCCGGAAAAACCAATGCCAGAGGTGCGGGCGGATTCGACGCCTGGCTGCTCAAGCTTAGCCGGGAAGGCTTTCGCCAATGGGACAAAACGCATGGTGGGAAAGGCGAAGATATGGCATCTTCTTTAGTACAAAATGAACAGGGCTACCTTTTGGGTGGCGCGTCCGATTCACATCTGAGGGGCGCGCGCACGATGGAGTTTTTCGCGGTCCAGACCTCTCCTGGCGGCGAATTAAGGTGGGAAGAATATATGGGCGGCGATAAAGATA
The DNA here is from genome assembly GCA_022841505.1 of Saprospiraceae bacterium. Lineage (GTDB taxonomy): Bacteria > Bacteroidota > Bacteroidia > Chitinophagales > Saprospiraceae > JABWAJ01. The sequence goes on along the minus strand of JALHRK010000408.1, from coordinate 2,403 downwards.
ATGCGATCAGCCAATTGCTCTATTTGCACGACGAGGGTTACCTCATGGGCGGGCGCAATGGTAAAGATCCTTTGGTTCAGCGCATTACGCCGAACCAAAGCGACCGCTTAGCATCGGCTGGTTTGCGCAACTTAGAAAGCCTGCAAACTTCGGAGATCAGGATTAGAACGGTAGATGGCGCCGTTAAGCCCAACGAGCAGACGGCCCTTTCTTTTTTAATTACGAACACCTCCGATATTGATTTGCCGGATTTGCGCGTCATTGCAGATAAACGCACCGACAACGACCACCTTGACGCCTGGAATACGAACTATTTCGGCGCTTTGCGCAAAGGGGAATCCATTATGGCAAGCGTCCCGATTTCCGGGAAAGCTGATTTGAAGGATGGTTCTTGTGAATTGGAGCTGACCATTGCATCGGGCGAAAAAAATCTGAAATCCATTAAGCAAACCATAACCCTGCACGAACTGCGGCCAGTTATGTTGGGGATCAAAAGCCATAAATTTGCGACAAGCGCAACTTCTGACCTCATCACGCTGAAAGTAGAGATTAAAAACGACGGCGATGAAAGCTCCGGACCGGTGGAGGTGCGCTTTAGTTGCCCACCCGGGATCAGTGCTTCCGGTGAACGTACCAAAATATTAGGCGTCGTGGGGGCGCATAAATCGCGCGAAGTCAGCTTCACCTTCACCAAGGGACAGTTTAAAGACGCGGTTGCAAATATTATTTGCGTCGTGTTGGATGCTGGCAATGAACAAGCACGGAAAACCCTGGAATGGCAGACCGGCGGCGGCAAAGCGCTGGCGACCGGGCCGATCATGATTTGGACAGACCCCGCGCCGCACGAAAATCCCAACAATAAAAAAGTACGAACCAACCAGAACCAGATCAGCCCAAAAATGACCGTGCTCTCCTCTACGCCTTTGGAAACCAAAAATTTCAACATCAAAATGGGTAGCGTGGAAATGGAAGGTTCTAAATTCAGCGAAGAAGAACTTTCAGCACCCCGAACGGAAAATGAGCGCTATGTTTATTCCTACAAAGTTACGATCCCTTTGCAGGAAGGTGAAAATCATATCCAGGTCGTAATTGGCGGGGAAGTATCCGAGACGCTGATTGTGGTGTATGAACCCGAACGCGCGAATTTGCACTTGTTGGTGATTGGTCCAAAACACGAAGATTTGAAATTTACTGAAAAAGACGCCGCAGATATTGCAGCCGCTTTTCAGAACCAGGGCGGCAAAAACAAACTCTTTAACGAGGTCTTTACGTATGCGATGCACACGCCCGAAAAAACAAGTGAAACTGCGATCAAACAGGTCTTCTACGATCTTGCCTACCTCTGGGATGACAAACAAATCGGAGTGAACGACGTGTTGTTGGTTTTCATTTCTTCGCATGGCAAAATAACCAATAACCGGTTCAAGATTTTGCAAACTGGATACGATCCTAAATATCAGGACATCACAATTGATTTCAAAAACAATATATTGGATGTGCTGGCGCCGGTTAATTGCAAAAAATTACTTTTCATAGATGCCTGCCATAGCGGCGGGGCCAAAGACGGCTTCGGTGCAGTGAGCAAGGCAGTCGCGGATTTGGCAAATTCGCAACCAGGGGTAAGCACCCTGAGTTCGTGCAGCAGTACAGAAAAATCGTACGAAGACCCGAAATGGGGCAACGGCGCTTTCACCAAAGCCCTGCTGGAGGCATTTGGCGATGTGCAGTGTGACGACATTAATGGCGCTTTTCGCGCGGATACGAACGAGGATGGGATAATCCGGCTGGGAGAATTGTACACCTTTTTGCGCCGCCGGGTACCCGAATTGGTCAAACAGACCATCCCGAACGCACCGACGACCCAAACACCGTACATGCCTGAAAGCCAGTTGGATGCCAATATGCCGATCTATTACATAGAAAAAAAATAGCCCATGAAACCAGCAAAGTTTTTATTTCTAACGGGCGTTTTGATCTGGGGCATGCATTATTCCGCTGTTGCACAATGCCCGACGGTTGGCAATACGGTGGTGGTCACGAATACAAGTTCGGATATTTCGGTTGCCAATTCTTTTGCCTGGGCCATAAATTGCGTCAACACTGTTACGCCGCTGACAACGATCCGTTTCAATATTCCGCCGGCAGGGATTAATACCATTTTCCTCACTGTGGGGTTGCCTGTTGTGACCAAACCCAATGCGGTCATTGACGGAACTGTGGGGCCAATGACGGAATCGGTTATTCTTGACGGGACAAGCGTTGCCGGAGCAGCTCCAATTAATGGCTTGGTGCTGAGCGGCTCGGGCATCACCGTTCGGGGAATTCAGATCCGCAATTTCACCCAGGGCAGTACCGGTGGCCATGCGATAAGGATGGTAGGATCACTGGACTACAATATCGAGG
>JALHRK010000407.1 GCA_022841505.1 Saprospiraceae bacterium | reverse complement strand
CCGCAAAGCGGCGAATTGGTTTCTCCGGTCATCAATTTGAGCAATGCCGGGGTTCCCGGTGTGAGCCTTCAATTTTTTCAGGTCGTTCGCAACCTGAACAGCCGTTTTTTTGTGGGTTACAGCACAGATGGCGGGGATACCTGGGTCGAGACCCCCATCAATACTGATTTGGAAATCAATGGCCCACCGCTCAACAACATTCTAAAAATACCACTCCCCGGGCTTGCAGGTTCCCCACAGGCGCGTTTTAAATTCAGAATGGAAGGCGATTATTACTACTGGATGATTGATGATGTGCGCATTGTGGAACAGGAACACCACAACCTCAGCCTGAATAAAAATTTCTACGCCATTCCGCCAAACTATGCTACGCCCTATAATTTGGTGGAACCCATCCATTTCCTGACGGATGTTTCCAATATCGGCTCGGTCGCGCAGACGAATACAAACCTGAAGATGACCGTATTGAATGCGCAAAACCAGCAAGTCTTTCAAACAACCCAAACTTTTGGCCAATTGGCTCCCAATACGTCCATGGAAAACGTTTTGCTCAGTGAAAGCTTTGAACCTGGTCCTGTCGGAACCTACCGCGGGATCTACCGGGTGAGTGCCGATGCAGCCGATGCGGACAAGTCCAATAACCAGGCTTCTTTTGAGTTTAAAGTTACCTATGCAACCTGGGCGAAAGAAGCGGGGGCAACCCGAAGCGTTTGCCCCGATGCAACCTCCTGGGAACCCGGCGAATCGCATTCCTGGACTTTTGGCAACCATTTTGTTACACCAGAGCTGCAAAGCTTCCAGGCAAGTGTCTCCAGCGTTTCTTTCTCCATTGACAATTCGCAGAATTCCGGAGCTGCCGCAGGTCAAGTGCCCCAGATTACGCTTTACGAATGGGTAGATGCCAACAATGACGGCAAGGTTCAGGATACGGAGCGCTTCGGGATCACTTTCGGTGCCTACATTGTGGAGGGTGATGAAACGACTAATGACCTCATTACCGTAGAATTAAACGACCATGTTCTGTTGGAAAGCAATACGCACTATTTGGTCATGCTGGAATATACAGCTCCTGACGCCGGTACCGACTTGTGGTTGGCTGCAAGCGACGCCTTTGATTACAATGCGATGATTTACCTGCATAGCCAGGAGGTTTTAGCAATGCCCCGCTATGCCTCGTTTATGGCGATTGGTGAGTTGGCGACTGCCACCTATATTCCCAACGGCTTTGGTACGGACATTGTGCCTGTAATTCGCCTCCATTCTGGGGAAAAGGCTGAAATAAACCGCCGGGCTTCAAGCAATTTTTTAACCGCATTTCCCAATCCGGCAAAGGACGTCTTAAATGTCGCCTGTAAATTTGAGCAGTCTGTCCGGGGTGTCGTGATCCGGGTTGTGGATGCAACCGGAAGAACGGTTTATCAGGAACAAAAAGGAGATAGCGACTGGAATAATTTCAACTTAGATATCAGCTATTTATCTTCCGGGATCTATTACCTGTTGGCAACTTCCGAAAATTGGGAATCCTCGTGCAGGTTCACTGTGGTGAGATAAGGTAACCTCGCAAAAAAATGATTATTTTTTGCCAAATTAAATTTCGTGGCTTGTTCAACATTGGGCCTGCATTTTTGTTCTATTATGAAAATTACTCTATGAAAATCAACCTTCCGGAATTAGACAAAAAGCGGGTCGTAGTTATTGGCGGAGGCTTTGCAGGCATCGCTTTGGTCAAAAAATTGGCTGGCAAAAACTACCAGGTTGTGCTGATAGACCGGAATAACTACCACCAGTTTCAGCCGCTTTTTTATCAGGTTGCCATGGCTGGTTTGGAGCCCAGCTCCATTGTTTTTCCTTTGCGCAAGCTGTTCCGAAAAAAAGAGAATACGTTCATCCGCATGACGGAAGTCGAGCGCATTGACCCTGAAAAAAGGCAATTGCATACCACGCTTGGTGTTGTCAATTACGATTACCTGGTTTTAGCTACCGGTGCGGAAACCAATTTTTTTGGCAATGCCCAAATTGCCGATAAGGCCATTCCGATGAAATCCGTTTCGGAAGCGCTCTACCTGCGCAACCACATCCTGGCCGATTACGAAAAATCGCTGAGCATCGAAGACTATGAAGAACGGCAAAGTTACCTCGACATCGTAGTCGTCGGCGGGGGCCCGACCGGTGTGGAAGTCGCCGGCTCGCTGGCAGAAATGAAAAAATACATCCTGCCCAAAGACTACCCGGAACTCAACATCGAAGAAGTAGATATTTTTCTGATCCAGGGCAACAAAGACCTGCTCCACGGCATGTCGGAAAAAGCCTCCGAAAAAGCGCTGGAGTTTTTAACCAACCTTGGCGTAAAAATTTTGTTGGAAAAACGCGTAACCGCCTACGATGGGAAACGGGTCACCCTCAATGACGGCACGACCATCCCGGCCAAAAAAGTCATTTGGGCCGCAGGCATTACCGGAAAATCACCTGAAGGCCTTTCGACGGAGTGCAAAGGCCCGGGAGGCCGCATTCTGGTTGACCGGTATTCAAAAGTGCAGGGACACGACAATATTTACGCCATCGGCGACATTGCCCTTATGAAGGAAGAAGCTTACCCCGACGGGCACCCGCAATTGGCGCAGGCAGCGATGCAGCAGGGTAAAAATTTAGCAGAAAATTTCATCCGGTTAGACAAAGGAAAAGCCTTGGTGCCATTTACCTACCGCGACCTTGGATCCATGGCGACCATCGGGCGGAACCGGGCTGTTGTGGATTTGCCAAACATCAAGTTTCAAGGCACTTTTGCATGGTTTGTCTGGCTGTTCGTTCACCTCTTTTCCCTGCTTGGCGTAAAAAACAAGGTTTTTGTCTTTTTGAACTGGCTATGGGGTTATTCCACCTACGACCAATCGCTGCGGCTCATCATCCGGCCTAAGCTGAATAAAGTGGATATTCCTTCGGAAGAAAATGCGCCTGTACTATAAAAACAAGTTCAGGAAAAAGTAAATCAGCGCAGCAACCCCTGCTGAAACCGGAATGGTCAGCACCCAGGCCCAAAGCAGGCTGATGGTGACGCCCCAGCGAACGGCAGAGATGCGTTTGGACAAACCGACGCCGATGATGGCCCCGGTAATGGTATGCGTGGTGGAGACCGGAATGCCCAGCCTTTCTGTCATAATCAAGGTAATGGCGCCGGCGGTTTCTGCGGACACTCCTTCCAGGGGGGTCACCTTCGTGATTTTGGTCCCCATCGTTTTAACAATCCTCCAACCGCCACTCATGGTGCCTGCCGCAATCGCCGTGTAACAGGCCAAAGGCACCCAAAACGGCGGCTCTACGATTTTCACTTTGCCGTCATTAATGGCGTAGTCCAAATTGAGCAAAGCGGGGATATCGCCAACGGTCGCATGGTTTTGGGTCAGGTAAACAACAATAGCCGCAGAAATCAACCCCATCACTTTTTGAGCGTCGTTGCCGCCGTGCCCTATGCTGAATGCGGCGGATGAAAGCAGCTGCAATTTCCGGAACCACCAGTCGGCAGTATGCGGATTGGCATTTTTACTGATGTTGATGATGATTACATTGATGATGTAAGCAACAAACATCCCGATCAACGGGGCGAGAAAAATGAAGATAGCCGTTCTTGCGATGACTTGCAGGTTGACGGCATCCACGCCGGCATGCGCCAGTGCAGCGCCTGCAAAACCGCCAATCAGCGTATGGGAAGACGACGATGGAATGCCCAGCCACCAGGTGAGGAGGTTCCAGGATATGGCCGCTAAAACCCCGGCAAGGATCACCACGAGGTCAATTTTCAGGGTATTGGCTGTTTTGGCTACTGTGTCGGCCACATTCAGGTCAAAAAGCCAATAAGCCAAAAAGTTGAAGAATGCCGCCCAAAGTACCGCCTGAAAAGGCGTCAATACTTTCGTGGAAACAATGGTCGCAATGGAATTGGCTGCATCGTGAAAACCGTTGATGAAGTCAAAAACCAGGGCTAAAGCAATGATGATCAATAATAGTGTAAAGTCCATTTAACTGACTTTGTAAGCTGAAGATTGTGGGTTCTCTCACGGGTTACGCACCTGCTCAGGCGTTCTTTACAGCAATGGCTTCCATGGCGGCAGCGGCGTCTTTGCAGCTATCCGTTGCCGTCTCCATATTCTGCAGAACCTCTTTGTATTTAATCAATTCTTTGGCGTCTGCCTCGTTTTCAAACAAATCCGCAACGGCATGATCAAAGACACTGTCGGCGCGGCTTTCCACATTGTTGATCTTCGCACGGGCCTCCATGATCTTGTCAAAGTTGTTCATGTTTTTCAGGGCGAGTATGCCGAGGTTCACATTTTCGCAGCCTTCGAGAATCAGGTCGGCAAGTTGTTTGATCGGTGGCGTTATTCTTCTCACCCCGTAGAAGTTGATCCGATTGGCCGTGCCGTGAATGTAATCGGCAATGTCGTCAATGGTATTCGCTAAATAATGGATGTCTTCCCGATCGAATGGGGTGATGAAGTTTTTGCTCAGTTCCATCGAAATCTGATGGGTAATATTGTCCCCGGTATGCTCCAAATCCTCTATCTGAACCCGCAGCGTTTCTTTGTCTGCTTCATTGGAAGCGTTCACGTATTTCACAAGCAACGTCGCCATATTGACGAGGTTACCGCTAGCCTGCTCGAAGAGCGGGAAAAATTTTTTGTCTTTAGGGACAAAAAACTGGAAGATGCTATTCAATTGCATTTGATTACGATTAAGTTGCGCAAAGCTATTCAGTAGTGTGTTAACTGAGTATTAATTTTTTATAAGAAATGTATGCTGCCTCACCTTGAAAGTTGAAGTTGAAGCTGGCAAGCTGGTGTGTTTTCGCTATTTTCGCGCCAACTTACAAAAGCTCTAACCATCATGCATAACATCTCCGTAATCGGCGCAGGCACCATGGGCAATGGAATTGCGCACGTTTTTGCCATGACCGGGTATCCGGTTGCTTTGATAGACGTTTCCGCCGATGCCCTCGACCGCGCACTGGCTACCATCTCCAGAAACCTCGACCGGATGGTCGCTAAAGGTACGATTTCTGAAGCAGATAAAACGGCAACAATTGCCCGGATCACACTTTTCACAGATCTTGCTTCAGGTGTCCAAAATGCCGACCTCGTCGTAGAAGCTGCTACTGAAAACATGGCCCTGAAATTAGATATTTTTTCGAAGATGGATGCCGCAGCGCCACCGCATGCAATCCTGGCGTCCAATACTTCTTCCATTTCGATTACCAAGATTGCCGCAGCAACCAAGCGGCCGGCGCAGGTCATCGGCATGCATTTTATGAATCCGGTGCCCGTGATGAAGCTGGTGGAAGTGATCAGGGGGTATGCTACGTCAGATGCGACCTGCACGGCTACGATGCAATTGTCAGAAAAGCTTGGAAAGGTTCCGGTGGAAGTCAACGACTACCCGGGGTTTGTGGCCAACCGCATTTTGATGCCCATGATCAACGAAGCAATTTATGCACTTTTTGAAGGTGTGGCAGGCGTACATGAAATTGACACGGTCATGAAATTAGGCATGGCGCACCCCATGGGGCCCCTGCAATTAGCCGATTTCATTGGGTTGGACGTCTGTTTGGCGATCCTGAAAGTGT
>JALHRK010000406.1 GCA_022841505.1 Saprospiraceae bacterium | reverse complement strand
TTATTTCCATTTTTGTCAAAAAACTTTGACCTCGGTGCAGTTTTGAATGTGATTTCATCTATATTATTCCCGGCAAAAATACCGGAAGCATATCCCATAATGGCTCCCAAATCTCCTTTTTCCAATTTTTTTCCATCACTACCCTGGGTATCATCCACAAAATAAGCTGTAAATGTGGTTCTTTGTTTAGCGTCCCTATCCGTCTCCTTCCTCCTCGCTTCCCCTTTCTCCGCCCGTTCCTTATAAATATCATTCGGATTGGAGCTCATCATGCCAAACAAGTCCACATTCGCAATCGGGTTATTCAATCCGTAGTGGTAAACCGACAGGCTGTGGTAAGCCTCCGCCATCGGATCCACCGACCACCACCGCCCCACACTCGCATCATACCCCCGCGCCCCATAATCGCTCCAATTCCACCCGAAATCTTCCACCAGTTCCTTCCCATTATACTGATATTTATTCTCCGTACCCACCTGCGCCGTCCACGCGCCTTCCATTTCCATGCCGAAAGGATAGTAGTGGTGTTCCCCGACCTTTGGCCGGGATTTCGCTGCGCTCAACCTGGGTTATCTCTCCCGGCGTCTCCACAATGTCGTTCGCGTTTTTATCTGCAAACATCATCCGCGTATTCCCCAAATGATCCCGCAGCGCGTATTCTTTTTGCCAAAGCAGGGACTTCCCTATTTAATCGAAAACAGAAGGATCTATGTCTGCTGCTAACTTTTCGATTTGATACTTTTGCTCTTTTGTAAGGGAGGAAGTCTTTAAAAGGTTAATTATTTTCTGCTTACACATCTTTATTTCAACTTCCCGTTCTTCTCCCTCGTAAACAACAAGTTCTGCATTAAATCCATTTAATAGCGCTTTGTATAGACAATTATCCGTTTTTGTTGTTATATATAAAATAAAATCTATTGGTTTTAATTCGAAAATAGCGACGCAAGTAACCGAAATATCCGTTGAAACATAACCGTCACTTATGCATGCTATGGAATTGATTGTATCCAAAGAATGCCGGTTATCCTCTTCTATATAGGCTATTTTTAGCTTCTCAAGCCGGGCCATAAATTCTTTGTCTCCAAGTGCACTGATACCCGAAATTGTTGTTATGTCTATATTGTTGAAGGTTCTTGTCATGGACTTTTCAAGAATCGTATCTACTGTATCTATTTTATTTACAGCTTTTTGATCAACCTGATGATGATGATTACAGCTACCCAAAAAATAGAATGCCCAAAAGATGATGATTGTTTTTTTCATAATTTAATTCAGTTTTTATGAGTGGGAATACCAACACCTATGAATTATCTGTAATGCTTTTTAATTCTGCAACATCATCATCATAACTTCTCAAGCAACCATTAGTTTTAGCCAATCTGGAAAATTTTGAAGACCTAAATTTTCCGGTTTTTTTATCACGAACTTCTTGTCTTCCACCATGGATTCTAATTAGATCTCTTTTGCTATCCAATATTTCACCGGATTCTCCATTCAATAACAGTCTTGGGTTAGCCCCATATGCGCCCCTGTCTCCTCCTGAAAGCCACATATCTTTATTAGGTATATCGTAAACACCCAATGGCGTGTCTGCATCTGTCTGCATCCTGTTTCTTCCCCCGACTCCTTCCACTTTTACTGTAAACCGGTAAACTTCATTGCCATGCCTATCTGTAACTACGGCCACGCCATAACCATATTCCGCACGATCTTTGTACACATGAACGGTAATGTCCCATAACCCATTGGGGTCTATTCTTGTAATTGGATTATTTCTTACATACTGATAGGGCGTCCAGGAAACATAAGCTTCTAATACTGGATCAACCGTCCCCATCTTCCAATCGCCGGATCATACCACCTCGCCGCATAATCATTCCACTCCTTCCCATTATACTGGTATTTATTATCCCGCGCCACCGCATCATTCATCATCCAAGGCCCTTCATACCCCAATCAAACGGGTAATAGTGGTTTTCTTGTACAATCTCTCCCGGCGTTTCCACAATCCCGTTCGCGTTTTTGTCGGCGAACATCATGCGGGTATTCCCCAAATGATCCCGCAGCGCGTATTTTTTTTTGCCAAAGCAGGGTATTATTTACTTCGGCATTCAAGTTCAGGTAGCGGCCCTCGGCATGAAAAACTGTCTCGTTCCAAATATCATTGGGCAGCAAGACATTCAGCACACTGGCGGCGCGTAAAAAGGTCAATCCACTCCACAACGGTGAGCGTTAAAAAGTTAAGCCCGTGCTGGTCAAGTATTTTGTAACGCATTTTCATTGGATTTTAGCTCTGAAAGATAGGCAGAAAGGAGGGTTTATGGAAATAAAAATCATGGATTATTAACGGCGGGCTGAACCCGCAGCCTTAACCCGTTCTGACCTCTGGCCGGAACGAGCAGCGTCATTTTAAAACGATGGGGGTAGGAAAGGAATGGAGCTGCGGCACTAGCGGGTGGAAAGTAGCCGAGCTTGGACACGAGCGGGGCTATGGCTCTCCTCTCCCAACTCTATTAGCAGCAGTTTTATTTTTTTTTATTTTTTTCCATTTTGTCTTTAAAATAATCTCATTTAGTTTCTGAACAAGAGGAACGGCGCTACCATGGATCATCCCAGCCCAGTAGTCGGTGACTTTATTATTATGAAAAATCTTTAGGCTTGTAGGATAGCAATCAGAACATGATTTTTTGAGTTCACAGCTTGACATTGATGTAATTTGAGACTTAAAAACTAAATTTTTTAGCTCTATGAATTGATTTTCATCAAGTTTTCCCGAGTAACGTTTTTTCTTTTTTTCGTTATAGGAAAGATAATCTTCTAAATTCATGTTGCCATTTTTGTCTATTTGAATTTCGTATGGAAAATGTAACCTTGTGTAATAAAGTGAATCTAATTCAAAGCTCTCAAAGGGGGTGAAATATTCATTGAAAAGAGTAATGTCATTTTGACCAAACATCTTTTTCATCTCATCTGAAATTGGTCGAATTTTCATGATTTGCTTGTCAACTCTTAGAACCTTGAAATAAAACGACCTTTGGACGGTTTGGTTTTTCTTTGTTTCGTCATTGTAAAGGTATTCATGACTCAATATTTTCAATATTTTATCTTCATAAAAGTGAGTTCCTCTAAAGTTTTGATCCCTGTCGCCAATTGCTGTTTCGCCATTAATTTTTCTTTCTGGGTCAGGCGCAATCAATTTAATGAATTTTCCATCATTAGTTTTCCAAAAGCCAAAGAAATCTTCATAGCACTGTGATTTTACCATGAACGGTAAAAACAAAAATACAATTATTGAATTTTGTAATGTTTTGGAAATAGGGCTCATTTCGTTTTTTAGTTAACTGTCGCTAACGATTTGGGATTTGATGCTTTCTTAGTTGAGTTTTACCAACCCATCACCACCCCATACAAATCAAACTCCGTCGCCTCCGTCACTTTCACCATCGCAAAATCCCCCAGTCTTGGCGCCAATTTCGCATCAGCGCGCACCAACACCTCGTTGTCCACTTCCGGCGAGTCGCCTTCGGTGCGGCCCACAAAATATTCGCCTTCCTTGCGGTCAAACAATACTTTAAAGGTGCTGCCGACTTTGGCTAAATTCTTTTCGTAGGAAATTTCCTGCTGGATTTCCATCAGGCGGTTGGCGCGGTCGGCTTTTAGTTCGGCGGGGACGTCGTCTTCCAGGCCGTAAGCGCGGGTGTCTTCTTCGTGGGAATACTGGAAAACGCCAAGGCGGTCGAAGCGCATGTCGCGTACAAAGTCGCAGAGTTCTTCAAATTCCGCTTCCGTTTCGCCGGGAAAGCCCACCAGCATAGTCGTGCGCAGGGTCAGGCCGGGCACTTTTTCGCGGGCGGTTTGCACCAATTGCCGGGTTTCTTCCTGCGTGATTTGCCGGCGCATGCGATCCAGTACGGCATTGCTGGCGTGTTGCAGCGGCATGTCTAAGTAGTTGCAAATTTCGGGCCGGGCGGCCATCGCATCGAAAATTTCTTCCGGAAACTTGCTTGGATAAGCGTAGTGCAAACGAATCCACTCGATGCCTTCCACGTCGGCAAGCGCGTGCAGCAGGCGCGGCAATTCGCGGCTTTTGTACAAATCCAGGCCATAGTAAGTCAGCTCCTGGGCAATAAGCATCAGTTCTTTCACCCCCCGGCGCGCTAAGTTTTGGGCCTCACGCACCAATTCCTCCACCGGGCGCGAAACGTGGCCGCCGCGCATGAGGGGGATGGCGCAAAACGAGCAGGTGCGGTTGCAACCTTCCGAAATTTTCAGGTAGGCGTAATGGTCGGGCGTCGTGAGCAGGCGCTCGCCGACGAGTTCGTGTTTGTAATCGGCGTTCAAACGGGCCAGCAGGGAGGGCATCTCCAACGTACCGAACCAGGCGTCTACTTCCGGAATTTCCATCGTGAGCTCCTCTCGGTAGCGTTGCGACAAGCAGCCGGTGGCGTAGAGTTTATCAATCTCGCCGGTCTTTTTCAGCTCGGCGTATTGCAGAATGGTGTTAATTGATTCCTCTTTGGCAACATCTATAAAGCCGCAAGTGTTGACGATGATGACGTTGGCGTCCTCTTCATCGCTGTCGTGGACAACCTCAAAATCGTTGCCCCGCAACTGGGTGATCAGGTTTTCCGAATCCACGATGTTCTTGGAACAACCCAGCGTAATCACATTGACTTTATCGCGCCGAAGCGTTTTTGTTTTCATATTTATATCTTATGTGGTCGCCAACTTCAGTTGGCAGACCGGGAAAGCCCGGAGGGCTGTTTTCGTTGAATCGGCAAAGATAAGGATATGATTTGAAGATGAGTTGATTTGAGGAATTGAGGATTTGAAGATGTGAGTATTTGAGTATTTGAGGGATGCGAGAACAGAACGAACAACGAACAACCGACAACGAACAACGAATAACAGTAACAAGCCATCAAAATTGAGCACCATAGACCAACTCAACCGCGAAGTCCACATACCCTTTCCGCCCAAGCGGATTGTGTCTTTAGTGCCCTCTCAGACAGAGCTGCTCTACGATCTCGGCTTACGGGACGAAGTGGTGGGCATTACCAAATTTTGTGTGCATCCGGATGCATGGTTTCGCCAAAAGAAAAGGGTAGGGGGGACCAAAAAACTGAACCTGGAAGCCATTGCCGCTTTGCAACCCGACCTCATCATTGGCAACAAGGAAGAAAACGAACGGACGCAGATTGAAGCCCTGCAAACCCGTTACCCGGTGTGGATGAGCGATATTTATTGCCTGGAAGATGCGGAAGAAATGATCGTTCGCCTTGGCACAATTGTGGATAAAACCAATGAAGCAACAGCATTGGTTTCCAAAATCCGGGATTCTTTTGCGACATTGAAATGTTCGGAGGCCCTGAAAACAGCTTATTTCATCTGGCGGGAGCCGTATATGGTAGCCGCTGGCGATACTTTCATCAACGACATGCTGACAAGAGCCGGGTTTACCAATGTTTTCGGCCACCTCACGCGGTATCCGGAGATCAATGAAGCGATGCTGCGGGAAGCGCAACCGGAGGTTATCCTCTTGTCTTCCGAACCTTATCCGTTTCAACAAAAACATGAAGCGGAACTGCGAAAAATATGCCCCGACGCCGTAATTTGTCTGGCAGATGGCGAAT
>JALHRK010000405.1 GCA_022841505.1 Saprospiraceae bacterium | reverse complement strand
TGATTATGACCGCCATTTTTGCACTCACGGGATTTATCCAGGGTAAAGCCTGGGTGCTGATTTTAAAAACGTCTATTGCTTTAGCGGTAGCTGCCATTCCCGAAGGATTGCCGATTGTCGCCACGGTCGCCTTAGCTTACGGAATGCTCCTGATGGCGAAACGCAACGCCATCGTCAAAAAATTGTCTTCGGTAGAAACCCTCGGCAGCACCAACGTGATTTTGACCGACAAGACCGGCACCTTAACGGAAAACAAAATTCGCGTCGCCGCTTTTTCTTTTCCGGAAGAGCAATTCAAGGTACACATCGAAAAAAAAGTTTTAAAATTTGAGGATGGGGAGATTAAAAAAAGTCAGGAAAACTTTGAAAAATTGCGTTTGATTGGTGCCTTGTGTAACAATGCGCCGTTGAAAATAAAAAAAAGGAAAAAGAAAAAATCGGGCGATCCAATTGAAATCGCGCTCATCCAATTGGCCAATGCCTCCGGATCGTCTGCGGAAGCGCTACAAAAGGAATACGCGCGCATAGCCGAAGTCCCGTTTAGTTCTGAAGACAAGATCATGGGGACGTTGCACCAGGGCCCAACCGGCCATTTCGTTGCGGCAAAAGGCTCCGTGGAACATTTATTGGAAAAATGCATCCAGATACAATCCGGCCCATCCATTAAAAAATTAAGTAAAAAGGAAAGAGAAACCGTGCTGTCCGAATCCGAAAAAATGGCTGCGGACGGGCTTCGGGTATTGGCATTTGCGTATAAAGAAGGCACGGAGCTCGAAAAAGCCGATTATTTAGCCGACTTGGTTTACGTGGGCATGATTGGGTTTTTAGACCCGCCCCGTTTAGACATCAAACCCGCGATTGCTTCCTGTCGGAAAGCGGGCATCAAAATTGTAATGATCACCGGCGACCACCCGCTCACCGCCCTTAATATTGCCCGGCAAACGGGATTGGTGGACGAAGAGGAAGACCGCGTGCTCACCGGCAAAGACCTGCCCGATATGGATTCCCTTTCTGCTAAATGGAAAAAAAAGATCCTCTCCACACCCATATTTGCCCGCACGACGCCCAAGCAAAAGCTCGATATCGCAGTCCTCTATCAAGAAGCTGGTAACATTGTCGCCATGACCGGCGACGGGGTAAACGATGCGCCCGCCCTGAAACAAGCAGACATCGGCATCGCCATGGGCCTGAGCGGCACCCAGGTAGCAAAAGAAACGGCCAGCATTGTACTCAAAGACGATTCTTTTACCTCCATCGCGGCAGCAGTCTCACATGGCCGGGTGATTTTTCAGAACATTCAAAAATTTGTAGTCTACCTCGTCTCCTGCAATTTGAGCGAAATATTTATTGTAACGGTATTGGGTTTTCTGGCCCCGGCATCCACTTTGCTTCCGTTGCAGATCCTGTTTTTAAATATGGTGACCGATATTTTTCCTGCCCTGGCGCTTGGCGTTGGCAAAGGAGACGAATCGGTGATGAAAAAACCACCCAAAGACCCGGAAAAGAACATCATTTCCAAAAAAGGCTGGATCATGATCTCATCTTACGCTTTTGTCATCACCTGCACCGTGGCCTTTGCGGTAGTCTATTGTCAGCAAGTTTTAAAAACGGATGATCAGGTGACCAACAATGTTGCGTTTATCACTTTAGCCCTTGCACAACTCTTTCACGTGTTCAACATGGCTTCCGCCAATGCACGGTTTTGGATCAATGATATTACCAAAAATAAATTTGTGTGGCTGGCAGTTTTGCTTTGCTCCGGATTATTATTGCTCGTCTTTGCGATTCCTCAAATGAGGCAGGTACTGAATCTGGCAGCGCTTCCAGTCGAAGTATGGCTGGTTTGTTTGGTGGCCAGTTTGTTGCCTCTGGTGCTTATTCAGGTTTACAGATTGATCTGGAAAAAGAAACCGTAGCCACATCAATCTCCCAGCACACTTTTCGGAATTTCCCCAATCGGTCGAATTCTGATGTTTCTATAAAACACTTCCGCGCCTTCCGACTGCATCTGAATTTTGCCTTTTGTCAGGGGAACCATGTTTTTGCCTTCGGGCCGGCGGGATTGGTAGAGCACCATGACTACTTTTCCATTCAAAACATGAACAGCCGTGTCACCGAAGCAATACAAATCAATCGTATTCCACTCGCCGGAAGGTTTTTCAGCATCTGGAGACTTGATGCAACGGCGGCCGGGGGTAAAGTTCATCAACGCACCTTTCGGGTCGTATACCCATTCTTTTTCGCCCTGCTTTTTTGCCGGGATATCGAACACCGCACCAAACACGCCCCAATAGTCGCCGCAGTTGCCTTCCTGTACCTGAAATTCCTGTGATTGCATCCACAAACCATGCTCAGCATTACTATGGGCATGGTAAAGAATGCCGCTGTTCCTTTTGGCGGTTCCGCCCGGAGGCCATTTCAGTTTGCCCCATTTGAACTGCAATTGCAGGTGGTAATTTTCAAACTCCTGTACCGTAGAGATAAAACCGGTTTCCTCCCCTGAAATGCGCAGGGCTTTTGCACCGTCTTCTGTTATAACGCTGAATACCTTTTTGGGGTCATCGTTTACGCCAAGGGGAATGATGCCGGTCGCCTTTTCCATGTCAAGCATCTGGTAAGTATCCCACCCCGTCAGATCTGTGCCGTTCAGGAGGTATTGCCAGGGCACTTTCGGCTCATTGAGTTCGATGAAATAACCGTCGGGATCGCTGATGTAAATCTGCCAGGCGCCGTCGAAACGTTGCTGACGCAAATAGGGCAAGCCTTTGGTTTTGAGGAATTGCTCCACCGGATCGGCGTTGGGAATGGTCAGGGCAAAATGCCCGAGATTTGGATCGTTGTTGGTCACCGGGAACGTGCGCCCGGCCAGCAGGTGCAATTCCTGTCCCGGACCTATTTTGAACCACGAGCGGATGGCTTTCAGGTGTTCTGGCACTGGAACGGGTTCGAGGCCCATAATGTCCCGATAGAAACGGGTACTTTCTTCAATATCTTTAACCGCCAAAGCGACGTGGTTGTAGCCGGTAATGGCGATTTGCGCCTTTAGATTTTGGATGAAAAACAGGCTCGCGAAAAGGAGGGAAAAGGATAAAGTATGGTTCATGTTTTGTGTTTTTACCATATAGGTTGTGTTTTTTTACCACATAGTTCACATAGAATCGGTCACATAGATCACATAGGAGCTGCTATAGAGGTGCATCAGAACTATGTGCTCTATGTGAAAACCTCTATTGTGAGCTATGTGGTAAAAATAATTAATGAGCTTCGCTCATTCCACCACCGAATTACTCACAAACGCCACCCGCTTTCCATCCGGCGACCACGACGGCGTATTGATGCTGCCCTGCCCGCCGTAAAAGTAGGCAATCATGGTGGGTTTGCCGCCCGCGACCGGCATTTTTCGCAGGTAAACGTGCTTGTAAAACGGGTGTTCGTCTGGCGGTACATCAGGAAGGTAAGACAGGAAGACGATCCATTGCCCGTCCGGCGAAATGTGTGGAAACCAGTTGTTGTAAATGTCGTCGGTGATTTGTTCCGGGGCCTTTCCATTCGCATTCATGCGCCAGAGTTGCATGTTGCCGCTTCTCGATGAATTGAAATAAATGTATTTCCCGTCCGGACTGAACTCCGAGCCGTCGTCGAGTCCGGGCGTGTTGGTCAGGTTGATTTCTTTCCCGCCGGTTGCTTTCACTTTGTAAATATCGTATACGTTGTTGCGCCCGCCGGTGTAGGTCAGCCATTTGCCATCAGGCGACCAACTGTGCAGGTAAGAAGGGCCAACCGGCGTAATCAGTTTGGGTTTTCCCCCGCCAATCGGCACCGTGTAGACCAGGGAACCTTGTTCCCGCGTGCCGCTTGAACTGCTCAATCCCAGCATCTTTCCGTCGAAAGAAAGCACGTGGTCGTTGTTGTTGTGTTTGACAAAATCCGTGTTGAGTACTTCCGGTTTTCCGGAAGCTAAGTCGAAGCGATAAATTAATCCTTCGCTGTTGTAAATGAAGGCTTTATCGTCGGGTGTCCAGTTGGGCGCCTGTAAGGATTTCGGATGAGAAAACAAGACCTTCCGCTGACCGGTGCTCACATCCAATGTTTCGATGTGGCTGCCGATATAGTCACGGTAAGGCCGAAAATCGGCTTTCGCCGGAAAAACAATGCGCACGTTGTCGAACTCGGCGTTTTCCGTCACGTCTGTATTATGAGAACAAACAAAAAGGCCTGCGTACAGGGTTTCAGGCAGATCAAAATCCGGCACCTCTACCGTCCAGAAAGGTTCGCCGAAGCGGGCAACCGACAGGAAAAAACTCCTGCCCCGGCGCTCCATTTGAATCACATCCGGCATTTTCACCGGCGATATCACTTCTTCGATGTTGGCGCCTGCGCGCTTTCGGTACTGAAGCGCAGTTAAGCCGTCGCCATGAACCGTTGCGGCAACCATTGGCGCGTCGGTTTCCAGGCCTGCACGAACCATCCACCCAAATTTTCGGTGCGGATCCACCCCTTTGCCGAGCAGTTTACCCCGGCATTGCAGGATGACATTGCCTTTTACGGATTTGTAAGCATAGTGAAACTCGTCTTTGGCAAACCAGATGTTGGCGCCCGAGCCGCTGAGCCGGTAGGTTTGGCTATTAATGTCGTATTCAGTTTTTCCTTTGTGGAGAACCGGACCAACGTCGGCGCTTTGTTCAAAAATACCCATTGTGTTTTGGGCGAAAATAGGCAGAGATGTGGAAAATAAGGTTGCAAAGAGGAGGAGGGTGGAAAATTTCATGCCGGCATCGTTTTGTTCCGGCAAATTAAAGCTTTTTTTGATGGGATGCTATTGGTGGCATTGTTGCGGAGCTTTAAAAAATGAAAACATACATAGTTTTGACTTTTTAACTTTTTTACGTATTAAATTTTTATATAGTAAATTGAAGTGAAATGTAAAGAGTTGTATTACCTTGTTGGCCGAATGTTCGGAAAGAGGGTTCCTTTTTATTTCCGTTGTTCCTGGTTTTGTATTGCTGATGGAGTCAAGCAATCATTTTCGCTGTCTTTCCGACCTGGCTCCAGGTTTTCAAATAAATTTACTTTATATCGAGTCTTTGCCCAGGGACGCATACCTGGAAGTACAATCTTTTAAAAACCAAAACAAAGAGCAGTTATGCCACAGATCACAATAAAATCCATCAGGCAGGTGCTTGCTTCTGGCCAGACAGAATCGGCTTTGCAGCAATTGATCACCTTAACAGAAAAAGCCAGCCAGGAAACCCACCAATCGGCCATTTTGCTTCGGGCAGCGTGGGAATACCAGGAGCAGCAGGCAATCAGCGGAGCGCTTTCTTTTGAGGAGGCCAATTTGCAACGCAACCGCATCAACCAGGGCGCGTTGAGTTTGCTGGCAGATATGGAATCGGATGGCCAGGTTTCTACCCAGGTAAAAACCGGGTTGCACAACGAGCTGTACAACAACGAAACCGCTGCGTTAATGCAGACCTTTGACAATGACCAAACCAACCTGCAAGGCGCAAAAATCCACGCCGACGAGGGGGCAAGCGTCATCATTGGCGAAGGGAATACCGTTCATAAAAAAACTTATAATGCCTTGGGCATCCGGCAGTTTGGCATCCTGCTCATCGCGCTGGTTGTTGTCATTGGCGGGGGGTATTTTGTCT
>JALHRK010000404.1 GCA_022841505.1 Saprospiraceae bacterium | reverse complement strand
GCTGTAAGCCCGCCGTAATAAATGGAAAAATGGACAACAATGGCCGTGACGGAAGCCAGTATGGGTGCAGCACGCGGCGCTTCTTTGATGAAAATGCCGAACAAAACCGGCACGAATGCCGCAGAGAAATAGGCATAAACACCGTTTTGGGCAAAGATGCCTACGCTAAGACTCGGGCTGACCAACTGGTACCACGACAACAGAATCGCAATGCCTCCCAGCGCAACGATGACCGTCCGGTTGGTAAAAAACAACCGTCTGCCCCGCGCTTCCCCTTCGCCGTAGTGATGGCCAAACAACGGTTCGATGATGTCAGAAGTAATGGTGGTGGAGACCGACTGGATCAGGCCCTCCAGCGTGGAAAGTCCGGCAGAAAGCAGCCCCATGATTACCAATAGCCCGACATAAACCGGGAATTCCTGCACCACATACGCCGGAATGATCCCATCTACAGGCAGTACGGCGCCATTGGCTTTTAAATCGGGGAAACTAAGCCGCGCGTACAGGCCCGCAATGACCACCAAAAAGAAGAGGGTTTCCACCAAAATAGCCGTAATCAGGTATTTATTCACGTCGCGTTCTTCCTTCAGCAACAGGGATTTGGTGATGATATGCGGTTGGCAAACGATGGCAATGCCCACAATGAAATTGCAAAAAATGACTTCAAAAAAATCGCGAAACAAAAAGCTGGCGGGGTTGGTGGCCTGGGTCAGCGCCGGGTCAATGGCGTTGAGTTTGTCTAAGAAGCCGTGAACGCCCTGGCTGAAATGTTCGTAGCCCGACCCCAGCAAAATGACGGCCACAATGATCATCAGTACCGCCTGAATCGTATTGGTGTAAACCATCGAGTTGGCGCCGCCAAACATCATGTATCCGAACACAAAAACGACCATCCCGATCAATACGTATAACTCCTGCACATTGAGCGCACTGGACAACACCTTGGTCATGCCCACACAAATCAGCACGATAAAAGTGATGAGCAACAAGGATAAAAAGGCCATATAGAGCGAAAAGCCTGGACTCCCGTAGCGCTTACCGATCCACTGGGCCATGGTGAGGGCCTTGACCGTAGCGCCATGTTTGCGAAAGCTTTTAGTGAGGATGACCAGTGAGATGAATAGCCCCAAAGGCAGCACAATCCCCATCGCCAAAATGCCGCTCATGCCATACAGGGCAATGAATCCCGGATTGATGATAAAGGTAGCCGCGCTGGTAATCGCCGCTGCTAAAGAAAGCCCCACTGTAATGGGTGAAAACTGGACACTGCCGAGCGCATAATCGGCCATTGAGCGGTTTTTGCGCGCGCCGCGGTAGACGAAATACAAAATAACCCCGCAGTAGGCGGCTAATAAGATCGCGGTGGCCAATACCATTTCTTGTGATGCCATGATTGCTTCGCTTTGTTTCGAGTGAATACAGCGCCGGATTGCGCAGGAGATAAAGTTAGGTTTCTTCGGGGTGCGGGAATTGGTTTCAACCGCCAAATGCAGGGAAAGGGTAAAAAATCAGGGGTGGACTTTGCAGCTCAATGCAGGGACGAGCATTGCTTTTAAAGATTTTAATCGGCAAATCGTATCTTTTAAAGAATTGAATTCCATAAAATTAGCAAATTGCTTCTCAAATGTTTCAGTTTTTGGTTGGATGAAAAACAAGTCTTGACTTATCACTCTTTGCAGGAGGGTGTTTTCCCGCGAAGGGCGCTAAGGTCTCGCGAAGGGCGCAAAGCGAGACGGCGTTGCAATGGGTTTCACACAACGGCACAACGATCACAACGAAGACATGCAATTGAATGCCGAGTCGTTGTGCGCGTTGTGCCGTTGTGTGAAAAAAAATGTTGTATACCAGGACGTTTAAAACTGCCTTAGCGTCCTTGGCGAGACCTCCGCGGACTTTGCGGGAAAACAAAATTTTCCAACAAAAAAGCCAAGTCCGGTACAGATGACCGGACTTGGCTGTGCAGCAGTCGTGCTGCAACAAAAGCTATATATAGATGAAAGACCAGGCACTAAGCCCGAAAAGACCGATTTAATTTTCGGTATTCTCTTCTTCCAATCTGATTTTTTCGCGATAAACGGCTTTCAGCTTCTTGTGTCTTTTCTGCACAGAAGGTTTGGTGAATTCCTTGCGGGTACGCAATTCGCGCATCACGCCTGAGTTCTGAAACTTACGCTTGTAGCGCTTGAGCGCTTTGTCAATGGGTTCGCCGTCTTTAATCTCAATGATGAGCATACTGGTCTTTTTTTACAAAAAATTTGTTGTTTGATCCTTACGGGGTGCAAAAATAGGAAGTTTCTTCAAATTACTTTCTTCTTTTAAAAAAAAATAAAACCAAATTGAGAATTCGGGAGCTGATTTGAAGATTTGAAGATTTGAGGATTTGAGGATTTGAAAATAATACTCTATTAGGAATTGAAAATGAGCGATATAAATGCTTTAGCATTTGCCTGCTCACTTCAACGCCGCCAGCAAATACAACACCGCCATCCTTACCGCCACCCCATTCTCCACCTGTTGCAAAATAATCGAATGGCTGGAATCGGCTGCATCGCTGTCAATTTCCACGCCGCGGTTGATCGGGCCGGGGTGCATGATGAGCACGGGTTTGTCCAAACTATCAAGCAAGGCTTTGTTGATGCCGTAATAGAGCGTGTATTCGCGCAGGGAAGGAAAATATTTGATGTCCTGGCGCTCGAGCTGGATGCGGAGCACATTGGCCACATCGCACCATTGCAGGGTTTTGCGCACATCGTGCGAAACGCCGACGCCGAGTGCGCCAATGTGTTGCGGGATAAGGGTTGGCGGGCCGCAAACGGTGACTTCCGCGCCGAGTTTTTGCAGGCAGAAAATATTGCTGAGGGCGACCCGCGAGTGGAGAATATCGCCAAAAATGGCCACTTTTTTGCCTTCAAGGCTTTCGCCAAAATATTCTTCCATCGAATATGCATCCAGCAATGCTTGCGTAGGATGCTCGTGGGTGCCGTCGCCGGCGTTGATGATGTTGGCGTCAATGTGGTTGGCTAAGAAGTGCGGCGCACCGGGAGCCGGGTGGCGCATCACGACCATGTCCACCTTCATGGCCAAGATGTTGTTCACGGTGTCGAGCAGGGTTTCGCCTTTTCCCACCGAAGAAGTGGAAGCGGAAAAATTGACGGTATCTGCCGAAAGGCGCTTTTCTGCCAATTCAAAAGAGACCCGGGTGCGGGTGGAGCTTTCAAAAAACAGGTTCGCAACGGTAATGTCGCGCAGGGAAGGCACTTTTTTGATGGGTCGGTTGATGACTTCCTTGAACTCTTTCGCCGTATCGAAAATGAGGCGAATATCGGCAGCGGTCAGGTTTTTGATGCCCAATAAGTGTTTCGTGCTGAGTTGCTGCGTCCCGCTCATAAGGCTTTCAGTCTGCTGTTGCTTTATCAGGAAATAAAATAACCCGGTCTTCTCCGCATTGTTCGGCCCATTCCACTTTTACATAAGCCTGGTCAAGGGCATCCACCGTAACGCCGATGAAATCCGCCTGTATGGGCAAATCGCGGTTGAAACGGCGGTCCACCAGGGCCAGCAGTTCCACATGCCGGGGGCGACCGTAGTGGTTGAGCGCCGTCAGGGCTGCCTGCACCGTTCTTCCGGTAAACAACACGTCGTCTATCAGGAGGACTTTTTTATCGTCTATCAGGAAATTCATAACGGTTTCGCTGGCCTTGAGCGGTTTGGCCCGCATGCGGAAGTCGTCGCGGTAGAACGTAATGTCCAATTTTCCGTATTCCAAAGCCGGGAGCCCGGTCAACACCTTCAACCGCTCCACGATGCGATCCGACAACCAGATGCCCCGCGGCTGGATACCCACAATGCAGGTATCTTCCAACCGCCCAAACGTTTCGATCAATTGGCAACACAGCCGCTCGATGGTCAGTTTGAAGCGCTCCTGGCTGAGTATGACGCGTTCGTGGTCCAATAGTTAGATGTTAGCGTTGTTGATCGTTTTGTTGTTCGTTGTTGGTTGATCGTTGTTCGTTAGTTTTTGGTTCGGAGGAAATTGGCCATTTTTTTTGTTGTTCGTTGGGATATAATTTCATAATGAGTAATCGCTAACGAACAACGAACAACCAACAACGATCAACGAAAACACCCCATTCCTACTACTTCCCCAAAACCCGGCGCATCGTCGCCCCGATCTCCGCCGGCGACCGCACCACATGGATGCCACAAGCCTCCATGATCTGCATTTTGGCTTCCGCCGTATCGTCTTTTCCACCGATGATGGCGCCTGCGTGGCCCATCGTGCGGCCTTTTGGCGCCGTTTGGCCTGCAATGAAGCCAACGACGGGTTTGGTGCCGTGTTCTTTGATGTAATAGGCAGCCTCTGCTTCCATCGTACCGCCAATTTCGCCGATCATGATGATGCCTTCCGTTTCCGGGTCGTTCATCAGCAATTCAACCGCTTCTTTGGTGGTAGTGCCCGGAATTGGATCGCCGCCAATGCCAATGCAGGTGGATTGTCCCATGCCGGCTTTGGTAACCTGATCCACGGCTTCGTAGGTCAGGGTGCCGGAGCGGGAAACGATGCCAATTGTACCTTTTTTATGGATGAAGCCCGGCATAATGCCGCATTTGGCTTCGTCCGGTGTGATGACGCCCGGACAGTTGGGCCCGATGAGCCGGCAATCGTAGCGATTCAGGTATTCTTTCACTTTCACCATGTCCTGCACCGGAATGCCTTCGGTGATGCAGATAATGACTTTGATGCCTGCATCGGCAGCTTCCATGATCGCGTCGCCTGCAAATGCCGGTGGCACGAAGATGACCGAAGTATCAGCACCGGCCTGGTTGACGGCATCGGCGACGGTGTTAAAAACCGGGCGGTCTAAGTGTTGCTCTCCTCCTTTACCGGGGGTGACGCCGCCTACAACATTGGTGCCGTATTCGAGCATCTGCGTTGCGTGAAAAGTGCCTTCTTTACCGGTAAATCCCTGTACGATAATTTTGGAGTGCTTGTTGACAAGTACGGACATGTTGTTGTTTTAATTTTAGACTTGTTACGGCAGCAATGATTGCAGCAGGTCTATTCTTCCACAATGATAAAAACGTCTTCATCCGGGCGCTTCATGTAGTATTGTTCCCGGGCCAATCGCTCGCGATTTTCCTGAATATCTTTGCTCTCCAAATCCGCTTTTTTAACTTCCGCAGAATAGTACGCCCGGTCCGTTTCCAAGCGGTTGACCATTCTTTGCAGGCGCCATTGGGTAATGATGTCCTGTTTGTCAAAAAAGATCATCCAGAAAAAGAAAGCACCCAGCACGACAAAATATTTGTTGCGCATGGGCTTGGGCAGTTGTGCTAACAGCGGTTGAAGCGGGTTTGGCATAAGCTATAAATTTGTTTTTTAACCACATAGGGATTTATTTTTTAACCACATAGTTCACATAGGGGTTTTCACATAGGGCATATAGAGACTAATGTTCCCTGAATATTACATTGCTGCTATCTGATCTATCCCTCCACTTTAGTCGGGACAAGTTGTAAAAACAGCTATGTGAACTATGTGAAAACAACTATGTGATCTATGTGGTAAAAATACTATGTGGTACAAATACTCTAAATAAAACCCAAAATTTCAAACATTCCGGCAGTATTCAAAATTTACAGCCCAAAAATCGCTTTGC
>JALHRK010000403.1 GCA_022841505.1 Saprospiraceae bacterium | reverse complement strand
AATCCCATTCAAGAGAAAACTGATACCGATTTGCCAAACTTTTTATAGAAAAGAAATCCCGCTCCTGGGCGGCGGCGGAACAGGCCCGTCGCAAGCTCTTCCCGACATCCGTTGATCGTGGTCGTTCAGCGCCTGCTTAGCCGTAGGTAAGTTAAAATCATTCAGAACCTCGTTTTCTAAGTGCCATTTTTCAAATAAAGCTGCAAAAACAAATCGCACCGCGCCGGAAGCCAAAGGATCCTGTCGGGCTTGCATTTTTTCAAAAACACCATCCATCAATTCCGTTTCCGCTTTGTCGTGGAAACAAGTATACCAGATCGCATCGCCATGTTGTTCCTGGCTCAAAATGTCGTACATCTCTCCGAAATAGCGAAACTCATCATCTTCCGTCCAGATCAATTCCGGGTGGCCTTCTTCTATCCAGCTTAACGGGATTTTTAACACGGTAACGGCAGCCTGATCCTCGTGCGACTTTTCGGCTATCTTTTCCCGTACCTCGTATTTGATTTTCGCCCGGAGCATTAAGGCCCAACTGTTCCAGGCTTGTGGGTGCAGCAGCAAAGTCAATAGCAATGACGCCGCAAGCAACTGCCGGGAACTGGTCAGTTGCTTGTGTTCCGAACGGTGATGTGTATTTTTTCCGGCCTGGTGCATGCGTGGTGCAATTGGCCGAAAGTTAGTCATTTTTTAATTTCCTTGAAGCGCTATACTCAAGACCCGCTGGGCACGAAAGCGCCAAAACGACAGAGATTTATACCCATAGCTTGTCCCGATGAAGTCGGGGTTACTAAAAAGTTAGGATAAGGTAAAAAGCTCGTTGGATGACTTGGAGATTTGAAACGTTGGGTTACATTTACATAGCTAAACAACCACCAATATGAACCTGATGCCTTTTCTTTCCGCTCTTTTATTGGCTCGGCAGTTGCGTAAAGCCAAACGTTTTAGTTGGTTTTGCGCAATTGGTATTTGGGCAATCATTGATGACAAAGCGAGTTTTGACGCAATAGGGGCTATATAGGGGGAGTTGACGATCAACCATAGATGTGCGTAAAAAAATCAAAAAACAAAATATAGAAATGAATTGCTTTAAGAATATTATTGCAGACAATGAATTTTTTGATGGTATTGACCCAGAGTGCATCAACAATGCATCAGATTATGCTGAACTTATTCAAAAGTCATGTGAGATTACAAATGGGATACTTGTTTTTAATTCTTTCAACGGAACTAAGGTTGATGAGGAGTACCACCTTGACCTTGTCATCAATGAAACACCTTTCTATTTCAAGGTTAACATTTACTCAGATATGGTTGATGTAGATAGAATGTTAGGGGAATTGAACCCAATACTTTTTGAAGTAGGGTATGTGGGGGAAAGAAGATTTGTTCCTGTGAATGGCAATGTATTGGATTTTGGAATTGCATTTATCAGCCCTAAAAAAGAGCAAGAACTGGCAGATAACGGATTTATTTGGAGAAGCGAAAAGCAAAATGAGTACATACTAGATGCTACGAATACGCCAGAAAAATCGACATCATTTCGGGAAGAGCAAAATGAGTTCCCACAAAGCCAAACGGAAACTGTAAAAAGCAATATTAAATTTACTAAAAAGCATCAAATTGGAATCGGGTTAATTCTTTTGGCTTTTTTGCTCGCCAAATTATTGCCACTAAATGGACTTTCGACAGCCAACATCGCTATCATAATGGGCCTGGGAGCAATCGCTTGGATTGGAGTGAGTATATTGTCCCCCATCCCTAATCCAAGCGGACCAGAGTTCAAGATGTGGAAAATGTTGCTCAATGGATTTTTTGGTTTTGTGGCATTATTAGGTGTTATGATGGTAGGGATTACAGCCTTATTAAATCATGCATATAGGTAAAACACCCATCAATGCATCTACGCCTATTTGCGGCAAGCCCAACCCGCAAGCCCAACACAGCCGCAAACAGCGTAGATGCAGCAGTTATGGCTCATGAGATGAAAAAATTACCAATAAAATAATTTGGTTTATGAAGTATTTAAATATCTTATCTTTTGTTTTTGCAGCTCTTTGTGCATCCGCTCAAAGTCCAATTTTTATTGAAAAAACACCTACTGACTTAGGACTATTTATAGTCAAAACGGAGGATGGCAAAATGGGTGTCATAGACAATAATGACAACTTTATCATACCTCTTGATTCAGTTATTTTGACTCAATGGTTTCCTCCAGAAAGCTATTTTTTTATAAGTAATAATAGGCAAACAGGTTTAAATTTTCAACAAAATCTGTATAATTCAGCGGGGGAATTGTTATTTTCGAATGTAAATATTAGTTATGTTGGCTTAGGGACACACCTCGAAAAAGATGACAAATCGTATCGCGATTTTTTTGTCGTACAGCAAAAAGGAATGCCAAACAAACTTCTATTTCACAAAAAAAATGGCCAAATCCTGCCTGACACGTTTTCCAGCATTGATTATGGTGGGCGCAATAGCACCTTTTTAGCCCTTCATTTGCGTGAAAAAGGTGCTCCAAACGTTATTTCGGTCTTCGATATGGAAGGAAAAAAACTGTTTTCAGTGCCCCCAGAAATCCAGGTGATGCATTCAGGACATCCAAATATATTATTGGCAACGAAATCTAACCCACGTAAAATGGGTCTCATTTACATTGATAAGGGTATTGACAGTACTTCTTTTGAGTTTGACAATTTGAGGAAAATGTGGACGGGTTGGTTTGTTTTTTCAAAAGATAATCGCCAACACTTTGGTCTGCTTGATACCAATGGCAAACCTTGTGGCCTAACTGATTTTACGAAATTAGGAGAGCCAAATCGGGCAGAAATTGGCATTTTTAGTGCAAAAATTGGTAGTCTCCCTATAGCCACTGGAGTTCGTGCGGGCATTGAGAACCCTACTTGGATCGGAATTGACAGTCTCGGCAGGGAACACTTTTTTTCAGATGCTGCTCCCCCAGAGACGATTGGCCAAATGGAAGAACGTCTGCGACGCGAAAGGGCAGATAATGTGCCGCGAAGTTTACCCGACGGAAGTACCCTGCAAAAATCTCCGTCGTTTCCTGGCGGTGAATTGGCAATGGGCCAGTTTCTTTCATCAAACTTACTTTACCCAAAGATTGCCCAGGAAAATGGAATAGAAGGCACGGTAGTTCTGGAAATAATTGTAGAAGCCGACGGTCGACTAACCAATATTTCCATCAAACGAGACATTGGTAACGGCTGTGGTCTGGCAGCAATCCAATGTTTTGAAAAAATGCCTCGCTGGTCGCCAGCTGTTCAGGATGGGAAAGCGGTAGCATCCTCACTGATTATACCTGTTCGGTTCAAATTGACAAACTGAATTGATTTAATAAATTGAGTTTTACCAAATCAAAAAAACAGTAAAAAACTAAGAGCTTGTTGGGGATTTCATAGGGTAAGCCTTTAATCCGCCGCTTCAAACTCTCCGCAATCCAGCCGTAGTTCACGGTTTTTCAATGATTCATTTAAGAATCGGCAAAAGTGACCATCTCCGTTTTTTTGATAAAAACGACAGGAGAAGCACATCCTTTGCATGGAAATGATGCCTGCCCGTTGCAACTGACTTACTACGCCGAGCAGTTGTTCTAGCAGGATACCCTTTTCAGCGGAAGGAATTTCGGCAATACTGCCGAGCATCGGGTTTGCAAAGTTTGCGGTCTGGGCAACCGCAGATTTACCCGCTTCTGTTAAGTGGATAGTATGGCTGCGGGTGTCCTTGATTTCGGTCTGCCGCTCAATAAAACCCTTTTGTTCGAGTGATTTCACCGCCTCGCTGACGGTGGGCTTAGTCAGGCAAAACTCTTGGGCGAGGTAACTGACTTTGCATTTTTCATCGCTATGAAATTGGATAAAAATCAGGATCTGGATTTGTATCGGGCTGATGCCCAAAACCTTTGCTTTTTCCCAGAGCAATACACGGAAGCCCTCGCTTAGCCGTTCGAGGGCGGCGATAATTTTTAAGTCAGAATTGCCGATTTGGGCTTGCGGGTCGAAGACGCTTTCGTTCATAAGTATATAATAACGGAACGGCAGGGAAAATCTGCCGCCCCGTAAAATTAGCAGTCCTAATTATTTTTGTCAAAAAAAAATTAGTTGCACCCTTCCATCTCGATGATGTAGTAGCCTTTTGCTATGATAGAATCCTCTATCGCACCTTTGGCGTTTTCAACATGGCAAAAACGGCATTGCTTTGAAGTGAGTGGCTGTCCATCTTGCCCTTTTGACTGCAAATAATCCCTGCCGTAGCCGTAGATTTTCTCCAAGTCCTTTTCGTCGGCATCCACGAGGATATCAAAGTGCATCACGCCTCCCTGTTTTTTGGGGACGTAGGTGTCGTAAACAGAAACTTTCAATTCCATGGGTGAGTCATTTTTGGAAGTGAAGCCGAGCAGGGCAGCCCCGCCAATGGCGAGCCAAACCAGCCCTTTCAGTAGGAAAAAGGCGAATCCTGCCAGCCCGAATTTTTGAAGTAGACTTTTGTTTTTCATCGCTTTTGAAATTTAAAATTCACCTTCTTTGATGTACGGGTGGCACCACAGCAGGGCGGTCAGCGTCACAGCTTTGAACCAAGCGGCGTACATCGCTTCAACCTGTTCGGCGGAATGCCCTTTTTTCGCCAAAAAACCCTTGATGGTGAACGTAATGGGGAAAATGAACGCCACCAGGTAGCGGAAATGGATGATAGGAACAGCTTCCACGCCGTCGGTCTGGTTCTTTTTGGTGCTGTGGTGGCGCAGGGCGATTTCGTGTTGGTAGTTGAGCCAGTCCTGGTCGTAGGGTCGGCGGCAGAGGTCGAGAATCCATTGTCCGAAACGTTTTCGGACAGCACCGAGGTAGTCCATGTTGGGTTGCCCGTTGTGGGTAAAGTAGTGCACCAAATGGGCGTTCCCGCCTACGAAACCGTACCAAAGGTCAAGGATTTCGTCCGTCTGGTCAGCCAGAACCTCCCCAGCGAGGCGAAGGTTTTGTGCATCTTCATCGCCGAAAAGCACGGTTTTTTTCAGAAGGTCGAGGTCGGCAATGCTTACGGGCGAGGTTGCAACCTGACCATAGGTGTAGCCCGGAATGTGATTTGACATGAAATTGAGTTTTTGATTATGGGAAAATAGTTCGGTATCCGAATTTTTAAATCATTCGCAAATATAGATAGGATTCCGAACTAAAAAAATCCTGACGATTTTTTTTTCCTTCATGCGAGCAGGACGGACGATTTTTCCCGCTCATGCCGAAGCTCCTCCGGTTTCCAACCGCTTCATTTTAAAACGGCGCTGCTCGTTGCGGCCTCTTGAGTTGCATACGGGTTAAGGCTGCTACGGTTCTGGCCCAGTGTGCTGGATGTCTTGGTGCTGGATGATATTTGGACCGATATTGGTTTTGTGCCGACAGTTTAGTTTGTCTGTAGCCGGGCTGGACAAGCCCCAGCTTTGCCTCGTATGCGACCAGAGGTCGCAATGAGCGCGTGATGTTGACGGTTCGGGAGGTCGCGAGCGGGCAGGAAAGCACCAAAACGACGGAGATTTATACCCGTAGCTTGTCCTGATGAAATCGGGGTTACCAAAAAAGTTGGGACAAGATAAAAAGCCTGTTGGATGATTTGGAGATTTGAAAGTTTGGGTTACATTTACATAGCTAAACAACCACCAATATGTACCTTATGGCTTTT
>JALHRK010000402.1 GCA_022841505.1 Saprospiraceae bacterium | reverse complement strand
CGGAAACTCGATGGTTTGCCGCGTATTCAGGTCAACGAATACCCATTTTTTCCCATTTTTGAGTAAGACGAGCTGGTGCAAGGTGTCGGGTTTTTCATATTTCCCGGTTGCATAATTCACGACCGGAATCCCCATAAGGCTTTCCCCGGGAATGGCCATGCCATTGCGCAGCAGGGAAACGGGCTGATCGTTTTGAATCGAATTTATACTCAAAAATTTGGCCGACCAAAAGGGAACATAACCCTCGAAAATGGGCTGGATAAGCAGTTCGCTGCGCTCATTGGCGAAGCCATATTTGCCGTTTTTACCCAAATAAGGGATGAGGGTTTGTGCCGGCAACACTTGGCTGGAGAGGACAAAAAGTAGAAAAAAATAGCAATATTTAATATGCGTTACTGCTCCCATACCTTCCATTCGTCAATCTGTTTAGTGGCCGATGAAAAATTGGCGCCAATGGCTATTTTTCCTTTTTTAGAATCGGCGTATGGGGTCAGGTATCCCTTATCCTGTATTTGTTGCAGCGCTTCGGCAGCAGTTTTATCCAGCTTAAACTCAAAAGCGTAGATGCGGTCGGAGGTTTCTACAATGGCGTCGCAGTGGCCGCGGGCACTGCGCACTTCAGATCGGATGTAAATACCCAGGAGCGAGAACGATAAATGCACCACTGCGTGATAAAAATGCTCTGTTTGCCCGCGCCATAAATCGCCGGGAATTTCAGCCAGCATGGAGTTGATGATTCCAAGCGCGGTATCAATGTCGCCGACTTGTATGGCTTTACGGATTTTCACCACCCGGGGTAGCGGCCCTAGCATGGGGTCGTTCATGTAGTCGCTCAGGAGCAATTGCTCCAGCGAGTGCTTGACTTCCATGTTGGGATAGTCGAGGGTATAGAGCAGGTCGTCGGGTTCATATTTAGCGATGGTCAGGTACCCGGTCTGGAAAAGTACGGAAACAGGATTGAGCCGTTTGAAGTCGAAGTTGAGCAGGTCGCGTTCGGTGGTTTCTATTCCTGAAACATCATAGTATTGATGCTTGGTCATCTCTTTGACCAAGAACGTGGGCGTTCCGGTCTCGAACCAGAAGTTTTGATATTGCCCCCCATTTAGAAAGCGGAATAAGGAAAACGGATTATAGACCCGCTCGTCGCCACCCCAACTGTAACCGTTGTACCACCGTTTGACCTGTTCTTTGTCGTGTTGCGCCAACTGTTCAGCAAATACCGTCTCTAATTCCGTTTGCGTGATGCCCAGCAAGGTATAGGCCATGGGATCAATGGTGAGGTTGGTCAGGTGGTTCAAATCTGAGAAGATACTCACCTTGCTGAAGGCAGATACGCCGGTGATGAAGATTGTTTCAAGTAGCGCGCCATTGTCTTTGAGGACGGAGTAGAAGCTTTTGAGTACATCCCGATTGGTTTCTGCCTGTGGTACGTTGTCCAGAAAATCAATGATGGGTTTGTCGTATTCGTCCACGAGCAGGACGACCTTTTGGCCGGATTGCTCATTTACAATCTGGAGCAACTCATTGAATTTCAAACTATAATCGGTTTCCGTCAAGGTGACCCTAAAACGTGTTGCCTCTGTATCCAACATGTGGTGAATGCCGGGTACTAACCCCATGCTTTTGATGCCTTGACTGGCGAATTTCAACCAAATCACCGGGCGCTTTTGCCCTTCCCAATCCCACTGATCGTGTATCCAAAGCCCCTCGAACAGGTCGCGGCGGCCCGAGTACAACTCGTTCATGGTGGACAATAACAGCGACTTCCCGAATCGGCGCGGGCGCGAGAGAAAGAAATATTTCCCACGCTCCAAAAAGTGGTGGATGTGCTGCGTCTTGTCCACATACACATAGCCGCCCGTGCGGATTTCTGCGAAGTCTTGTATGCCGATGGGGAATTTCATGGGGTGAAGATAAGGGTACTGGGGATTTTTTTGCAAAAAAACAGCGAGGTCTTAGCCTTACTCAATTACCATAGTTTCTTCTTCTGTTCTATCAGGATTCATCATTACTAAAGAAAATATTGATCTCCCTGATGTTTCTGTATCCACTATTGCTTCTTCTTTTTGGGTTTTGGCATAGGCAATTCTTTTACAGTAACCCTGACCAATTCGCTTAACCACGTACGATCCTCAATTTTGTCTTCAATTAGAAAACTCGGTTTCGCGCCTTGGTAAGGTGGGGCTTCCACAACATTGTCTATAAATGCCCGCCCTGATGTTGTTGGTTTGATAAATAATTTATTGTCACAGATCAATCCGAATAGTTTTTCATCTGCATATATTCCATATTCTCCAAACATCTTTTTAGCCGTTATTTCTCCGGCATTTTCGATTTGGTCTAAAACATAATCAACAAATTTTTGGTCGGATGCCATAATCTTATGCTTTTAACACGTTTCAGGTCTTCCTGGCAAAGGCAGCGGTTAATCTCTAACACCAGCGCATTTTATTCATTTATTTTGCAAATCTATAACTTCTTTGTAAATCATAAACGAAAAAGTATTTTCAGTTGGTAAACGGCAAGCTCCTTTTGCAGTCATTAAGAGGGCTGAAATACCAGTCATTTCCCCGCCGTCACTCCCAATCTGATTTCCATGTCACATTTCCAGATCAATTTCCGCACGGTGATTACTTAAAACAGCTTCTCAAATCATCCCTACCATTTTAGCCAACTGTACCAATGCTGTAGTATCTCTTGCGCCCAATCTATCAATCATATTACTGCGATGATTTCCAACCGTATTGATACTGATATAGAGTTCTTTGGCTATTTCTTTTGTATCCTTGCCTTCAGCGATGAGCAGGAGTATTTCTTTCTCTCTGGGCGACAACAGGTCGCGGGTGGAATACTCTTTGGACTCCGAGTGGAAAGTCTGCACGAACTCGTTATGTTCACCATAAGACAAGCGGATCCAATAGTGAGGAAAGTCCCGTTTGATCAGGTTGTTGATATTTTGCACGTAGTTGAAGGAGTACTTGAAGTTACGGTTCTCATCTAACTGAATAGGGATGCCCTGCGAGAAAAGGCGAACCTGCTTGCCGTCTATACGGATAAAGCGCATACCGCAATGGTGCGTTTTCATGTTCACTTTTCTGCCGAACGGGATGTCAGCAATAACTTTGGTCAACCATTTCACGGAATCTAATGGAAAGTCAGTATAGTCTGTGTGCAGCAAACCAAGGATAGATTTCATCCGCTCACCGTAGACCTGATAGGGCATATCGCCCCAAAACTCAAGTTGCCCCACTTCCATTTCCGGGTAGTAAGCCTTGTGGTTGAAAATAGTCAAAATGGAATCCTTGCCTTTCACACTTTCAAGAAAGAACTGCAGCTCGCGCAGATGTGCTTCCCGATTCAGCAGGTTTTCTTCTCCAAAAACGATTTCTGATAGTTCGACAATACGTTTGTAGGCAGCATCTGCTTTGCGCAACCCTAACAGGTTTTGGGGAAGTAATTCATTTTGCATGTTGAAAATTCTTTTGGCGAAAATAGTGAATATCACTATTCCAAAGTCGAAAAAAAATTCACTTATGCGAACCACTACCGTTTCTGATGCCCAATAAATATAGCGAATATCACTATTGGTGACGTCTCATGCCCCCAAGTACCTTTGCACTATCGAAATCAAAGGAACAAAACGACCTGCTTAAGTTCAAAATCAACTAAATGCCATGGTAAAAGCAAACAAAGAGACAACCGACGAATTGGTCGCCCGCCTAAAGGCAAAAAACATCAATGCGTTTGCAACTTTATATGAAGACTATGCTGCAGCCCTTTTTGGTGTTGTCCTGCACATGGTCCAGGACGAGGCCACCGCTGAAGAGCTCCTTCAAGATGTATTCGTTAAAATTTGGAGGCATATAGATTCTTATAATGCAGAAAAAGGCCGATTGTTCACCTGGCTTTTGAATATAGCCCGCAATACTTGCAAAGATTATTTGCGCAGTAAACAATACCGATACCAACAACAGATCTCGAGCAAGGAGCAAATACACAGCGATACCATCGCCTCATCTGATCAGATGGTTTATCAAGATGAAAACTGGCATTTTCGCTATATTATTGAAAATATAAAACCTGAACACCGCGAAATTATCCATTTGATTTATATCTGCGGATATACGCAAAAAGAAGTAGCCGTCATTCTTAATACCCCCATCGGAACCATAAAAACGCGATGTCGAATCGCCATCAAGCAACTTAGAACTACTTTACTTGATGAACTAACATTAAGGCGAAATTATGATTTTGACTTGACTGATCATATTGGCCAACTTAGGTAAGCTTGTTCTTTATCTTTGATCGGAAGCGAACTGCCTTGAAATCAATGAATACGGGCATACTCAAGCTGGTCTCTCAATTTACTCAAAGCATTGCTCCAGGTAATAATCGTTATGGCGTCGTCGTGTGCAGCGCTCGCCTCAATTGTTGCGGCACGTATTTGCGTAATCCAGGCGTTCAAAAGCGGGTTGATATTTTCCGGCGCCAATACTTCGGTTTTAAAGTGCACCAGCAGGTCATTGTATTCCTCTTCAAAACTTGCCCATCCCGCCGTTAATTTATCACATGCGGCAGAGCGTTGCATCAACTGATAGGTCCCATAAGGAAAAGGCTGACAGTTGTTCCGGGTTTCTCCCCAGGCGTCGGCGATCGGGATTACCGGGTTTTCATTGGAAATAATATTTTCAAAAGCATTGTCCATGTCCCAGGGAATCAGGTGCAGGGTACCTTTGGTGGGTTCTTCGTACCAGAAAAAATTGTGAGGGGAGCAGTTCCCGCCATAACAATACCAGTGAAATGGGCCATCGTCAACCCTGATGGTTCTGTCAACGACTGCGTATGCGATGATCTCTTCCAGGTTCATCCGTTCGGTGATGATGCTTTGTATGCTTTCCGGTGTTCCACTCGCAATTGCTTGCGCAAAACCACGAATCATGGCGGCTGTCGGATTTTCGTCTTCATTGGTTTCCAGGTGACTCAAATAAGTTTGCTCGGAAAAAGGCAGGCCGTTCATGTCTAAGGGCCAGATTTCTTTGTAAAGATTGCCCTTGCCATCGTCGAAATTTTCTCTGGTAAAACGTCCGTCCACTTCTTCGGTCAAGGCAAACAAGCCCATGTATTGCCCATTGATGAGGACCCGTGCATGAACCGACCGGGGGGCCGGAACGCCCATTGCCCGAAAAAGCCAATAAGCAAGCCGCTCATGCATTTGGCTGGGATCCAGGTTTTGGGAATGCAATTGGATTTTTTTAAGGCCATAAAATTTATTATCCGGATCTAACCAATTGATTTTTAGCTGTATGGACAACTTGGTGCAAGTCTTGTGTCCCGATAGATCCGGCCCGGAAAGGCAACCGACAAATGCACCGATGGAGCCTTTGTACCGGATACCTATCGGACTTATTTTTTCCCCTTCAAAAGTCAGGGTACCTGCCACATATTTTTCGGCGGTAGGGTTTGCATCGAGTTTATCCAGTTGCGAATTGGGCAGGTTTATTTCAAACGTATGAAGGCGGGTTTGGTCAAAGATGTAATCGCTGCCTTGGGTAAGAAATTGCTCATTTCCTGTTGGAACCAGGGTCTCCACCACATATTCTGTGGGTACCACCGGCGTTACGGGTTCCTCTTTTTTACAAGCAACGAAGAGAAGGGTTGTAAGGAAAAAAAGGGTTGTATGAATGTCCAGGTTTT
>JALHRK010000401.1:381-5696 GCA_022841505.1 Saprospiraceae bacterium | reverse complement strand
CAAGTTGGTATGTTTTTGGGTCAAAAAAAAATAGAACTTGCTGGGAATGGACTATTAGAAAGTTTGCAAATTGGCAATACTTAATTTCTGCCCTTTGCAAATTTGCCTTTTTACCAGCTTGCCTTTTGCCAATTTGTCCCTTGCCTCTTTAACCTTTACCCTCTCTCCTTTAACCTTGTTTTAACCCACGCAACGTCCCGATCAACTCGTCCAACGCCGCATCGAATGCCGTTCTGCGCTGCATGGATTTGCCCACGCTGAAGCAGCCTTCCATTGCGGCAAGCACAAAATAGGCGTAGTTTTTGGCGTCTAACGTTCGGTTCAGCAAGCCTTTATCTGCGGCGCGTTGCAGGGCGCGGGCAATGGCGCTGTGCATGGTTTCCATGATGCCCTGCAGGCGAATCCGAAAACCTTCGTCCAAAGGCGCCATTTCGTTGATCAGGTTGTTGAGCGGGCAGCCCAAGGCGCAACTTTGCTCGTTCATGCCGGAACGGATGTATTCCAGGCACCACACAATGCCTTCCACCGGATGGCCCTGATAATGTTCCAATTGCTGCCAAAGCCCGGTGTAGCGCGGACCGATGATTTCGTCCACCACCGCGTAGCCCAATTCTAATTTTCCGGGGAAATAGTGATAGAATGCCCCTTTCGTAATGCCCAGTTCGCTGATAACTTTGTCGGGACGCACGCCCTGGAAGCCGTGGCGGTGCATGGCTTCGTAATTTTTTTCCAGGATGTTGCGACGGGTATCAATCATGGGGCAAAGATGAACATACTAATTGGTATGTGCAAGAAATTCCCGATTTTTTTTATTTTTTAGCTTGAGATCGGGTATTAACTGCCATAAAACAGTTTCCCGTGAAGGACGCAAAGGCTGCGCGAAGGGCGCGCCAACCTTAGCGTACTTGTCACTTTTTTTGA
Source organism: Saprospiraceae bacterium (assembly GCA_022841505.1). Classification (GTDB taxonomy): domain Bacteria; phylum Bacteroidota; class Bacteroidia; order Chitinophagales; family Saprospiraceae; genus JABWAJ01. Next base: position 4,775 of record JALHRK010000401.1, on the reverse strand, counting down.
TTGCCGCATTAAGCAGAAGAACCAAAACCTCCTGCTTATGAAACACCTGTTGATTGTTGTCCTTCCTTTTTTTTTCATTTTCAAATTATACGGCCAGCCTGTGATAGAAACCGAAAGCCGGCTGGCGGCAGTCACGGTTTATCCCGAACAAGCGCAGTTGGAATATACCGGGGTGCTTTCGTTGCCTGCGGGTGAGAGCAAGGTGGTGTTGACAGGCTTGTCTCCGGATCTCGTAGCTGGAAGTATCCAATTGAAGTTATCAGAAACAGGGGTTAGCGTAGAAGAAATCTCCTCGTCAAAAAATTAACTAAAGCGAAAAGAATTTGACCAGGAGGTGGCCCGATTGACGCTTTCGCAGGACAGCTTGCAAAAAATTAGCGTATGGTGCAATCAAAAAAGAGAAATTCTGAATGAAGAAGAGAAAGTACTACAAACGAACAAACAAGTCTACAGCCAAAAATCGGGCGTTACGGCAAGCGCCTTGAAAGAATTGATGAACGTTTATGGGGAAGAGTTAACCCGGATACGAAAAGCGCGATTAGAGAATAATAACCTGCATAAACAGATTGATAACGAGATCAATGCGTTTAAAAACCAAATTAATAAATTATACAATGGCTCATGGAAATCGGTAAGCGAAGTGCGCATTGCGTTGAGTTCAAAAGCGGCTTTAAAACTAAATTACAGCTTATTTGCAATGGTTGCCAACGCTTCATGGAAGCCGGTTTATGACATCCGCGCTACGTCGGGTGATGCGCCTCTGCTGGTTAATTTTCGAGCCATTGTCCGGCAATCTACCGGGGAAAACTGGAAAGACGTCAAGCTTTCTATTTCTACAGCACAACCAGCGCTGGATAACCGGCAACCTGTTCTGGCGCCGTATTATGCACGTATCTTACCATCCACCCTAGATACTGTGATTACTTTCGCGCAGGTAACTTACGAGGAAGCTCTGCAGGTGGTAGAAAATAAACCGAAAGAGGAAGTCTGGAGTGATAAAGAATACAACCTGACCAGTTCAACTTTTACCCTGACCAGTAACCAATCTATTCCATCCGATGGCGGCGATCATTATTTTGCAGTCAGGGATATGACTATCCCAGCCAGAATACAGCACTACGCTGTGCCCCGCGCTTCGCCCCATGTTTATTTGTTGGCTGAAATCGTCAACAACAGCGACTACGATCTTCGGTCGGGTATTGCGCGAATTTACAATGGTTCCACTTTTGTAGGGGAAACGAACATCAACATCGAAACCCTACAGGATACCCTGCAACTTTCTTTGGGCATTGACCAGGGCGTGTATGTTAAACGGGAACGCCGCGATTTCGGCGCGAATCAATGGTTGGGCAATTATCGCCAGGAGACCTTTGATTTTTCTATCGGCATTCGCAACAGTAAAAAAACGCCCGTCGAAGTGAAATTGCTGGATCAAATTCCTATTTCCACAGATAAACAAATCGAAATCAGCTTGTTGAAAAATGACAATGCAGATTATGCTGAAAGCAGTGGGATGCTGACGTGGCAAGTGCGCTGTGCACCGGGAAACACAGAAATGCGTACTTTTTCATACAAGGTTAAATATCCTAAAGACACCGTTGTAGGCGGGAAGTGGTAGTGTTTAACTCTTTGAAAAACAGTAGTATAGCTCCTGTTTCAATAAATTGCATTTGTCAAAAAAACAAAACCTTAGGCTTATGAAGTGTTTGCTGATTCTTTTTCTTTCTTTTTCATTTTTTTTCCAAACCTACAGCCAGACTATTTCTCCCATCTCCATGAAAGGGAAACTTAAAACGGTAACCGTTTACAACCAAAAAGCCCGGATGGAATATGAAGGGGTTTTGTCATTGCCTGTGGGGCTAATTAAATTGATATTTACCGATTTACCGGCAAGTGTCGACATGGGGAGTATTCAATTGAGTTTAGCCGATCCTTCCGTTAGCATAGAGAATATTTATGTGAGCCAAAACTATTTAAAAACCAAAGATACCAGCCCGGAAATAGCGCGACTGGCGCAACGAATAGACAGTCTTCAAAAAATATACAATCTGGCCACTCAAGCCAAAGGAATACTCGAGGAAGAAGAAGCGCTATTATCAAGCAATAAGCAGGTATACAGCGAACAATCGGGGGTTACGGCCAATAACTTGCAGGAATTGCTTACCTTTTTTCGAGAAGAACTGACGCGAATCCGCAGCGGAAAAGCAGTGCAAAGTGAACGCATCGGGCAGACGCAGGGAGCTATTTCAGTCATACAGAAACAAATAGAAAACCTCAGCAGGGGAAATCAAAAATCAGTCATTGAAATAGCTGTGGATTTGAAGGTGAAGAAAGCGATAAGCATAGATTACAACCTGTCCATGATGGCGAATGGCGCATCGTGGGCCGCCCTCTACGATGTTCGTGCTACTTCGCCTGATCAGCCTTTAAAGCTTAATTTCAGAGCGGCAGTATGGCAATCGACAGGCGAAAACTGGGATAATGTCAAGCTGCTGCTGTCCACGGCGCAGCCGGCTCTGAACAACCAACAGCCTGTTTTGGAGCCCCGTTTTGCAAGGCTTCTTGTTGCTAAAATTGACACCGTCATTACTTTTGACCCGGTAACTTATGGTGAGTCCTTGCAGGTTGTTAAAACCGGAGATGAAGAAGAAGTCTGGAGCGACAAGGTTTATAACCTGACCAGCTCTACGTTCACGCTGGCGAATAACCAAACCATTCCTTCCGATGGAGGCTCGCATTACTTAATGATTCGGGAACTGACTATTCCCGCAAAAATTCAACACTACGCCGTTCCCCGCTCTTCGCCCCACGTTTATCTGCTGGCTGAAATCATCAACAACGGCGACTACGACCTGCAGTCGGGCACGGCCCGGATTTTCAATGGATCAACTTTTATTGGAGAAACGCACCTCAACATCGAAACTTTATCCGATACCCTTCAAATTTCACTGGGCATAGATCAGGACATTTATGTGAAGCGCGAACGCCGTGACTTCGGAGCCAACCAGGGGCTCGGCGCTTATCGCCAGGAGACTTTCAACTTCTACATTGGAATCCGCAACAACAAAACCATTCCCATCGAAGTGAAATTGCTGGATCAGATTCCCATTTCTACAGATAAGCGGGTTGAAATCAACTTATTGGAAAAGGATAATGCGAATTATAATGCAGGTCGGGGAGAACTGACCTGGCAGGTGCGCTGCCAACCCGGGAACACCGAGACGCGTAGTTTTTCATACCGGGTTAAGTATCCGAAAGACGAAATTGTGAGGGGAAAGTGGTGAGGTGAAAACCGTTGCTCCGAGAATCAGAGAACGGATTACAGCGGCGAACAATTTTTTATTCCTGTAAATGCTTCAACAATACCCAGCAACCCCAAAACCCGCCAACAACCACGATTACATAAAAGGGCATCAACGGGTCCCATTTTCCATAGGCCGGTGAGTAGGCCAACAACGCGGTACCTAAACAAAGCACCAGCCCATAGGTAAATCCTTTGAGCAGCATGACAACCCCGACCACATAACCCCAGGCGTGGCGTTTCCATAACAGGACTGCAGCGATTGCAGAAAGGGGAATTACAAGAGCCATATCCAAGGCAAAGACAATGCTGGTCGGATGCCCGGTTAACACTATCGTTTCCGGTAGCACGCCAGTGAATAAATAGCCCAAAATCATGCCTCCCTCCACTAAAAAGAGCATGATCGCAATAACCAGCAAATAGATGCTGATTCCTTTAACGGGGGTTTTGGGTGAAAATCGTTGAGCAAGATGGGTTACATCAAGATTGGCTAAGCCAAAAATGAGCGCTGCGACAGACAAGGAAAATAGGGCCACGTAGAGCAGAAAGAAAGGATTAAAGGCTGCACCGAAAAGATAAAACGCAAAATTATAGGCGTTGTAAGCGAGCATGCCCATCCAAACCAACTGCCAACGCAGCGAACCTTTTTGGGCAAACCACAAAGCCAGGCCCAGTAAAGGTGAAACGACCATCAAGGTGATCAAATCATTGGTAAACCAGGCCGATTTTACAAAATCATTGTCGCGATAAAGACCGGTAATCAATAATCCCCCGGCCGAAGCGATGATGGATAAAAGTAGGATGGCCGTAGAAAGCAGGAAAGCGGTTTGATTCTTTTGTTGTGACATGATTTCTAATTTTAATTGGATAAAATTATTGAATATCAATGCTATACAAGATGATTTTCATCAAGATTGGGCAGGATTATTGTCGCTCCATCCGTGTCGAGGATTTGCTCATCGCAGTCTGGAACGAACATTTTCCTATATTTACCCGTCATCCTAATGCATGGTAAATATGTCCGTTCGTCGCTTCCTGGTGTATTTGTACTTTTTGGGATATGGCATTCCGGTGTTGGCACAACCTGCTGTGC
>JALHRK010000401.1:0-371 GCA_022841505.1 Saprospiraceae bacterium | reverse complement strand
TTTGGAAAAACTGCCCGAACGCGATCGGGTTGAGCAGGCAAACGCGCAGTTTTACAAGCTGTTCAGCGCTGATTTTGCGAAAGCTGCCGCTTTGGGTGAGCAGGTGTTGGCCATTTGCCGAAAGGCAGGCTGGAAAGACCAGGAAGCGCTGACTTTGAAAAACTTAGGCGTCGTCAATTACCTGCGGGGGCACTACGAACAAGCCCTCGAATACTGCCAAACCGCCCTGACGATTTACGAACAATTGGGCGACACCGCAGGGCAGGGCGCGGTATACAATGAATTGGCCAATTTTGCCAAAAAGCGCAAGGAATACGACCGCGTTTTTGAGTACTTAGACCGTTCCTACCAATTGTGCGAGGCCGCCGGGG
>JALHRK010000400.1 GCA_022841505.1 Saprospiraceae bacterium | reverse complement strand
GGTCATCGGCGGGATCGCACCCGGCGTTTCTGAAGTTCCGTTGGCTGAGTTTGCCAATATGGCCAATTGCGGCACGTTAGAAGCTGGAAACGAATTGGATTTTCTCCTCAGCATCGCGCCGACGCTGACCTCCAATGAGGTGAACATCACCACGCGGCTGGTGTCGCCAACTTCAATCCAACTCACGGTTTTCGACGCGGCTGGTCGGTTGGTTTATCAAACCAAAGAACCGGTGTTTTACATAGACAAAACTATCGTTTTAGACACCCAAACCTGGGCCTCCGGGGTGTATTTTTTACGTTTGAACCTGCTGGGCCGACGAAAAACGGTGAAGGTAGTAAAGGTGGGGGCTCCATAAGATTATGCTACAACACTACCCTCGCCAACCCTTTTCCCTATTCCACCCGTCTTCCCAATAAACACAAACCGCATGAAAAAATCCTTTACAATCCTGCTCTTCGCCCTGGCGGGCCTTTCGGGTAAAAGCCTTGCCTGCTCCTGTTTTGGCGTCTCCACCTTCTGCGAAGCCATGGCGCTGATCAGCAACGCGCCGGAGCCATCAGACGTCCATATTTACCTGGGAACGGTCTCCGCAACCAATAGCACCAGTGTGACGATGCTGATTGAAAAAACCTACCTCGGCGAGGACCGAACCTTTCAAACACTCACGCTTGAAAGAGGAAGCAGCTCCCTCTGTTTTTTAGAGCTCGGTAATTTTCAACCCGGAAAAACCTTTATTATTGTCCCGCATCAAGGAGCTGATGGCGTATGGAGGTTAGGGGTATGTGGCGTTTCGGTGCTGGAGGTCGTAAACGGGGTAGTCAGAGGCCCGATTGCGCCGGGCGTTACAAAAGTGCAATTGGCTGAATTTTCAACCATAGCCGACTGTGGCGATCTGATCGGCGAATCTTTTTTTCCAGTCCTTGTGAACCCAACTTTGACTTCCGATGAGGTGAACATTACGACGAAACTTCCGTCGCCGGTTCCAATCCACATCACGGTTTTCGACGCGGCAGGGCGCTTGGTGTATCAAACCAAAGAACCGGCGTTTGACATAGACAAAAATATCGTTTTGGATACGCAAGCATGGGCCTCCGGGGTGTATTTTGTGCGGCTGGATATGCTGAGCCGACGAAAAACGGTGAAAATTGTGAAGGTAGGGGAGTGATGTATTTTTTTATTGATGATTGATGATAGACGGTGGACGGTAGATGGTGGACGGTTGACGGTTCCACATCATCATTCATCAATCAATCATCAATAATACCGTTTCCCCCCCGCCGTGGCCCGTCCACCGTCTCCCGTCTCCCGTCCACCGTTCTACAAAAAATCCCATTTCCATTTCGCAATTCCATCACAATGATTATCTTTGCGCCCGCTTTGCGCAGTTCGGAACTGTTCTGAAACGTTGGAAACAGCAACTACGCAGGTATTTTTATCAATAACTATGTCTGATTAATGAGAAATTACGAAGTGACTTTCATCGTAGACCCAGTGCTGTCGGGCGATGAAATTAAAGCGACAGCTCAGACATATGTCGATCGCCTTCAGGCTGAAGGATGCACGATCGTTCATGTGGATGAAATGGGATTGCGCCCCCTGGCGTATCCCATCAACAGACGTTCTTCGGGCGTCTATTATTGCATCGAATTCGAGGTCGAAACAGTTGGTGGGGCTTTCCTCACAGCCATTGAGCTTTCGCTCAAACGCGACGAGCGCCTGCTGCGTTTCCTGACCGTCCAATTGGACAAGTACGGTGTGAAGTACAACGATGACAAACGCAAAGGTCTGATCGGAAGTAAGAAGAAAAGACAACCGGAACGCGTCGAGTCAGCCGCTCAGCCTCGTGCAGCAGAAGCTGCGCCAGCCAAGGCAGAAGCTGCTCCGGCAGTTAAAGAAGCGCCCGTTGCAGCAGCACCTGTAGTAGAAGCAGCACCCGCACCAGTAGCAGAAGCTGTGGTTGAACCGGTGGTAGAAGCAGTTGCCGCACCAGTAGTGGAAGCAGTTGTTGAGCCGGTTGCAGAAGCAGTCGCTGAAACTGAAGCCGTTGTGGAAGCAGAACCTGTTGTGGAAGCCGCAATCGAACCTGTTGCAGAAGCTGTAGCTGAAGAAGCTGCCGTTGCAGCAACGGAAGAACCTGCCGCTGAAACGAACGAAGAACAGGCGTAATCCTTAATTAACGATCTAAAAAAACTTTGCTATGGCAACCAGAGACGATATCAAGTTTCTAAGCAATCCCAAGATCGGCCAGAATCGCAAAAAATACTGCCGTTTCCGCCGGTTTGGCATCAAACATATTGACTACAAAGACGCCGACTTTTTGATCCAGTTTGTCAACGAACAGGGCAAAATTTTGCCACGCCGCATCACCGGTAACTCGCTCAAATATCAGCGCAAAGTTTCAACCGCTGTTAAAAGAGCGCGCCACCTGGCTTTGATGCCTTATGTGGCCGATTTGTTGAAGTAATTTTTTTTCGCACAACAAAAACGCTTTGCCATGGAAATCATTCTGTTGCAAGATATAGAAAAGGTAGGCCAAAAACATACGATCGTAACCGTTCGCGATGGCTACGGCAGCAACTACCTGATCCCGCAAGGGATGGCCCTCGTCGCCAATGCAGCCAACCGCGGCCAGTTGGATACCCTGAAACGCCGCGAAGGCGCACAGGAAGCCAAGTTGCTGGCGGATTACCAGATCATCGCCGATAAACTGAAAGGTGCGGTGTTGAGAATTGGCGCTAAAGTAGGCACCAGCGGTAAAATCTTCGGTAGTGTAACCAATGTTCAGCTCGCCACGGCGATCAAAGAACAAATGGATATAGATATTGACCGCAGAAAAATTCACCTCCCGGAAGATGTGAAGGAAGTCGGTACTTACGAGGCCGTCATTGACCTGCACAAAGCCATTGACTCGAAAGTGAAATTCGAAGTCGTAGGGGAATAATCCGAACGGATTCAAGTATGCAAAAACACAAGAGACATTCCGAGCTTTCGGGATGTCTCTTTGTATTTTCAGTGCAGCCCACTGAAACAATAACGTCCGTTTCGGGACGCCAATATTACGGTGCGCTGCACCTTAATTTCCTACAAATATTGCGGTGCGCTGCACCTGTGGCTGAGTTACCCACTTGCCTTTTGCTAACTTGCCTACTTGCCTACTTGCCCCTTGCTAACTTGCCCCTTGCCCATTTGCCCCTTTCAAAATTCCTTCCAAATCAGCGGGGGAATAATTGATGGATTTTAAGGTCTTGTGGTCAGAAGTCCGGTGGACCAGATAATACGGGCCTTCCTGGCGGATATAGCCTTCCACGCCCTGCTTTTCTAAGTAGTGCTGTACGGTGGCTTCGGCTTCTTCCAGGGTTTTGCAAGTTTTGCTCATGTTGGAGCGCTGCACTTCGTCAAACAGGCTTTTGAATTTATCGCCCAGCCCAAATTCCAGCACGGCGCCCGACAAAACGTACTGTATGTCGCAAAGGGCGTCCGCCACCGCGACGATGTCTCCCTGCTCAATGGCCTCTTGCAATTCTTCCAGTTCTTCTGCAATCAGCGCAACGCGCAACCGGCAACGCCCTTCAGCGGGGATCACGGGTTCCGCCTCGATGGGGTGTCCAAACGTGCGGTGAAATTCAGCGACCTGACGCAGCGCGTCCAATTTTTCCATGGCGTAGTTTTGCTGCAAAAATATGTTTTTCTACCGGCATTGCGTCCCGATGGGACGTGCTGTTTTGGCGTCGTACGGGGCAATAAAGACATACACTAATTCATCCGCCCGGCAGCCCAGCTGGTTTTGACGCGATTCTTCTGAAAATCAGCGCGCAGGCTCACCAATTTGAGTTGTGCTTCAATGAGTTTCTGTTCGCGGGCATTGATGAGAAAAATCGAACTTTCCCCAAGCCGGAACCGCTCGTTTTCGGCTTCCAGCAGTCGCTGGTAATTAGCGGCGATGGATTCATACAGCGCAATTTGCTGTTGGGTGTTTTCCCATTGGCGGTAAGCCTCGCGCACTTTATTCACAATTTCTAAGCGCTTTTGCTGAACCGCAAGGTCTGTATCTGCAATGTACAGGCGGGTGAGTTCCAGCTTTCCGCGTTCCTTGCGCAGGAAAAGGGGAAAACTGAACGAGAGGCCCCATTTGAAATTTTGGAGCAACAGGTTTTCCAATCCGTTTCCGTCGTTGCCGGCGCCGAACCGCAGCCCGTCGCCCAATAAGTTGTATTCAAGGTCTAATTTGGGTTTTAAACCCTCTAGAGCCAGCCGACGGTCAATGTTCAATTGGGCCAGCTTGAATTGGTAGGTTTGCAATTGCGGGTGTTGGGTTTGCGCTACCTGAACAAAATCCTCCATACCCGGCAAAGGCGGGCGATGAGCCATCGTGTCGGGCAACGGCGGGCGCACCGATTCGACGATTTCCAGCGGCGTATCTGCTTCATACCAAAGGAAATTAGACAGTCGGGCGCCGGCATTTCGGTAGTTCAACCACGCTTCATTGCGCTCGTAAGTCCAGTTTTGCACCTGAAGGAAGGCCTCCAGCGTATCTATCGCTGGCCGGTCGCCCTGAAGGTATCCCTGCACAATCCCTTCGAGCCGCTGTTGCGATACCTGTAACGCCTGACCGATCGCCTGCCATTCGCCGTAGGCTTTCGCCCAATCCCAATAAGTGGTGGCGGCATCGAGTAAAACATCGTTGATGGCGTTTAAGCGCGCTGCTTCGTTTGCGTTTTTGAGCAACCGGGCTTTTTGCAGCGTTGCCCGGCGTTCATCAATAAACAAGCCTTGTCCAAGCGTCGCTTTTACGCCAAGTACGGCTTGTCCGGCAGCAGGCAGGGTGTTTTCGGGATTGGTATTGATGCCGCTGGCCGTATGGAATAGTCCCTTTACTTCCAGGCCATACCAGGTCGGAATTTTAAACCCGCTTTCGGTCAGGGTGTAGTAATTTTTCCCATCGAACGACTTCTGCGAGACTTCCGAAGTGAGTTTCGGATCGAAGCTACCGCGGGCTGAGAGCAGGTTGGCTTCGGCAGCCGCGGTGAGCAAATTGGCTTGTCGCACGAGGGGGTGGTGCGCCTGAATCCATTGAAAATAAACTTCTTGCGTCAAAATTCGGGTTGAATCCTGCGCAGAAAGGAATTTCGGAAATAAGGCCATCAGCACTATCCAACAATACTTCATCACAGCTACATTATTTGATTAGTTGAACCGGCGTCTTCTGCTTGAGCGATGCCGCAGGAAGGTCATTTTGATAATAATCGGGCGGAAACCCGTTGAGCTGCCGCCAGAGTTCGTACCAGAGTGGCACATTGTTCAACAGGATGATGCCTTTCGCCCCGGAGCCAACGCGCAGCGCTTCCGGCCAGGCTGCGCCCCCTGGTTTTTCTGCGACTAAAATCCGGTACTGTCCGTTCGCACTGATTTCATTATCAATGGCCACCACCTCGCCGGTATAAGTGCCAAACGACTGCCCCGGCCAGCCCGAAAAGATAAAAGCTGGCCAGCCGTCGAAAATGAACCGCACTTCCGGCTTGGGGCCGCCTGCCGTATCGCCATGGACTAAGGGAAAATCCATTGGGCTGATGTAGAGCGCTACCGCCAGCTCGTAACTTGCCGGCATAATGCTCACAATCCCTTCCCCTTCCTTGATGGTTTCGCCGATACCGGGCGTCACCGTTTTGGTCACATAGCAGTCCTGGGGCGCCGTAGATCGGAAGAGCG
>JALHRK010000399.1 GCA_022841505.1 Saprospiraceae bacterium | reverse complement strand
ACAATTGAAACCCAGGCCGAACCCGTAAGGGAAAGTCGTTCCATCGTTCAGCGGGGCAGGTTTCATCATTTCGGCGAGTGAAGCAGCTTTGAGCAATTTGCCGCCGTGCAGCGCCTGCGTCCATTTCAGCAAATCTTCGGCGGAGGAATACACATTGCCGTCGCCCACGAGGCCGTCGAACCGCATGAGGTCGTCGAGCTTGTTTCTGCCGTCTTCCCGCCGGAAGCCATAGACCCTGTTTTGAGGCGAAGATTTCATTTTCAGGTGAAAAATGTAGGTATTTTTCAACCCCAGCGGGCGGGTGATTTTTTCGGTGAAATAATCGGCGATGCTTTTGCCAGACAGTTTTTCGATGAGCAAACCGAGTAGGACGTAGCCGGTGTTGCTGTACTGCCATTTTTCGCCGGGGGCAAAGTCGAGCGGCGGTTTTACGTTTGCGAAAAGCTGCAAAATAGCCTGATTGTCAATGGTGTCCAATGCCCCGGTGTAGCGGATGCAGAGGTCGAAATACTCCGGCACGCCGCTCGTGTGGTTCATCAACTGGCGCACGGTAATATCGGGATAAGGAAACTCCGGGAGGTGTTTTTGCACCTTGTCATCGAAGCCCAGTCGCCCGTTTTCCTGCAACAGGCAAACCATGGCACACATAAACTGCTTGGACACAGAGGCAAGGTTGAAGGCCGACGACGCCTGCAGGGGCTGCGGGTTTCGGATATCGGTGATGCCGTAGTTTTTTTGGTAAACGACCTTGCCGTTTTCTGCCAGCAGCACCACGCCATTGAACAAGCCGTGGTCGTAGAGGTAGGTCAGGGCGCTGTCCAATTGGGGCGCCTGGGCAAAGGCTGCGTTGCCGGAGAGCAGCAGGAAGAAAAGGAGGTGTATTTTTTTCATAGCACGGTATAACAGGCATGGAACCAATGATAATCTATTTTCCATGTACTTGAATTTTGGGTGTAAGATAACACTTTTGGAATTAGCGCTTGTCTGGGATTCCTGGCAAAGCTTTGTATCTTTATCGCAATGTGAGGAAGGTTGGTATATTATCGTGTTATGCGGTAACCCTTTAGAACAGTACGACAAGTCGTCATGCCAAAAACAGCTATCCCTTATGTCGGTTATTTGGCAAAGTTCTTGGATACAGAAGGCAACTTGATTTGTGGAATGCAGTACGACCACACAGCGAGATGAAAACATCGCGCCCAATTCGTCCAGGCTTTCAGTTTGACCTGTTGGGCAATGAACTTCAAAAAAAAACTGCCGCGGAACTTTTTCCGCAGCAGTAGAATTGGGTTAGAAACCCTTCCTTAGTTAGTTTTTACGTTACTGTTTCAGTAGCCTCCCGCTGCCAACCAAAACCCCTCGGGCATCGCGGAGTTCCGCCACGTAGAGCCCCGGAATTAGTTTATTTGTTTGCAGCTCAATATCTGGTTTGTTGACGCTTTTTTGCAGTACCAAATTACCCAGCATATCATAGATTTTCAGGTGATGCTGCGGGCTGCCTGAAGTTGGGGTATATCGAATGTGGGTGCTTTCATGGCATGGATTGGGCCAAATATCAAGCCTTTGCGTCGCTTTTGAGGATGGGTTTTGGAGGCTACTGATTATCGCAGCCATTTCTCTCACAGTATGCCAGGTTGTATTGGTCATCACAGGCTCGTTGAAATCAAAGTAGATGGCAGCCTGGTTTTCAATGACGCTACCCAGCGGAATATTGGGACGCTGTTTAATGTTGAATTGTACAAAACCCTGTGAGGCTGCTACGTTAATATTGGAATCGGGCAACAAAATATTGGGGAAGGTGAAACTAATGATGCCCTCGCCAGTTAATTCCCAGGTGTACGGATGGCTGCTGGCGCCGGGGCGAATGCTTGCCGGATCGAGCAAAGCAGAAAGCGTGTCGCGAATCCTGACGGTAAACGCCGTGTCGGTGCCTGTATTCTGAAAACGAATGAGGTAGTCGATATCCTGCCCAGGGCGGATATCATGGTCTGTGCCGGAACCAAATGGGAATCCCTGCTTATCGTTCGGGTCATACGACCCCGTATTTTCCAAACAGCTTCGGTGCCAGGAAGGCTCTATTCCATTTACGCTGAATTGGTTGATGTAACCAGTGCTGCCAAATCCGCCGCAGCCTTCAGCAAACGCCACGACAAGGGTAGAGAACGGATGGCCGGGCTCCTGTTGCGACTCAATGCGCCATGTGCTACCGTTTGTGGGGTAATTCACGGTGTAAGACTGGCCAATATCATAGCTTTGCTGCCCTGAAAGCAACATCACATCGTCCTCAATAATGATGTAATCCAGTGTTTGGGAAGGCGCAACACCGTCATTTAGCAGTTGGAGCTGGATAACAGAATCCTGGCAAGTAGCTGTTGCCGTAATGTTCGCGCCCGACCAGTCGGGAACAATGGAACAGAGTGTATCAGGAAAAGCGTGCGCAGTAATGCAGTGTGTTTGGCTGAGTATTGTGGAGTCGCAATCGACATAAACCGTCAGTTGAAATTGAGCGCATTCCTCAGCCTGAACATCGCCTAATGAGAATCGATAGGTATTGTTACCAAGGTTTTCATGTGGCTGCCCGGAACTTACAAGTGAAAGAAAAGGATCAAGGAAAATATCTACCCAGGCATCATAGGCTGGCTCGGTGCCCTGGTTGCAATAGGATACATATACCTGGTTGTTGAAACAACGACGCAGTTGAGGAATGGCCAAATCCACCGTCATAAGCGGGCAAAAAGCAAGGGGGGTGGCAGCAAAATCTACCGTGTCGCGCGAATTAAAATCACTGATCTCCACTGAAACCGTATCCTGACAATCAGCCCACCAAATGCTGTTCGGGTGTTGAATCAAAATTTCATAGTGGCCTGTATCCACGAAAAAGATATAGTGGCCTTCCGCATTGGTATTGGTGTAAAAAGAAACGGAGTTCCCAATTGCTTCTAAATTGCGATTGCGTACAGGCTCTTGGGCATCGTCAGTAGAACAATCCGAATCGGTATCGATGCGCACATAGCCTTCTATATAGGACCCCTCCGTCACAGGGCTGTCGGAGATATAACAATCATTATCACCATTTTGAATGAAAAACTTTTGACTTGGCGTAAGGGTTGAATAGTTTGACATACAATTTGACGGGTCAGGACAACCTATGTTCTGCCAGGACAAGCCTTCATTCACTGAAAGAAAATTATTAACCCCCCTTACGTACAAGTGGCCATTTGGGGCAAAGAAGAACAATTCCCCGCTTACAGGTGAAGGCAAATACAAGAAGGGCCATTCTCCTGCCAAATACCATGTTTCGCCTACATCATCAGATCGCATAATTTCGTAGTTGACAGAATTATGCAAGAAGATGGTACCGTCTGGGGAAACACCCATGGGCCCTGTGTATAGGTAGGATTTCGTGAAAGGATTGGCTACCGTAACCCAGGAATTACCATTATTGTCCGACAATAAAAGATTTGTCCTTGTGCTGACGACAATTCGGCCAGATGGGTGGAATATCAGGTCTGGGCATTTTTTATAATTGGGGTTGGTCGTCCATGACTGCCCCAGGTCATTGGAACGGGAAAGTCCCTCGTCGTGCGCAAGAAAAATCTGGTTGTTGTTGGGATTTACAAAAACTTTGGAAAGGTTTGTGATCAGCGCCTGAGGTGGTGTAATATCAATAAAAGTATCATTAGCCGCTGCTGAATATTGCAATGTGTTTTTTTGAATATAAAGAAGCCCTCCGGAAGCAGTAATGGCTAAACTATTTGGTGATGAAGATTGGCTGATATTTTGTTCCGCAAGTAATTCCCAGGTGTTTCCAGCATTCGTGGTCTTCCACAATCCAATGGCTGTAGTAGCAAAGTAAAGGCTATCGTTTACAAATTTCATGTTGGTAATGAGCCCCTTGCCCATTCCGTAATTGGAATATCCCCAGGTAGCCCCGCCATCAGAAGATTTATAAATATTGCCGGAAGCATTGCAAAAAATGGAGCTGTCCGGCAAATATTTTGTTGTATAAAGTTGACCTACTTGTATGTTGGTGGTCAAATTATTCCAGGTAATGCCATCATCGTCCGAATATTTGATTTCGCCCAGAATATCTATCAATAAACGCCCAGATGGAAGTATGGTCATGTTTGAATTAAAGGTACTATCAAGCACTTGAGTAAATTGATATGGTTGACTGGTTCTTCTGTATAAGCCATTGTAATGCGTATAAAATATAGTCCCGGAAGGCGAAATGAATTCAATAAAATAATCATTTGAAGTGGATAAGGGTACCCAGTTCAGGCCATCATCCTGTGAAATGTAGGCTTTTTTTATGTCTGATCCAGTATTTTGGGCAACAATTACCCCGGATATGATAGAAATTGAATAGCTCGGTCCATCGGAACTTGATACGCCAAATTGTTGCATAAAAACCCATGTCTGGCCGCCATTTGTTGAGCGGTAAAATTTCTTCTGCGTCGTGTTCCAGCCAATCAATGCGCCCGTGGCTGTTTCTTGTATTTCTGTTATATTATTGGCAAGGCTGCCCATTGAATTCCAGGTCTGGCCTTCGTCATTTGATCTATACCATGAATTGCCCGTTTTGTAATAAAAATTGCCCGCCTCGCCTATAAACCGTTTACTGGATAGAGTATTTCCAAAACCGCTTGTTAATTCCCAAGACAAACCTTCATCCGTTGAACGATAAACAATCTTGTTATTGGCCTGGGCTTGGCAGTATAATTTTCCATTGTGACCATCCGTCAAGGTAGAAGCTCCACCATAGGGGCCCTTCGTTGGCAGCCAAGGGCCATTTTGAGCATAAACCAACATGCCCATTAAAATAATAACCAGTGTGCTTAGTTGCCTTTTCATGTCTAAGTGTTTCGTTTTGTAAGAATGCTAGGCCAAAAGTCTATAAATGCATTGGTCTATGCAAATACAAAAAAACACGATTGCCGAAAATTATTTTTTCTAAATAACTGTAAATTAATAATTTGAGTGTAAATTTGCCGAAACAATAGAACGTTCATGCACACAAAATAAGGACATGACATCATCGCTTTTGATCCGCAGCATCCATCAACTCCCTTCCAGGGAACGCGACAGCCTGTTGGACTTTCTGCGCTGCCCAATTTTTAACCGCCGCGACGAAGTCACCCGATTGTGCGCCTACCTGCTCCAGCATGCCGGCAAACCTGACCCAAAAGCCTTTGAAGCAGAAGGGCTATTCGCAGCAGCATGCCCTGGTGAGCCGTATGAAAACCGCCGCCTCCGCCATATCATGTCGTACGCCCTCGATGCCCTGCGCCAATACCTGGCACTGAAGGATTGGCAGTCAAACGAAGCCGAACAGCAGCAATCCCTCGTGCAGGCACTGCGTAGCCGCGGTATGGATAAGCTCTTCGATAAAGCCCTCCAAAAAGCGGCCGTTAAGGGCGAACGAAAACAAGTGCGTGATGCCCGACACCATTTCAACCAGTACCAACTGCTGCATGAAAAGCTGGAACGCCAGGCTCGAACCGAGCGCGATGCCCGCCTGAACCTGCAACCACTACCCGACGAGCTGACGGTATTCTATGTCGCCGAAATGTTGCGTCACGCCTGCGCCTCCCTTATGCACCAGGCTGTTGCGGGCAAACAATACCAAATGAAATTGCTTGATGCCATTCTCGAAGTGGCCACGCAAGCCGAAATGCTTCAGTCGCCCGCGGTAGCGGTATACTATCAAGCCTATCGAATGCTGCAATTGCCGGAAGA
>JALHRK010000398.1 GCA_022841505.1 Saprospiraceae bacterium | reverse complement strand
GCTCACATTAGGAAGCAGTGCCCTTTGTCAGCACACATAACTCCTACAACCCATTCGGAATGAAATTGTCTAAGAGGAAGAAGTCGCAGTGCCCTTTGTCAGCACACATAACTCCTACTAAAACCTTAGCCAAAGACGGCGTCATCGGATGTCGCAGTGCCCTTTGTCAGCACACATAACTCCTACAGGTCTCCTTGCTTAATTAGCTGTTTATGAATCAAATAAATACTATTACAGTGTTTGTAACTCGGCATTTTTGTCAAGTAAAATCGGAAAATCAGATCAGCAGCGTAGAAATTTTCCCTGCAATTTAAAGCATTTGGGGCAAGGTTTCAACCCGTATTTTATACAATTCTACAAAACGAACGTTTCTTATCTAAAAAAATTACTGCATGTTTAAAGTTCTAAGATAAAGCACCAGTTCAAAAAATAAACCCAACCAATACGATGCGTGTTTTAACTTAGCCTGTCAAATCTCTACTCGACCTTTACCATCATGAGCAAATCCAAAATCTTCAACGACCCCGTCTATGGCTTCGTCAGCGTACCGTACGGCTTGCTGTTCAACCTCGTGGAGCACCGCTGGTTTCAGCGCCTGCGCCGCATCAAGCAGGTGAGCCTGACGCATTACGTGTATCCGGGGGCGCTGCACACGCGGTTCCACCATGCGCTGGGGGCGTTGCACCTGATGCAGCAGGCCATTGAAGTCTTGCGGTCGAAAGGCGCGTATATTTCGGATCAGGAGGCAGAAGCGGTTTCGGCGGCTATTTTGCTGCACGACATCGGGCACGGACCATTTTCGCACACGCTGGAACACACGCTGGTGCGCGCGCACCATGAGGACTTGTCTTTGTTGTTCATGGAACAGCTAAACCAGGAATTGGGTGGCGCTTTAGACATGACAATTCAGATTTTTCGCGACCAGTACCCCAAGCGGTTTTTGCACCAGTTGGTTTCCGGGCAGTTGGATATGGATCGGATGGACTACCTCAACCGCGACAGTTTTTTTACGGGCGTTCATGAGGGCGTGATCGGCTACGACCGGATCATCAAAATGCTTGCGGTGCATCAGGACGAACTGGTGGTGGAGGAAAAAGGCATTTATTCCATTGAAAAATTCCTGATTGCGCGCCGGCTCATGTATTGGCAGGTGTATTTGCACAAAACGGTGCTGTCCGCCGAACAAATGCTGGTGCAAACGCTGCGCCGCGCCAAAGACCTCGTGCGCGGCGGCGAGTTGGTGCCTGTTTATGGCAGCCTCGCTTATTTTCTGCACCACGACCTCTCAGCTACAGATTTTTTGACCCGCCGGGATGAGCTGTTGGAGCGCTTCGCCGCTTTGGACGACCACGACATCACCTTCGCGCTCAAAACCTGGATGGTTCATCCGGATCCGATCTTGTCCTACCTGTCTTCCAGTCTGGTAAACCGGAAATTGTTTCGGCTGGAATTGCGCAATAACCCGTTTGAAGACCGCCAAATTCAGGAAATAGAGGCGGCTGTAGCCGAAAACTGGTCGGCAGACGCAGTGGAATACTTGGTCATCAAAGGGAAAGAAACGAACAGCGCCTATACGGTAGACATTGACGAAATCAAAATCCTGTTTAAAAGCGGGGAGGTGCGGCCGATGTCCATGATTGCGGATCACGCGGTGCTGCCGGGGGTGTTTACGAAGTATTATTTGGGATGGCCGAAATCAGTTGGCAGTTTTTGAGTGTTGGGTAAACACTTCATCATTCCCGCAAGGAATCTGCAAAACCGCTCAAGGTTTTTCAGGTTTTTGAGGTTCTCTTCGAGAATGACAAGCTTGGGGGAAGGGTAACGGGGCATTATCTTCGACATTATTTGCGGATTCCTATCAAAAGCCGTTCTTCTGTCGCAGACTCCCTGCGGGAGTGACAAGCCTGAAGTGTTTACTCATCGGGCTTGTCACTCCTGCAGGGAATCTGCAAAACGTTCAACCGGGTAAACTGCCAACTGAATCCAGCCAACTATTCATAATATACAAAAATCTCCGTCCGAAGTAAGCCCACTCCTGCCAACTGCCAACTAAAGTCTTGCCAACTCACTTCTCCGGCATCCATACCACTTCCTCCACTCCCAAATCCTGACTGAACTTACGCGAAAGCACAAACAAATAATCCGAAAGGCGGTTGAGGTAGCGGATCAGCAGGGTGTCTACTTCCGATTCGAGGGAAAGCGCCACGGTCAGGCGTTCGGCCCGGCGGCAGACGCAGCGGGCAATGTGGCAAAAAGAAACCGTTGTGTGCCCGCCCGGGAGGATGAAATGTTTCAGGGCAGGCAGGGATTCGTTCATCGCATCAATGGCTTTTTCAAGGGTTTCCACATCGCTGTCGTGCAGCGGGGGCAAAGACATTGGCTTGTCGGGATCGGTGGCTAAGTGGGAACCAAGTACAAAAAGGCAATCCTGGATGCGTTTGAGCAGGGCGCGGGTTGCTGAGTCGGCAGTGCAGTCGCGCACTAAGCCGATGTAGCTGTTGAGTTCGTCTACTGTTCCATAAGCGTCAATGCGCAAATGGCTTTTGGGCAGGCGCTTGCCGCCAAAAAGTGCGGTTTCGCCTTTGTCGCCGGTTTTGGTATAAATTTTAAGCGCCATGTTGTTGCAATACGCTCACAATGTTGTCGTTGAGGATGTCGCTTTCGATCAAACCGTCGCGCAGACGCACAATGCGGTGGGCGTGTTGGGCGATGTCTGGTTCGTGGGTCACAAGGATGATGGTGTTGCCTGCTTTGTGGATTTCTTCCAGGATGCCCATAATTTCCAGCGAAGTTTTGGAGTCGAGGTTACCAGTCGGCTCATCGGCTAAGATGATGGAAGGTTTATTGACCAAAGCGCGGGCGATGGCAACCCGTTGGCGCTGACCACCCGATAATTCATTGGGTTTGTGGTCCATACGGTCGGCAAGACCAACGGAATGCATCACTTCTGTCGCACGGTTGATGCGGTCCGTTTTGCTCATGCCTGCATAAACTAAAGGCAGCGCCACGTTTTCAAGCGCCGAAAGTCGCGGGAGCAGGTTGAACGTCTGGAAAACGAAGCCGATTTCCTTGTTGCGCACCTCGGCCAGTTCATCGTCGGTCATGGTGCTGACATTGGTGCCATTGAGCATGTATTCGCCGGCAGTGGGGGAATCTAAACACCCCAGCAGGTTCATGAGCGTAGACTTGCCGGAGCCGGAAGGTCCCATCAGGGCTACGTATTCATTTTTATCAATGTTCAGGGAAACCGATTGCAAGGCGCGCACTTCGGTTGTACCCATGATGTAAATTTTGCTCAGGTCCTTTACGGAAATTATGGACTTCATCGTCGTGTTTTTGTTTTTACCACATAGTTCACATAGATTGTTTCACATAGGACACATAGCTTTGTATACGTCTTTCTATGTGCCCTATGTGAAAACCCCTATGTGAACTATGTGGTAGAAAATCATTATATTTTTAGTGCAATTTATTCCATCATTTTCGGCACCTTGAAAAACGAACCATCGCTCGACGGTGCATTGCGAAAAGCAGCATCGCGCTGATTCCAGTCTTCGGCAACGTCTTCGCGCAGGGGCTGAACGGCTTCATTGACATAGACGAGCGGTTCTACCATTTCGGTATCCGGCTCGTTCAGTTTTTCAACCATGTCAAGGATTTTGTTCATGTCCTGCAAAATCGTTTCGCGCGAAGCTTCTGAAAGCTCCAAACGCGCCAGGTGCTCAATGCGTAAAAGTAGTGCGCGATCTATCTGCATATATTTCTATTTAGAAGTTCGTCCGGTTTTTATCGGCCAAAGGTAGGTAATCGGACGGAAGTAGCTCCGGGTGTATCCCTTTTTGGGAACGCGTTGTGCAAAAAAAGTTACGCTTGTTTTAAAAGGACGCCTTATTTTCGTGCAAATTATAACCAACCGGTCGTCCTTATGAATCAGGAACCTGCACAGCCTATTGTCAAGCACATTGCCATCGCCGGAAATATTGGCGCCGGCAAAACGACTTTATGTACCCAATTGGGAAAAAACTTCGGATGGGAAGTTCATTACGAATCCACCGACGACAATCCCTATCTCAGCGATTTTTATGTGGACATGCGCCGCTGGTCGTTCAACCTGCAAATCTTTTTCCTCAACAACCGCTACCAGCAGGTGTTGAAAATCCTCCAGGGAGACACCACGGTGGTGCAGGATCGCACCATTTATGAAGATGCGTACATCTTTGCGCCCAACCTCCACGATATGGGACTGATGACCTCGCGGGATTTTGACAATTATTTCAGCCTGTTCCAGACCATGTCTTCGCAAATCCAGCCGCCCGACCTGCTCATCTACCTGCGTGCCGGGATTCCTACGCTGGTGAACCATATCCAGCGCCGGGGCCGCGACTACGAAGGAAACATGAGCCTGGACTACCTGCGCCGCCTCAACGACCGGTACGAACAGTGGATCAGTGGCTACAAAGAAGGCAAACTACTCGTCATTAATGCCGACGAAATTGATTTTATAGACAGCCCGGAAGACTTGGGCAAGGTCGTGAATATGGTGAGCGCGGAACTGCACGGGTTGTTTTAGTTCGACGTCGCTCACTAACCGTGCCTTCCGGTTAGTGAGCGAGGTGGAACTAAGGTTTTTACACCGCGGTGGGGCTGTCTAAGGTAGCCACATCCTGTTTAGTTTGCTGTGTTGCGGATGCATTGCTGTAAAACAAAGCGCCGAGTACAACCGCATGGACGAGAATGGTGATCAAAAGCGCCAAAGCGCGGTTGTTACGGGCATTCCGTTGCTCAAGGATTTGGGTGGAATAATTCATGGCCTGTGTGTTTTCATAGCTAACGCCCTGTATTTTCCAGATCATATATTTTGCCCGTTAAAATATTCATAAGAATGCTTCCACCGGCGCCGGGTTTTTCAAAAGCTGCTCCAACAGGCGTTTGTTTTGTTTGTCATCGCTTTTTGTCGGGGATTCCGGCAATAATGTCAAACCGGTTCGCGCCCATTCACGGGCACCCTCAAGCGACCCGGTTGCTGCAGCCATGGCCGATTGGATCAAAGCGGCGGCGGCACTGGTTTTTGGGTTTAAAGCGGGATTGATCTGATTCATAAAATCCTGCGCTTTTTCGACATCTTGCGCAATCAGTGCATATGCTAAAGCCAGTTCTTTCAGCACTTCGTTTTTGAACAAGGCCGGCTGGTCGCCGATCATTGGTTCGATGCGTTGAATTTGGCTGAACGCTTCTTCTGGTTCGTTGATATCTAAGTGGTAGCGGAACAATAAGTTGCGCGCGTAAATTTGGAACATTGTGCTGTCTTCAGCCGCTATGGTTTCCAACTGCGATTTGTCCAAAGCGGAATAAGGTTCGCCACCCATGGTTTTGGCCAGAATGGTGAGGGTGGCCTGCTCAATTTCAGCGGCTTTTCCGCCCCGGATGAGTCTGAAAAAACGCGCGCGGTCGGTAAAAAACGCACCGGTTCTGCCCGGGACGGTCGTTGCGAAAAAAAGCAGGAGGGAGGCGCCGCCAAAGGCAAAGCCGAAGTTGAGCGCGAGGCGCAGCAGGGTAGTGCTTTGGGTTTCCAGAAGCGGAAGCGAGGCATAGCTCAGACCAATACCAAGGATAGCACTCAACAAGCTCACGATAGGCCCCATGGCAACGACGAGGGCAAATTTTTGACGCAAATTTGCTTCATCGCGCACCGGAATGGTCGCCGCAATTCCGCCGGCTAAGTTAACATCGCGGTTGAGGTACCACTCGATG
>JALHRK010000397.1 GCA_022841505.1 Saprospiraceae bacterium | reverse complement strand
ACGCTTTTTGGCGACGCCAACCACGATGGGGTAGTGGATGAAGTGGAAAAAGCTACACTGGGGGGCATCCGCACGGTTTATTTGTTGTTGCTCATCAGCCATATTTCGCTGGCGGGCTTGACTTTACCTTTTATCTTGTTTACTTTTATCAGGGCATATACCAATCAGATTGCCCGGCACCGGAAAATGGCCAGATGGGTCTTTCCTTTGTGGCTCTACGTAGCGGTGACCGGCCCGATTTGTTACCTGATGTTGATGCCTTATTATCGTTAAATCGTGTAAAATGAAAAAAAGAATTTTAAAAATTGCCGGATTGCTGGCCTTAGTGCTGGCGCTGAACCTTCCGGCTGACGATGTGCAGGCGCAATGCCCCATGTGCCGGATGTCTGCGGAAAGCAACCTGAAAAATGGCGGCACAACTGGACGCGGCCTGAATAACGGCATTTTGTACATGCTGCTTACACCTTACCTCCTTGTTGGATCCATCGGCTATATCTGGTGGCGCAACCGCAATAAACGCGTTGACGAGGAAGCTATATCCGAATAAATCCGGCAATAAAAAGCCGGGTATACACTAAAAATAGGAACCGAACCTTTTTTTTCGGATATTTGTGTATTGTACAACTAATTCATAGCAATTGAAATTTTCAGAATTTGGCTTAAACGCCACTTTATTAGAGGGGCTGGACGCAATGGGAATCGAAACGGCAACCCCCATTCAGGAACAAGCAATCCCCGCGATCCTTAGTGGAAAAGACGTGCTCGCCTGTGCCCAAACCGGCACCGGGAAAACCGCTGCGTTTTTGCTGCCTATACTTCACCGCCTCACAGAACACCCCCACGATTATATTGATACGCTGATCCTGGAACCGACGCGCGAACTGGTTGTGCAGGTTGATCAGCAATTGGAAGGGTTTTCCTACTTCACCGGGGTAAGCGCAATTCCCGTTTATGGCGGCCGCGACGGCCAGTCTATGGAACAGGAAAGGCGCGCGCTCAAACAAGGTGCGGCCATTATTGTGGCCTCTCCCGGGCGCCTGATTGCCCACCTCAATATGGGGTATGTAAACCTCAAACACCTGCGCCATCTGGTGCTTGACGAAGCCGACCGCATGCTGGATATGGGTTTTGCGCCCGATATCATGAGCATCGTCAACCAACTCCCGCGCGAACGCCAGACGCTGCTTTTTTCGGCAACTATGCCGCAGCAGATCCGCCGTTTTGCCCGGGAATTGATGCGGCAACCCGTGGAAATCAGCCTGCAGGTTTCAAAACCGGCAGAAAACATTCTCCAGGCGGTTTACGAAGTGGAAGACGACATGAAAGCTGCTTTGACTTCGCACCTGCTGGAAGGAAAAAAACGCTTAGAGCGCATCATCATTTTCGCGAGTACAAAAATCAAAGTAAAAGACCTGGCTGGCCAGTTGGGCCGCATGGGCATGAATGTTGCCGATGTCCATTCCGACCTGGAGCAAGAGGTGCGCGAAGAACGCATGCGCAATTTCCGGAGTGGCGCCCTGCGCATAGTGGTGGCAACCGACGTGCTCGCGCGGGGAATTGACGTGAAAGGCATTGATTTGGTCATCAACTACGATGTGCCTTCTGACGGCGAAGACTACGTCCATCGAATTGGCCGGACGGCCCGCGCTGATGCTTCCGGTGTCGCGCTGACTTTTGTGAATCGGAAAGACCGCCGAAAGTTTGACCGCATTGAACAAACGATCGGAATGAAAGTGCGCCGGATGCCGATGCCACCTGACCTTGCCGCGCACATGAAATCTGCAAAATCAGCGGATCGCAGCAGCAGTGGCGGCGGTGGGAAAAAACGCCCGCCACGCCGGTTCAATCCAAGATCCGGGGGTGGTAGTAGCGGCGGCGGCGGGAATCGCCAATAGCCCCCGCAAGGCTACTCATAAGCGGAAGGGCTTACGCCATATTGTTTGCGAAACTGCTCGCGAAAGTGCTTCAGGTCTGTATATCCCACTTTATACGTAATCTCGGCCACCGTGTATTGACCGGTGGCCAGCAATTCTGCCGCTCTCCGCAGGCGGCAGGTTCGAATCAGATCATGCGGTGTTTGGTCGGTAATGGCTTTTAGCTTTCGGTACAACTGCATCCGACTCAGGAGCACTCCGGCGGCCAACTGGTCTACCGAAAATTCCGAATCTTCCAGGTTGCTTTCTATCTTTTGAATCAAGTTGGCCAAAAAAGTATCGTCAATGGAGGCATCCGGCGCCTGCTCCGGCATTTTGAGCTCCAATTGCCGGTTGTATTTCTCACGCAGCTTTTCGCGAATCTGGATGAGGTTGCGCATCCTCAGGCGCAGCAAGTGCAAGTTGAAAGGCTTGGTGATGTAATCGTCCGCGCCGGTTTCCAAACCATCTATTTTAAAAATCAGCGAAGTGCGGGCTGTCAGCAGGATGACCGGAACATGCGAGGTTAATACATTGGTTTTTAAGTTTCTGCACAATTCTATTCCGTCCATTTCGGGCATGGCCACGTCGCTGATGATGAGGTCGGGCGGGCGCTCCAAAGCCAGTTCCAGCCCGGATTTCCCATCCGCTGCTTCTGCAATTTCGTATTCACTTTCCAGGCTTTGCCGCAAAAAAAGGCGGATGTCTTCATTGTCTTCCACCACGAGCAACTGATACTTCCGGGCAATTGATTCCACGTTGGGTTTTGTTTCCGAAAGTGCTGCAACGGGCGGTTTTTCCCAAGGCGCCAACGACAAATAACCACTTGCAGATTCGTTATTTGCCGGCAGTTTCTGGATATCAGCCGGGGCAAAATGCGCATTGCCCAACGGCAAGAACACGGAAAACGTGCTGCCTTCTCCGGGTTTGCTGGTTACTTCCACGTGGCCGTGGTGCCGTTCCACGAGTAGTTTCACTAAAGCCAGTCCGATACCCGTGCCAATACCTTCCTGCCCGCTCCGCACCGGCGCCTGATCGGCAACCTGGTAGAACCGTTCAAAAATCCGGGTTTGCTGGTCTTGTGGAATGCCGGGCCCGGTATCGTTGACGCGCAGGCAAACAGACCCGGATGTAGCCAACACTTCCACGCGAACCCGTCCTTTATCCGGTGTAAACTTGAACGCATTCGACAGCAGGTTGTACGCCACTTTTTCCATCTGTTCGCGGTCAAACCAGACTTTCAACGCCGGGGT
Source organism: Saprospiraceae bacterium (assembly GCA_022841505.1). GTDB lineage: Bacteria > Bacteroidota > Bacteroidia > Chitinophagales > Saprospiraceae > JABWAJ01. The sequence goes on along the minus strand of JALHRK010000397.1, from coordinate 2,599 downwards.
TTCAGGCATAAAAATCAGTTCAATTTCCCGCTGAAGGGCCCAGCTTTTGAAGGAAAGCACAATTTCTTCAACAAACGATACGAAATCTTCTTCGGCTACGTGTAGTTTGGTCATGCCCTCTTCGCCTTTCCGGATGTCGAGCAATTGATTGATCATGGTCAGCAGGCGGGAGGCGTTGTGGTGCATCAGGGTGAAGGTCTGGTAAAAGGTCCGGTTGGTACGCGCCTCCCGGATCAATTGTTCCAACGGAGCAATAATAAGGGTCAGCGGCGTACGCAGTTCGTGCGAGATATTGGTAAAAAACTGGGTTTTCATCTGGCTCAGTTCTTCTACCTTTTCGCGCTCTACCCGTTCGATGGCTAATTTTTTTTTCAGGTCAAAGCGCGTGAGCTCCACCCGGCGGATTCCGTAAATTACACCCAAAGCAAAAAGGGCATAGGAAAAATAAGCCCACCAGGTTTGCCACCACGGAGGAAGGATGCGCAATTTGACGCTGACCGGAGTTTCGTTCCAGACCCCGTCGCTGTTGGTTGCTTTCACGTAGAACGTATATTCTCCGTGTGGCAGATTGGTGTATTGAGCCAACCGCTGATCGGCATCCACATACGTCCAGTCCCTGTTGAAACCGTCTAACTTGTACGCAAAGCGATTTTTTTCAGGGTAATCGTATTGAAGAGCCGCAAACTCAAACGCCAGTACGTTTTGGGCATATTCCAGGGTGATTTGCGGCGATTCGCCGATGCTTTTGTCTAAGATGAGCCGGCCGGATTCGCTGTATTGCCCAGGCGACACGGGTTTGTTGAAAATCCGGAACCCGGTGATGGCTACCTCGGGCACCGTTCGGTTTTTTTGAATTTTGGAGGGATCAAAAACCGTCAGGCCGTTGACGCCTCCAAAAACCATCATTCCTACAGACGAGAGAGAACAATTGGCCGGTTCGTAAAAATAATTGCCCTGCAGGTCGCCGGAACTGGTGAACGTAACCGTTTCGCCATCCGGGGTCAGGCAGGAGATGCCTCCGGTTTGGGTACTGTACCAAATATTGCCCTCCGGGTCTTCGAGAATGCCCCGGACGATGTCGTTGACCGCGTTGCTTTTTGGGGTAAAATGCCGGAAAGTTTTTGTGCCCGGCTCCAGTTTGTCCAATCCGCCTTCCGTTCCAACCCAAAGGTTCTTATTGCGATCCAAAAAAAGGTAGTTGATCACGTCGTGACAAATGCTGCCGGGATCTGCCTCTTTGTGGGTGTAGTGCGCCAGCATTTCCAGGGTTTTCTTTTGGGCGTTATAAAAGAGCTTGAGTAAGCCGCCGCCGCGTGTGGCAACCCAAAGAATCGAACGCTGTCCCTCCTTCGTTTCCAGCATATTCACATTCGGAAAGGCTTTGAAATTGAAGGCACTTGCGTCGTCCGATTGGGTGAATTGCTGAAAACGGTGTTCCGATTCATCATAACGGCAAAGCCCTGCGTCCCACATCCCCAACCAGACGCCGTCTTTTTCCGATTCAAAAACCGTCATCACATAGTCGTCGGGCAAAGCCGGGTTGCTCCCTTTGAAAAAATGGGTCACGGGACCTGCGGGTGGTGGCCGGGTTTCGGAAAAGCGCCAGATGCCGGCGCCGTGCGTGGACATCCAGATATTGCCTTTTCGGTCGAGGATCAGATAGGAAGCCATCGCAGCCGCCGTAGACGCGTTGCGGTTTTGCAGCTGGATCTGACTGATTTTATGTTGTTGTAATTTCCCGTTTTCTATAGGTAGAAATAGCAAGCCGCCGCCGCGTGTGCCAATCCAAAGCCCTTCTTTTGTGCGACTGCGCACCAGAGAAGCGGTGATGTTGCGGTTAGAATTTTTTACCGGATCGGGCGAAAGGTGGTAAAAAGGTTTGGCTTTGAAGTTGATCCGGTTGACGCCTTTTTCCGTGCCGATCCAGAAGATGCCCCCCCGATCTTCGTACAAAGAGCGCACGGTATTGTTGGTGATGCTGTACCGATCGTCGTCGCCCGAATAGAAACGCTGGAATTTTGTGTTGTGCAACGTCATCCGGTTGAGTCCGTGAAAGGTTGCCAGCCAAAGGGTCGAATCGGCTTCTCGTTCCCAGATGTCGGTGACGTAGTTGTTGCTCAGGCTCGCCGGATCGGAAGGGAGGTGTTCAAAGTGCCGGATGGACTGCCATCGGCCTGGCTGCCCGGGGGCGTAGGTGGCTTTTTTAAACCCGCTTTTGGTGCCAATCCACAGCGTATTGGGTTCGTGAACCGCCATCCTGATTCGGTATATAAAATGGTGAAATTCAGTAATTTTTGCTGAAGGGGGCGCAATTTCGTAACGCATGACCTGCCAACCGGTGCGGTTGGGCTTGCGCACAATGCGGTTCAGGCCATCAATGGTGCCGACCCAAATGGAGCCGTCGGGCGCAGCGCACAGGCTGTAAATGAAATCGTTGGAAAGGCTGTTTTCGTCACCAGGTTGCCGGTAGAAATGGGAAAACCGGCGTTGCTCGGGGTCAAACCGGTTCAAGCCTTTGTCTGTGCCGATCCAGATGAACCCTTCGTCGTCTTCACACAGCGCCCATACGTTGTTGTTACTGAGGCTATTGGCATTATCT
>JALHRK010000396.1 GCA_022841505.1 Saprospiraceae bacterium | reverse complement strand
GTCTTTAGAATCCGATAGCTGCGTTCGTTTCGACTCCGCTCAACGACCTTAGCTATCGGACTCTAAAGGCCAGACACGAGACTAAATGGCGGACACTATGTTGCATCCCGGCTGGGATGTGGCCAGTTCGATAAAATTTTGACCTACTTTGAAGTTACCGGTTATAGACATTATCATTCCTGCCTACAACGAAGAATCATCTATTGGCTTGGTTTTGGCTGATATACCCATTGGTTGGGCTCGAGAAGTGTTGGTTTGTAACAATGCCAGTACCGACAAGACGGCAGAAGTTTCAAGGGATGCAGGGGCTACGGTTTTGAATGAAAACCGAAAAGGATATGGGAGCGCCTGCCTTAGGGGCCTCGAATACATCAAAAATCGTCCGGAATCGGAATGGCCGGACATTGTCGTTTTTTTAGACGGGGATTATTCCGATCATCCGGAAGAATTGCCACTTTTGGTGAAACCCATTCTGGAAGACGGAATGGACATGGTCATTGGTTCCCGCGCCCTGGGCAATATGGAACGCGGCGCCATGCTTCCTCAGCAAATTTTCGGCAATTGGCTTGCTACCAATCTTATCCGGCTGTTTTACAGCTACCACTTCACAGACCTTGGTCCATTTAGAGCCATAAAATTCGACAAGCTGCTGGAACTAAAAATGGAAGATCCTGATTTTGGATGGACGGTAGAAATGCAGGTTAAAGCCGCCCAGAAAAAATACCGGTGTATGGAAATCCCTGTGAGCTACCGGCAGCGCATCGGCGTGTCAAAGGTCTCGGGCACGTTTTCCGGCACCCTGATGGCAGGGCATAAAATTCTTTGGACGATTTTTAAATATCTCTAACCCTTATGCCTGAAAATAAAGGCAGTAGAAAAATGACGTTGTTTGAAAAGCTTTTTATGTGTATTGTGTTTTTTAACTAATTTTGCGTGTCCTTAGCGACGTTTATGCGTCAACAGGTCTTAGTAGTGACCGGGTGACTCAAAGTCACCCGGTCACTATACGACAGTTCTTTCAAATAATCGAGTTGGTAGTAACCGGGTGATTTCAAGTCAACGGGTTACTACTCGATATGAGTGGTTTTTATTTTTTCAAAATCAATTTTAAACAGTACCACCTTATGGCTGCAGTTGCCTATACGGTTTTAGCCATTTACACGGTTGCACTCCTTTACATTACGGTGTATTGTGTGATGCAATTCAACCTCCTTTACCACTACAAAAAGGGTAAGCGCCTGATGGCGGCGGAGGATTCTCCTTTAGCTCCACTTCAGGAACAGATGCTGGAATCGGCTTTAGCCGGATTCGGTGTTCGGAACCCGGAAACCAATGAATTAGAGGCACAGGGAACGTACCCTTTCGTGACGGTACAATTGCCCATTTACAACGAAATGTATGTGATTGAGCGTCTGATTGACGCAGTTGCTGAATTTGACTACCCACGCGACCGGTTTGAAATTCACATCTTAGACGACTCTACGGACGAAACGCTTGAAATCGTTCGCAAAAAAGTAGAAGAATACAAAGCCAAAGGGTTCAACATCGAACAGGTGTTGCGCAAAGAGCGCAAAGGTTACAAGGCTGGCGCCCTGAAAGATGGCATGGCAAACGCAAAAGGCGATTTTATGGCCATTTTTGATGCCGACTTCCTGCCCCGCCGCGATTTCCTGAAAAAGACAATTCCGCACTTCCGCGATGAAAAAGTTGGCGTGGTGCAAACCCGCTGGGAACACATCAACGAAAATTATTCCCTCATCACCAAGCTGCAGGCGCTTCAGCTCAACGTACACTTTACGGTGGAGCAAAGTGGCCGGATGCAGGGCAATCACATGCTGCAATTCAACGGCACAGCCGGTGTTTGGCGCCGCAAAACGATTGAAGATGCTGGTGGCTGGGAGGCAGATACCTTGACGGAAGATTTTGACCTCAGCATCCGCGCACAACTCAAGGGTTGGAAAATCAAGTTTTTGGAAGGCATTGGCTCTCCCGCAGAGCTGCCCGCCGAAATGAACAGCTTGAAGTCGCAACAGTTCCGCTGGATGAAAGGCGGCGCCGAAACGGCTAAAAAAATGCTGCCCACGGTGTGGAAATCCGACCTGAGCTTCTACCAGAAAATTCACACGACAATGCACTTGCTGTCGAGCACCGTATTTGTTTTCGTGTTCGTCACCGGCGTGTTCAGCGTGCCATTGTTGTTTTTCCTGGGAGACCTGATCGAACAGGGTTTCAGCAAAAACTTCTTTGCGTATTTCCTCGTTGGCTTGTTGTCCATCATCGCGGTCTACTACGTTGCCAACGTGCAGGCTGCCCACAACAAAGACGAGAGTTTCATACGCTCGGTGTTCAAGTTCATTTTGCTGTTCCCACTGTTCTTAGCGTTGTCTATGGGCTTGTCGCTGCACAACACGATTGCCGTGGTTGAAGGCTACCGGGGCAAAAAATCGCCGTTCGTGCGGACGCCGAAATTTAATATCCAGACCATCAAGGATAGTTTCTCCAAAGGCAATTACCTGAGCGGTAAACTTTCCTGGCTGACGATTCTGGAAGGCGTCATGGCGGTCTATTTCTTCGGCGCAGTGATCAGCGGTATCTTTATCCTGCAAAATACTACGTTCGTTGTTTTTCACCTGATGCTGTTCATCGGGTTTGCAGCGATCTTCTACTTTACGATTCGGCACTTGAGTGTGAAGTAGGGGGCACTGGTTATTTGTTACTGGAGCCGAAATAATGAAAAGGCGCGAAGACTTGGTTTTCGCGCCTTTTTCAGTTAATTTCAAAAATCCTCGTTTTCTGCAATTTGTTAGGGATAAAAACCAGCCTTTAAAATGAAAACGTCCCCCGATCGGCTCCCACCAATAACCAGTAACCAATAACTATTCCAACACGACCTTCGTCTCCACCTTCGCCCCATTCAGCTCAATCATCACTTTATAAGCTCCCTTCGCCAGGTAGGTTTTTCCGTCTTTCGCGGGTTTCACCTTCACCTGCCGATCCCCGGCTTTCGTTTTTTCGTTCAGCCATTTGTTGTAGGCGTCCAGGTCTTTGTCGCTGATCGTGAGGTCATAGGCGATGTAATTCAAGCCTTTGCGGCAATCGGCTTCCCAATTGCGCAAGGTCAGTCCCTTTTCCGTTTGCAGGGTCAGTTTGGCTTTGCCGGCGGCGTTGGCGTAGACCGGGATATCCAGTTTGGGCGGGTCGCTTTTGAACCAGGAGGTATTATTGCCCCAGTTGCGACTGGCGCGCATTTTATCCGTTTCAAACGCAAAAAGGGGTTTGGCCAGCACGGTATCGCGCAGTTGCTGCAATTCTTTCACCCGCGCGATGTAGAGTGAACGGCCATGCGTCCCGATGAGCGCCTCGTGTTCGCGGGGGTGGATCACGAGGTCGTGGACGGAAACCGCCGGCATTTCGTTGTGCATGCGCATGAAAGAACTGCCCCTGTTCAGGGAAATGTACAGCCCGTTATCGGTGCCGACATACAGCAAATCTGGGTTTTCCGGGTCTTCGCGCACCACGTTGATTGGTTCTAAAGGCAGATCCAAACCGATGCGGCGCCAGGTTTCGCCATAATTTTCAGAGACGTAGAGCAACGGCTCGAAATTATCCCAGCGGTAGCCATTGAGCGACACATAAACGCGTCCTTCTTCAAATTTGGAAGCCTGCACCCGGCTCACCCACATGAGTTCCGGCAAGCCGGCAGAAATGTTTTTCCAGCTAAAGCCGCCATCGCGGGTGACGTACACCAAGCCGTCGTCGGAACCCGTATAAATCAGTCCAAAACGCTTCGGCGACTCGTGGATGCTCGATAAGGTCGAATACGCCACATCGCCTTTGCGGCCGCCCGTGGTGAGGTCGCCGGAAATGTCTGTGAAGTCGTCGCCTTTGTTGAACGAGCGGTGGAGTTTGTTGGAACCCATGTAGAGGATGTCCTGGTTGTGCTCCGACAGGTGGATGGGCGTTTGCCAGTTCCATCGGAGGGGGCGTTCGCCAAGGTCCGGTTTCGGTGAAATGCGCTTGAATTCGTCCGATTTTTTATTGATCCGGAAATAGTTTCCAAACTGGAAACCCGTGTAAATCGTTTCGTTGTCGCGGGTATCCACTGCCACCTGCATGCCATCTCCGCCAAGGAGTTCTTCAAAAGGATAATGCCCCGAGTTGTGCCATTCCGTGCTGGCTTTGTAGGTGCTGGGGCCTTTCCAGACGCCATTGTCCTGCAGGCCGCCGTAGATGTTGTAAGGCTTAGCCAGGTCCACCGCAACGGCGTAAAACTGGCCCACGGGCGGGGTGTTGCACTTGATCCAGGTTTCGCCATCGTCGTAAGAAATGTTGAGGCCGCCATCGTTGCCGAGGATGAGGTGCCCCGGTCGTTTAGGGTTGATCCAGAGGTCGTGGTGATCCACGTGTACGTTGTCGCCGTTGATGTTTTTAAAGGTTTTTCCGCCGTCCTCAGAACGCAGCACGGGTACGCCGTAAACGTATACCTTTTGCGGGTTATCTGGCGCCACGCGCACCTGTCCGAAGTAATAACCGTAAGAGTAATATACATCCTCCAGGTATCCTTTGTGCGTTTTTTGCCAGGTGGCGCCTTCGTTGTCCGAACGATAAATTTCCAACCCCGTGACCGGGGTGTCGAACAACAGGGAGTTGGCGTCCTCTACGTATTCAACTAAAGCAATGGGTTTGATTTCGTCGTTTTTTACCATGTCGAGCACCTTGTCCACGGTATATTTTTGCGGAAAGCCATTGCCCTGCAGGTATTCTTTAATCAGGTATTTTTCTAATTTCAGAAAATCTTCTTTGCCCATGGGGCGCAGCATGTCTTTTGTCAACACCAACTCTTCTTCGGCTTCTTTAGGGCGGCGGAAATAATTGTCTATCGCAGCCAGCAGCACCGTTTTGCCTTTATCTTTGGTGATGGCCAGACCAATTCTACCCGCGCCTTCTCCGTGCGGGAATCCACTTTTATCTGTCGCGGTCAGCAGCGTCCAGGTATTGCCGCCATCGGTGCTTTTGTGGATACCGGAGCCATTCCCGGATTCGACAAAATCCCAGGCACGGCGCGAGCGCTCCCACATGGCAGCGTAAAGGATATTTGCATCGGCGGGATCCACGACCAGATCCACTGCACCGGTATTGTCGTTCACGAAGAGGGTGCGCTTCCAGGTATTGCCCCCATCGGTGGTTTTGTAAACCCCGCGCTCCTGGTTGGGCGAATAGAGATGCCCCAACACGGCCACCCAGAGCGTATTCGGGTCGGTCGGGTGCAGGATGATGCGGCCAATGTGGTGGCTTTCGCCCAATCCGGTGTGCTTCCATGATTTGCCGCCGTCGTCGCTTCTGAAAATTCCGGTTCCGGAGTAGGAAGAACGGCTGGAATTGACTTCGCCCGTACCGATCCAGATTACTTTCCTTTTCCAGTCTACGGCAATGTCTCCAATCGTCATGACCATTTCCTGATCAAAAAGCGGGTTAAAAGACGTACCGTTATTTTCTGTTTTCCACAAGCCGCCCGACGCATAAGCCACGTAGAAATGGCTGGGGTCATTCGGCGAAACATCTATGTCCACCACGCGGCCGCTTTGCACGCTGGGGCCCGCTGAACGGAAAGGAACGGTGTTGACAATCGAGTTGGTTGTTAATGCCTTGCGCTGATCAAGGCTTTTGATGCGCTCGACAGCTGGGGTGAAAGGCGGGTGGGTGAGTTGTGCAAAAGTGGTCAGGGACAGCAGGCACAACCCTGCGAGGGTAATCCATTTCAGCATGAGTGTTTTTTTTAGATCGGAAGACC
>JALHRK010000395.1 GCA_022841505.1 Saprospiraceae bacterium | reverse complement strand
GGTTGACACTAAAAGCATCTCGTTGCGTCGTATTTATCAGCATATTCCGGATGGACCGGAGGTGGATTAATGGGTGATTATTGTTTCACCACCCCAGCCGACCAAACCTGCCGTTCCGCCACCACAACCACCCGGTACAACCCAGCCACCGCTTGCACGAAATCCACAGTCAGGTTATTTTGCCCGGCTTGCAGCGCCCATTTTTCAGAAAAAACCATCCTGCCCAATAGGTCGTAAACCAGCACCCGGGCATTGGTCTGAGCTGGAGTAATAAGCATCAATTCAAAAAGTCCGTTCGACGGGTTAGGGTAGACCACTAATTCCGAATCCAGCCCATCCAAAGGCTCCTCTGTATCGTTGGGCAGGTCGGGACAAGCGTTGTCGAGCAAAGCCTGGTATTTGGGCGCCGTCTCCAAATAAGGCGGCTGAATGTCAATGTCGTTCAACACGCCCCAGGAACCATAAACGCTTTCCTGCGGACTGGAAAGGCTGAAATTGCCAAACATGCGGCTGCCCCAGGAGCGGATCGTATCCAACATATCATCGTACAGGCTGTAAATGCCGGAGCTGTATTGCGCGTCCCACATTGCCTGCTGGTAAGGGTAAGGAATGCCGAACACGTTGCCGACAAAGTGCTGCCCGCCTTCGTAGTTCACAATGGCTTTGCCAAACAGTTTAACGTTGTTGTAGTCCTGGCGTAGCGCCGGGATGAAGTCGTGCCAACTATTGCGGGCGTTTTCCAGGATGTCCCCGGGCGTACTTGCGGCGTTCAGAATGGGGGTACCGCTATCCGAATGGTCGAGGCCGATATAGCTGGTTGGCGAACCGTAATCCCAATCGGAGGGATCAAGCTGCGAAAGAATTTGTTCGTTGAGGTAGTTGAAACCCGCTTGCAGGCCGAGCACCCGCTTTACCCTCGATTTTTCATCGCCAAATACTTCGTGCCAGATGCGGAAAGTAGCACCCGCTTTCTGGGCCATCGCCCTGCCGTAGTTGAGGTTGCTGGGAGCGGTTTGCGCGTTGTAGTGGGCCTGGTCGAAAATCCAGTTCCAGACTTCATTACTGTATTCGAGGTAAATGCGGAGGTTAGGGTCAAGGTTGTTCCGAAAAAGCGCAGCCATTTGTGCCACGTAGTTACTGTCGGCAGCGTGGGGCACGCAAATCCATACGTCTTTTTGGGTTTGATTGGCCAATTGGATCATCAGTTCATACGGCACGCCCTGCGGCGTAGCATAAGTGAAATGTGAAAGCGGCGTGCGTTCCTCCCAATGCACAACCGGATTGTGGTTGGTCGCGCCCCAATCCATGAAGCGCAAGACCCTGAACGGCGCTATTTTTTCCAAAAAACCGGGGTAAAACGGCTGCGCTTCGAGGTCTGCAAACTCGTCTTCCAGCCGCAACACCCGCACGTTGCGCACGTGGTTGCCCGATTGCGAAGCCGTTATGTTAAAAAACAGGTTTTCTGCTGCCGTCACGTCGAATTGAATGCGGCCTGGCGTATTGCTCATCACCGTGGCGCCTCCCTGCACATTCAGGCTGCCCACGCCATCGTAAAGCAGCACATAGGGGTGGCCCGGAGGCAGGTTGGCGCCTTCAGAAGAGATCATAAAGCGTACTTTGTTGGCCACCCCGTTGAAGGGCTGCGGGATTACCATCGGATAGCCATCGGCGTCGGTCGCGATCCCCGCTTCATTGCCGTTGCTCCAGCAAAAGCAGGGATCATCATAAGCGATGAAATCCCGGCGCACATGCTTCATTAGGTTGCGCAACGGCCGCTCCGGCACCCAATCCGCAAAGCCACTCAGGTTGGAGCCGATGGCGAGGTCGCATAGGTCGGGTTGCCAACCGGGGCAGGTCGTACTGTCTATGGGCACAAAAAGCGTGAACACATCCGTGCAACCTCCATCGCCGCTGGCTGTGTAGTGGTAAGCCCCTGCGGCAAGGTTGTGAAATTCGTTGCCGTTTGTGACAGGCAATTCGGCGCCCGCAGGGTTGCTCAGGGTGAAATTTTCGGGATGGTCGTTGATGCGGATGATGCCGGTATTGCCCGTGCAATCAGCCTGCCGCACCAGCGAAAAACTGCTTAAGCAAGGGAAGGCACCATTTTCATCCCGCACCAGAATCTCCTGCTGCGCGGTATGCTGTAAACCGGATGCATCCTGCACCGTGAGCCGCACCGTGAGGTTACCGATGGCGGTGTAAGTATGCGAAGCGGAGATGCCACTTACTTCTGGCGAGCCGTCCCCAAAACTCCAGGTGTAGCTGAGTGGACCGCCTTCTGGGTCGTAACTGTCGGCGCCTGAAAAGTCAATGGAGAGCGGCGCCTGGCCGTCGGTGGTCGTAGCGGTGATCGCAGCCACCGGCGGAAGGTCAACCACCACTGTATTGTCCGGCGCGACGCAGGCGTAAGTCGTTCCCAACCGCACTTCATCCAGCGCGCCGTTGCCCGGGCTGTTGCCTAGGTAAACCACCACGCTCCGGAAAACGAACAACATTAGGGCACTTTGGGTAAAAACGGATGTCGGGTTGCCAGGGCCAAGTTCAGTGGGATTGATGTACAATTCAATGAAATTGCCGATCGGAAGGAATTGGATTTTTAGGGCAAAAAAAGTGGTTTCGCCAACAACAACCGGTTCGGTAGTCGGGTAATAAGCGTTGCCGATGCGCAGGGTCCAGCGCCGTTGTCCGCTTACCTCGGAATGCCCCTCAAAATAGCCAAACTCGACCTTTTGATCGGTGCAGTTATCGCACCAGGGCAGGTCGCTGCCGTGTAGCCCTGTGTAGACAGATTGGTTGTTGTTTTGGTCTTTGCGAATCAGGGCACTCATCCAGAGGGTGGTTCCCGTTTGCGTACCGATGCCTTCGCTAAATTCAGCGACGTAGTCATCGAAAGGGCCGCCATCACTGGTAGCAAGCCGCCGGCCAGCCGTGAGGTATTCCCTGCCGCCGGTTGCGTAGCGGCCAAGTGTCTGCAGATCGCCAAACGCCAGCGAGCTTGCCCCTTGATTGATCTGATAGCCGGGTAGTGTGGGATTGTCATTCTGTACGAGCCAGGGTTCAGCCCAGCCTGCTCCGCCATTGAGATCGTCGAGTGGCGCATTTTCAGGATAATCGAAGCCATCGTAGGCAAGATAAACACAGGGTTGGGCGGCAGAAAAAAGCGGGAGCAGCAGGAGCAAGAGCGCAATACGCATGTGTTTTGGATTTGGTTGATGAGGGATAAAGGTAAGTAGTTTGTGAAAAACATGAAGCATGCGCTCAGTTGTCCATCATCAATAATCAATCATGTAATCGTCAATCATCAATAAAAAATAAGCGGCATGTTAGCGAACGCTTGCGGCTACAACAACCGCTCCCCTCCATACCACAACACCGGCAAATTGCTGTCGTTTGCCATCTGGATTTTGCCCAATTCAAAGGCTTCTTCAAAGGATAAGCCTTCAGCTAGCGCCTGGTAAAATCCAATGGAAAACTCAACCGCTGCCTTGTCGCCCACAGCGCTGCTCATGCCCGTTACGTACAAACCCAGCGAAGAAATGACCTGAGCCTGCGCTTCGGAATAACAAGAGCAGAGCGCCACGCAGCGCATCTGGTATTTCTCCTTGAATAATTTGAACAGGCTGTACAACTTATCGTTGGGCACGATGTAGCTTTGTCCGGCCGTTTCGCCTTCCAACTCTAAGCCGCCACTGTGGCCATGGCCGGAAAAATGGACAATCTGGGGCTTTTGTTTCATCAGGGCGGAAGTCAGGGTACGCAATTGCACCGCCGTTTCTGTAGTCAATTCGAAGCGGTCGCGGTGGTTGCCTTTCAGGAGTTCTTCCTTCACTTCTCGGTATTCGATGTCCACGCGCAGGCGGTTGCTGTTTTCCGGGCTGGCCGAAAGGAAAAGAATTTTGTTTTGGCCATCGGGGATACCGGATGGTCGCGGCCCTACGCCATTGGGTTGAAGCGAAGGCGTGGATGGCGGAATCGGCGGACTACTCAGGTCCAGCCCCCTCGATCCGGAAACGGGCGCTAAGCCTTCGTTCATTTTTTCGATGATGCGGCGAATGCCCTGCACCACGTCGAGCCAGGCTTCATCGCGGTCGGCCCATTTAAAAACAGGCGTTCCGTTTCTCGGCAATGCCTGAATCTGGCCAAAAACCGTACTTTTCCAGTCGCAGGCGCGCAACACAATCGGGATCACCCGCACCTGCCCCTGTGCGCGGCGTTCCATCGCAGTTTTTACTTCCACTTCCCAAATGGATTGCGTGGCCATAAAACCGGAGCTGAGGAGCATCAGGATGAGGTCGGCGTCGTAAAGTTTGGTTTGGATCTCCTCGCCCCAGGTGTCGCCGGGATCAATGGCCGCATCGTACCAGGGTTCGATCAAACCCTGCATTTTCAGCACGGCGAGGTGCCGGATGAACTCCTGAAGCAGGTCATTGTCTGCTTTGCTGTAAGAAATAAATATTTTTTTCATGTGGCGCTTATCTGCGGTAAATATAGCATAAACATGGAAGCCTCCTGCTATCTTTGCTATTTCCAATAACCAGTAACAAATAACCAGTAACCAACTCACCATGGCCACCATTGCCATCGAAGGCGCGCGTTTTTACGCGTACCACGGTTTTTATGAGGAAGAACAAATTCTCGGCGGCGAGTACCTGCTCGATGTTTTTGTGGAAGCAGACATTGAAGCAGCTGCCGAAGAAGACGACCTGTTCGCTACGGTCAACTACGAAACGCTGTACCTGATTTGCCAGGTGGAAATGCGTAAGCCATCGCAGCTCATTGAAACCGTCGGACAGCGGATCATGGACCGAATCGGGGACATGTTTCCCAAAATATTTGGCATCAAACTGCGCATCCGCAAGCTGAATCCTCCCCTTGGCGGCCGGGTAGATTGTTCTGCAATAGAATTTAACATTGGGGTTTTTGATTTATTCAGCGAAGCCGATTAGGTCATGACAAAAAGAAAACGAGCCAAACCCGGCAGTTCCCCGGGCACGCTGATCTTCACCGGTAAGAAGCGGCTGGAACAGCCCAACGTCACGCTGGTGCAATACAATGAGGCAGAATACCTCGAAAAGCACGAAAAAAATCATTTGCCCTCATTAAAAGCTGGCGATTTTCTGAACTGGTACGATATCCGGGGCTTGCACCAGGTTGATTTGATCGAACAAATCGGGAAGCAATACAATATCCACGCACTGGCGCTGGAAGATATCCTCGATACCCAACAGCGACCCAAATTTGAGGAATACGATAACGGGATTTTTATTACGGCGCAAGCCCTGACTTTCGACCCGGTAAAAATCGAACTGCTCACGGAACAGATCGCCATATTTTCAAATAAAGAGGTCATCATTTCTTTTCAGGAAGACGAAAACGAACTGTTCATCCCAATTCGCGACCGAATCAGCGCCAGCAAAGGCACCATCCGCCGCCGGGGTAGCGATTACCTGACGTATGCCCTGCTTGATTTAATTGTTGACAACTACTTCCTGATCCTCGACCAGGTGGAAGAAAGCATCGAAACGCTGGAAGGTAACATCATGCAGCGGGATGACATCCACTACAAAAACCGCATCCACCAACTCAAAATCGTCATCCTCAAGCTCAAAAAAATCATCTCGCCATTGCGAGAAGCTGTTAGCCAGTTTAGCCGCTGCGACGAACAGCATTTAGATGAAAAAACCAACGTGTTCGTGCGCGACCTCTACGACCACATCATCCAGTTGATTGATATGGTGGATACTTACCGCGACATCATCACCGGGCTTCAGGAATTGTACTTAGCCGAAATCAGCCTGCGCATGAACAACG
>JALHRK010000394.1 GCA_022841505.1 Saprospiraceae bacterium | reverse complement strand
GAAATTACGTTCACCAATGTCAACGGCGGCGGTGGCCCTTATGCCTATTCCATTAACGATGATCCGGCTCAGCTTTCGCCCTTTTTTGTAGACATTGCAGCGGGTGACTACCTCTTGCAGGTCACGGATGGAAATGGTTGCACTGCGGCAACCGAAGTAACGCTCACCGCCCTCGAATCGCTGGCGGCAATCACAGAAAATGCGGAATTGTCGTGCGATGCTACGAAGCCGGCAACAGTGAGTGTCCAGGTGGTTTCGGGCGACGATTCGCCTTTGAGCTACCAGTGGCAGGGCGGATCAAGCGATCCTGTTCTGGCGGTAACTACACCGGGAACGTATGCCGTTACCGTTTCCAATGGCTGCGAATCAGTGGCCTTGTCGGCGACGGTGGCGTATGAAGCGATTGGCGACCGCGCTTTGTTCTACGTGCCGAACGCTTTTTCACCCAATTCCGACGGCATCAACGACGAATTCCGGGCTTTTATCAACGACGAAGTTTTGGTAGAATCCTTTGAATTTTACGTTTTCGACCGCTGGGGCAATTTGATTATGCGCAGTGAAAGCCCGGATGCCCGGTGGAATGGCGCTTCCCGAAGCCGGTTAATGCCACAAGGTGTGTATGCATGGCGGTTCAGGGCGATGGTGCGGTATTGTGGGCAGGTGCAGGAGGTGATTCAGTACGGGGATGTGACGCTGGTGCGGTAGGTAGTGTCTGCTTTTATAGTCCGATAGCTGCGTTATGCGAAGGCCCAAAATTGGTCATTTACGCGAGTAAACTTCCACTTTTGGGCCTTCACATGCCTTGCTCTCGAACTCTAAAAGCAGACACTGACTGAATGGAGAGACACTGTTAGTTAGTCTTAATAGGCAGCGGTAAAACTGTAATCAAGTGAGAAAAGCGATTAAAATCAGAGACATTATGGGTAAGCAAAGTGTCAATATTGTTAGCCCGCATAGTAGCAACAATATTCGTATCATGTACCTGTTTACCAGCAGATTGAGTTTCTTTAAGTAATTCAAGCCAATGGTCTGTTACAATCTGGGAATCTTCTGCTATCAAAAACTCACTTTCAAATTGACGGATAACGTGTTCCAGTTTTTCAAAATCAAGTTGTTTGGCACTCAGCATTTCCCGGCTGACGACCACTGCAAATTCTCTTAGCACCTGTCTGCTTAACCACAGATTATTGCCACTTAAGGCCAATTCATTCAATTTCCTTCGTGAAGCGTCACAGAATGGAGAAAGTACATTGTTCGCATATACAAGAACGTTCGTATCAATAAATACACTACCTGCCATCTTCACCATAAATTTCTGAACGGCTATATGTTCGTCCGTTTTCGGGAAAATGAAAATCTGCGAAGGTTAGTGGTACGCGCACCTCATCAGCCTGTGGGTTAGGAGTACCCTGCTGCTTTTTTGCTTTTTGAGCAAGAAACTGGATAAAATGCTGCACCTCTATTTGAAGGTGAGCCGGCAGGTTGTTGTATTCTTTTAAAAGGAGTTGTTCCATAGCAGAACTAATTTGATACAAATTTAACGGATTTTTGGTATTTTGCAAATGTCCCCGCGGTAAAGCGAGGGTATCACTTGCCTCTTGGCAGCTACTGCCGCTAAAGATACAGCCCGACTAAATTGACAGACCATGCTTACAACCCAAACTGCACATACTTAATCGTCTTCCGCTCCGACAAATGGATGCGCTCGTAGAAGGTGATGGTTTCCAATTCGGGCAAAACCAGGGGGTGGGCATAGATGTCGTCGTTGTGGTACAGCAACCTGACGCCGGGCTCGACAGCCAGGGTGTCCAAAGTAAATGCGTACAGCTCCGGGGAATCCGTTTTCAGGTGGATGATTCCGCCCGGCTTCAGGATTTTCCGGTATTCTGCCAAAAAATTGGCAGCGGTGAGGCGTCGGTTGGTTTTGCTGTTTTCGAGGAAAGGATCCGGAAAAGTAATCCAGATTTCGTCAATTTCTTCGGGTGCAAAAAACAGGGCAATTTGTTCGATGCGGGTGCGCAGGAACGCTACGTTGTGCAGGTTTTCGCCCAGGGCAATTTTTGCGCCTTTCCAGATGCGTGCGCCTTTGACGTCAACGCCGATGAAGTTGCGGTTTGGGTAGCGGCGGGCTAAGTCGAGGGAATATTCCCCGCGTCCGCAGGCCAATTCGAGGGTAATGGGATTGGTGTTTCCAAAATGCCCTTCCGCCCAACGCCCTTTCATATCGGCCGGCTGGCCATTCAATCCGGCCAGCTCCGGGAGTTTCGGGTCATAATTTTCGTACACATTGGGAAGCGTAAGCAGCTCGGCAAATTTTTGCAGCTTATTTCTTTTGCTCATTTATTACTCACCTGATATGAAACATTAAAATCCTCCAGCACCATATCCATAATCGGATCTTCGCCGGGTTTGTAGCCATCCCGAAGGTGGTAGCCGTAGAAGCGCCCCATGGTACTCCAATAGGTGGCCGTGAAGCCTCCTTTTAGTTCCTTGATGAGGGTATAGGTCGGAATTTGCAGTTCCCGTTCGATCATTTTAATGAGGATGAGACCGCGCGTTTTGGAAAGATTTTTCAACGGGTCTTCAAAGCGCTCTTTGAGGTCATCCTGCAGTTCTTTCATGTATTGTTTGCGCTCCCGCCTGCGCATGTCGTTCGTGTAATATTCGATTTCGCGGAACACTTTGACCGCTTCCACGGCCAAGGGATAGACCTCGGCAGCAAATTTTCGGTATTTGCGGTATTTTTTGTACTCTTCGTCGTTGGCAAATTGCCGGGGCGACGAGATGGAAACATCTTCCAGCGTAGCAAGGATGACTGTATCGCCGCAACCATCCAACATAAACGGAAAAACCTGCCCGTCAATGATGGTGTGGCCGGCATTCTGAGCATTCAGGCCGACTGCGGTGAACAAGAAAGCAATTGCAAAAAGGATGTTTTTCATATCTTGAATGTTGTGATACTGGCTGCGAAGTTGGACACTATTTTTGTTAATGTCAAACAGAATTTGCTTTGCACGATACTTCACGCTGCTTAGTTTTCCATATTGCCTTTAGATTAACCACATGATTCGCAGCGTTCAGTATGACAAAGAAGGATTCGCACCCCGACTATGGTCGGGACGCGAGGCATAGTTATAACGTTCAGACCGCTATGCTGTTGCTGGGTAACAGGGATTAGGAAAAGATTAACGAAGGATTTATTGTTTCACAAATTTCTCCACATCCAATACCGCTCCTTCTTGCATTATGTTCAACACGTACATCCCTGCCGGCCAATCTATTACACGCAAAAAAAGCGAGCCTCCAGCCAATTCCCTTTGAATATCCTCCACCAACCGTCCCCGCGCATCGAATACACGTACCTGAACCGGGCCAGACAACTGGGGGGTGAAACGAAGCTCCAATTCGTTTGAAACGGGATTGGGAGAAAGCTTTAGTTGAGGCGCAACAGGCGTCGGTTCTTCAGTTGAGGTGCTAAGGTATTGATTGCAAGGGACATCACCCCTGAAGTTGAAGGTACCAAGCGTGGGGGATTCGTAGCAATTGAGGCCAGATATATCGAGGTCTATAACAGGACAGGTAATGCCGAGCAGGAATGGACGTCCAATACTCCCGATCCCTTCATAAATCAATTCTACCGTTCCGAAGTAAGGAAAAGTGAACCCCTGCCCTATTCGTTCATAGCCTATGTGTTGCCTTTTGAGCATCACGCCATTTAGTTCCGAGTAGGTAACAGAATCTACATGTACCCTCAAGGTGTCGCGGTAGCATTGCCATTCTTCACACAACGGTACATCCCAGGTTTCTCCGGGACCTTTCGTAAAGTCAAAGAGCAGGTTAAATTCCTGATCAACCGCTCTAAAAAAGTAAACACGACCATTTTCTTCATACATAATGTGATCGCCTTCGCAACCTGTACCCCACAAACCAAAGAGCGTTTGTTGCGATACATCCTGAAAAACACGACAATTTTTACCCAAAACGATGGTGTCTTTAATGACTTCAATTTCAGACACACCGACCGCCGTAAATGTATACGATTTATAATAATACTTCGCCCCCACCGGCGCCCATTCCAATTGTGCGTT
This sequence comes from Saprospiraceae bacterium, assembly GCA_022841505.1. GTDB lineage: Bacteria > Bacteroidota > Bacteroidia > Chitinophagales > Saprospiraceae > JABWAJ01. Next base: position 1,760 of record JALHRK010000394.1, on the reverse strand, counting down.
TGTGTTAATAAAGCCCATAACTCCAAAACAGAGTAAAGCGATTTTTTTCATGGCTGTATTTTTTTGGTTGCTATTGTTTGATGAATTTTTCTGCACATAAAATTTTACCATCTCCCAAACCTTGCAAAACGTATGCGCCACGGGGCCAGTCGGATACCGGCAGGATGTAAGTAGCGCCCGACGCCAAAGTGCCAATTTCCTGCACCAACCGGCCTGCGGCATCCAGAATGCGAAAACTCAATGCGCTGGTGCGGTCTGGCGCGTGCAGGAAAAAATTGAGATAATCCGTAGCCGGGTTCGGATAAATGGCCAATCGAAATGCCGCTTGCGCTGGCTCTGTTGCTGCCGTATTGAGGTGGCAGCCCGGCACCAAGCAGCCATGCTGATCCAGCTTGAGCAGCCAGGCCTGCTGGGCAATTTCACCAGGAACGGGCAGTGGATTTCGGGACTCTCCACAGAGGAGGAATCCACCGTCTGGGGTTTCTTTCAGGTCGTACAACACCTGACGATTATCATCATTGTTAATCCCCATATATTTTCTTGTCCAAAGGCTGTCCCCATTAGGCGATACCTTACCAACCCAGCCCATAATAGTGTAATTATAAGGGCCGGGAAGGTCTTCTTCCTGAGTGCCGGCAGCTACAAAACCGCTGCCGTCAGTAACCGCTATAATATTGGTTAGGTATGCTTGTCCTGTTAATACAGGTTGTTCAAAAGTAATTTCCCATTCTATTTCCTGCATGGGATTCAACTTGAAGATGTGCTTGTCAAAATAGATGGTATTTACCGAAGTCCTTTCCTGTTCATACCCCACACCGGAGGCGACAACCAAGCTGCCATCTTCGAGCAACACCATGTCGGCAGCGCCGTAGCGGAGGCCGAGGGAAGTGGGGGAAAGGTAAGTCCATTCTATGGTTCCGGTAGTATTAACCTGGAAGATATGGTTTTGGTAAATATAATTTTCGGCCACTAAACCGATATTAGACCGGGCAGCCCCCACGATCATTTTGCCGGCCGGTGTCAAAAGGACTGAATATGGTCTATCCCAGAGCGGGTTATTATAAATGCTTTCCCATTGAATGTCACCAAGACTGTCTGTTTTAATGAGGTATATGTCAACGTTTCCTGCATTTTTTTGAATCCAGCAAGATATTGCAAAACCTCCGTCGTCCATTTGAGCCATAGCGATTGGAACAATATAATCCTGAGTTGGATAAAAAGGGTTCAGATATTCTTTTGTCCAAAGTGTATCTCCGTACTCATCATATTTGATGAGCATTCCCTTCATGCCTGGATCAAAAGAATAGGCCGTTACTACAAAAGTGCCGTCATCGAGATTGGTCAGCGTGTTCAATCGGGTATCGTAACTTTTTTGAGGATGTATCAATTTTTTCGTAAAAACGAGTGTGCCATCAAGATTATATTTAGCAAAAACACTTCCGACTTGAAGCCAGGGGAAAGTATCTGCATATATCCCCGTTGCATAATAACAGCTATCTGTTGCTATTATGCTGGTTAAATAGGCAGCCGGGGTATCGAAATGATACCTTGAGTTGAAAGTGTTTTGACCCTCAATTGTTTGTGAGGTTATTATTAATAACAAGGTAAAAAAGAATATGCGACTTGTCATGACAGGAGTGTTTGGTGAAACAAAGAGCAGCCGGGTTAGGCCCGGCTGCGATTAGTATTCAATTATTTGATGACCACCAAACGGCCTGATGATATGGTCTTCGTATCTATTACGAGATGGTAAATGTATA
>JALHRK010000393.1 GCA_022841505.1 Saprospiraceae bacterium | reverse complement strand
CTTCCATGTTTGCTTCGATAATGGCCAGAAAAGTTTCCGCGTCTTTTTGCATGTTAAAAATTGTGTTCTCCCAATTATTCGCACGAACTTTCAAAATAGCACACTTAGGTACGATTTTTTTCAAAGCAGCGCCCTAATCACTTTTTCGGCAAACTATTCTAACTTGGCACTGCTTATCGCATAAAAAATTGAAAAACAACTTAAACACCTTCCACTATGCTTAACGCAAACAGCATCTCTGGCCTCACCCTGCTGCGCCTTGCCGTAGCCACCATTTTCATCACCCACGCCATTGCCCGCATCAAATTGGGTACCGTTGGCGGATTCGGGGGATTTTTAGACGGTCAGGGCTTTAGTCCGGTTGGATTTTATTTAGCCTGGGGTATTACCATTTATGAGTTGCTGGGTAGCGCCTGGCTGATCAGTGGCCGTCACGTAAAATGGTCCTGCCTCATTTTCATTGTACACCAGATTGGTGGCATCGCGCTGGTGCATTACAAGCAGGGCTGGTTTGTGGTAGGCTCCGGGCAAGGCGGCATGGAGTATAGTTTCCTGCTGATTTTCAGCTTGTTGGCGATTGCGTTTCCGTGGGCTTCCAGGAAAGACGTTTTCACCTCATAGTTTTTTTTTACCACATAGTTCACATAGAAACGGTCACATAGATCACATAGGAGCTACTCCCGGAGTGCATCAGTACTATGTGTCCTATGTGAAAACCCCTATGTGACCTATGTGGTAGAAAAAACAAAAACCTATGTGGTAGAAAACAAAAAATTGATGGGTACCTCTTCCCGGGTGACAACACATCCCTTTGTCTGACCTAATCCGGACAAAGCCAATTCACTTATTTTACAACCATCAATTTTTACAAAATGAATCTCCGTTCAATTAAATCCCATGTTCAATTTTTTTCCTTGTTGCTGATGATTGCCTTGTTTTCTGCAACATCCACGCAAGCCCAAACCAAAGAGCCTGCAAAACCCATTAAAGGCAAAGTAGACTTTGATTTTTTGAAAACCGAATGGCCCCAGGACAACTCTCCGGGCGATATTAGTGAGTGTTTTAACAATGACCTTGGCGGTAAACTTTCTTTTGGAAACCCCGACAACATCACCCTGCCTACGCCAAGCCCCAATGAACTGGAATTCGATTTATTTGGCTGTTTGACGCCTTCCAATATAGATTACGACGACTTGTTTTCCTTTCATGTCCCGGAAGGGTATGCCTTAACTTCCATGCGCTTTGTAGCGATGGGGCCATTATTTGATACGCCGCTAAATTTTTATTTTTGGATTGGCGATGATGCGCAACCCGTCTTTGAACCCGATGTTTCCGTAACCGGCATATACGACAATGAAGTCCCCACCGGCAACCTCATCGCCTCTTTGAATACGCCGCTGCCTTCAGGCTGGTATACCGGCTGGATCGAAATCGGAATTCCTTTTTCCACAACCACTTACCGGTTGGTTTTTACCCTGGAATGCGCCGACAATGTGCAGCCAACTTTCAGCAGCGAAGCAGGTAGTCTTGATGCAAATTTAGACTGCTCTGATGCAGCGGGCCTTGAGGCCGTGCTCGAACTGGAGCCCGAAGGCTTTGACATCGGCGGTGGCGCAATCAAATTCGACGTCATTGAAGACGTAACAACAGACGGCGACTGCAGCGGTACTTACACCCGCGTTCGCACCTGGCAAATCACGGATGCTTGCGGCAATGTGGGCGCCGAAAATTTCATGCAAACCATCTCGGTAACAGACAATACGCCGCCAGTATTAGAGGTGGCCGATGGCGAAATCGTCATCACAGACCCCGATGGTTATACCCTAACCCATCTTGACGTGGTTGTTGATGCTTACGATGCCTGTGGCATAGTGACACGAGAACTCAGCCCTGAGGTGCTCACCTGTGCACAGGTAAATACGGTCGTTCCAGTTACCGTCACGGTTACAGACGAATGTGGAAATCAGACACAGAAAGTCGCCAACATTCTGGTAAAGGAAGACAACGCGATTAAAGCGCCCTGGAGCAACAACAACATCGGCAACACGGCCAATGGCAGCGCCACGCAACCCGTTTGCTCCGGCAACCTCACCATCAAATCGAAAGGCTTTTCCATGCCCCAAAGCGATGTTGGGCACTATGTCTACGTTGACTTGTGCGGCGACGGCGAAATCACCGCCCGCGTTACGAGCTTAGCGCCTGCTGGCGGATGGGCCGGCGTGATGATCCGGGAAAACCTGATGGTTGGCGCGAAAAAAATGGCAGCCAGAACCAATGGCGTCAACAACATCCGCCGCGATGTCCGCACCACAACCAATGGCACCACACAGACACAGCAGGCTGTGATCGTGCCCGGCCAGCATTGGCTGCGCATCAACCGGACAGGCAATATGGTTACCGCGTACGCTTCCCCGGATGGTCAGGGATGGTCTTTTCTTGGCGCGGCGTCCATCACCATGGGCAATTGCGTCCTGATGGGCCTTTTTGTGGAAAGCAGCAACAACAACATTGAAGTCACAGGAACTTTTGACAACATCACCACCTCCGGCGGTGTGCAGCCTTTGATGGCGCCCGAATCCGAATTCGTGGCTACCCAGGAAATGCTCATGACCGATCCGGGCAGCCAAAACGCCACAGACGGTATCGGGCTACCCAAAACCAAAGCAGTTCAAGCCCCGCAACTCAAAGCCTATCCCAACCCGACAACCGGTATTTTTAACCTTGATCTGAGCAGCTTTGCCGGTCAGGAAGTTGTAGTGCGGATTTTTGATGCAACGGGAAAAGAAAATATATCCAGGGCAATTACGGCTGCTTCAGCCGCAGAAGAATTCAACCTCAGCGCTTTAACCCCGGGCCTGTATCTGGTTCGGGTGGAAGCCGAAAATGGTCAAATGCAAACACTTAAATTGGTGTTCGGAGACGCTGTCAGGTATTAAAGAAGGGGTAAACCTGATTGCGATAATGGCTTTGCAGCCCGGCTCGTGTTTGAGAGCCGGGCTTTTTTTGTACCGCCGAACTCCAGTTCGGCGAATCCCAAAAGCTTGTTCATTACAACCGCCGAGCTGGAGTTCGGCTGTACAAACCCCCTACCGCCGAACTCCAGTTCGGAGAACCCCAAAAGCAGGTTCGTAACATCCGCCGAACTGGAGTTCGGCTGTACAACCCCCCTACCGCCGAACTCCAGTTCGGCGAACCCCAAAAGCAGGTTCGTAACAACCGCCGAACTGGAGTTCGGCTGTACAAACCCCGTACCGCCGAACTCCAGTTCGGCGAACACAAAACCATGCTCGTAAAATCCGCCGAACTGGAGTTCGGCGGTACAATACCAACCCACGAGCTATTTTACCAGCTCTAACAACTCCGGGTGGCAATAACTCCACTCCCAGTCCTGCCAATTAGCCACCAATCCTGCTTTTACCGGATTATTCAGGATGTACCATAGAATCCTTTCAAACTCATTTTTTTGATAGTGTATGGAATCCCGCACTAAATGGTCATAGCTTTCTTTTTCCCAAAAAGGGCCAGATCTGCCGAGTATTCGATTCGCCTGAATTCCTGAAAATTTCTTGGCACTTTGCAGTATTTTCCAAAGTATGGGAGTATCCTCCATTTGGGTTAGCAAAAGATGAACATGGTTGGACATAATGCAGAAAGCCCACAACTGGTAATAACGATCCGCCCAGTGGTGCAGACTACCCGCCACTAATTGTGCAATATCCGGCTGTTTTAGCCAATGCGGCTCGTTTAGATTTTTTTCCAGAAAATCATCATACCGCTCAAAGTATTGCCATTCTTCTTCCAGCTTTTGATTATGGTAAATTGATTTCCGGATTTCCTGCATTTCTACAGGCAAATCTAAGTATCGAACGCCATCCTTTTCTCTACGCTCTGCTTCTATAGCTTTCATTATTTCTCTGTGCTCTTCCTGTAAATGTTTAATAACTGATATTGGGATAGAGCCAGATAATCGGAAGGTGATAAAAAATGTGCCCCCTTGAGGCTGTAAATGTGGGAGGTTCCTTCTGTAAAAAGAATTGTCTTCCATGGTGGTTATTTGTTTGAGCCTTGAGATCGCGCTGTTACATATTTCTGAACCACAAAAAGTATGTTCTTAATAAACGCCGAACTGGAGTTCGGTGGTACAAAACCCGTACCGCTGAACTCCAGTTCGGAGAACCAAAAAGCTTGTTCATTACAACCGCCGAATCGGAGTTCGGCGGTACAAAACCCGTACCGCTGAACTCCAGTTCGGCGAACCCAAAAGCTTGTTCATCACAACCGCCGAATCGGAGTTCGGCGGTACAAAACTCGTGCAGCCGAACTCTGTTCGGTGAACCCAAAAGCTTATTAATTACAACCGCCGAACTGGAGTTCGGCGGTACAATGGACTACCGCAGCAAGGAAATATTCCCCTTCTGGATCAACTCCTCCCCTTCCGGACAACGAACGCGCATGTAAAAGCCATACACATCCGGCGCCAATTGCTCTCCGCGGAACGTGCCATCCCAACCATCCAATACGTTTTGTGTGCGGAAGATTTCCTGTCCCCAACGGTTGTAAATCATCAACTCGTAGTCGCTGAGCTGGTCAAGGAAGATGCTGCGCAGGCGCAAGACATCATTTTCCCCGTCATTGTTTGGCGTAAACGCATTGGGCAGGAAAATATGATCTTCGTCGCAGATGCCTTCAATGACCACGACCGGAATGGAAACCGTAGCCGAACAACCACTCAGGCTAACCGTCACCGTGTACAGGTTTAAACCAACTGCGGTTGGCGTAGCAACTACAATAGAGCCCGTTGGCGGAACGATCGTCCCGGAAGGCACCGTCCATTCGTAGCTACACAGCGCGCAACCGGTCACCGTAATGGTGCTCGTATTGCCCAGAATAATCGTGTCTGGCACAGCAGCGCCGGTTACCGTTCCTTCAAGGTCAATTACAATAATAGTAGAAAAGAGCGTATCCCTGCAACCAAACTGGTTTTCCAAAGCCACTGAAAAATCATCCGACAGGTTCAGGTTCACGGTCACCGTTGCACTGCCGGTGGCAGGCGTCACAGCATTTGCCGGCGACCAGACATAGGTCAGTTCCTGCAAGGGATCAAGGTTCACCACCGTCAGTTCAGTAGAAGTCACCGGTTCGCAAATGATGACTTCCGGCGGCAAAATGGCATTGATCGGGAAAGCATTGACCGTCACAGCGGCCGTATCCGTACAGCCCCCATTGGAAGCCAATACGTAATAAGTCACCGTGCCCTGCGGCGTAACCGTGATTTCAGGTCCGGTACCAATTGGCGTACCACTCAAATTCGGGTTGTCAAACCAGGTGAAAATCGTGCCCGCCTGGTCGCTGGTCGCCGTGAGGGTTACCGATGATTCCGTACACAACGTCGTATCTCCGGTCACTTCCAAATTGATGAGCGGGAAGATTTGTACGTCTACCTCGCCTTCAAAAGTACAACCACTGGCTGGGTCGGTGACCGTCACGCCATACGTCATGTTTTCGTTCAAGGTTGCAATCGGATTCCACGGGTTGGTCAGGTCAAGTCCGGTGGTTGGATCCCAGGTATATTCGTAAGCCGGATTGCCATTCGGGTTGATTGGCGTCGGCGTATCGCCACAAATCTGGACAGGCGAATCCAGGCCAGGCTGGAAATCTGTCGCCAATACGTTGATCTGCGCGGTTGTATCCGAACAGCCGTTGGTATCCATGGCAATCACGAAATAGGTATTGGCGCCCAATTGTGGCGTAACCGTGATGGTGCTGCCCGTTCCAATTTGCATGCTTAAATCCGGACTGTACCAGGTAAAAGTCACATTGCTTAAAGTGCTGAAAGCGGTCAACGTCAGCGGA
>JALHRK010000392.1 GCA_022841505.1 Saprospiraceae bacterium | reverse complement strand
ATGCCTGCTACAAATACAAAGTCTATTTGTTGGGGGTTTTTACTGGTTTGGCACACCACAAAGGGTGTCCGACACCTGAAACACCCCCGAACAAACTGTTCATTTTCGGACACTCGTGTTCATTTGCGAACGAAAAACAACTCCCCCCTTTGGGTTTAAAATATTCATTTACAGTGATTTAAAAAACTGGCATCGAATTTAGAGTTAGTAGATCAACGAGCGCCAAGTTTTGGCAACGTACCATTTAAAACAACAACCATACGCCAACAGGCAAATTCAATATGGATCGAGCGATTAAAAAGAAAACCTGGACCCCGGCACGCATCGCAATTGGTGCGGCCATCCTTGCATTTGTTGCGTTTTCTATTTACACCTTAGCCTTTTCGGGCCGGCAAAGCGCGCTGAATGTCAACAAAGAAAAAATCACCATCGGGGAAGTACAAAAAGGGGTATTTGACGAATTCATCGTCGTAACCGGCGTGGTACAACCTTTGCGCACCTATCAACTCGATGCCATCGAAGGCGGGTATGTTTCCCAAAAATTATTGGACGGCGGCGCTACGGTAAAACCGGGTGACCTGATCCTGAAATTGGACAACCAGCGCCTCGTCATGGAGTTTGTGAACCGCGAAACCGAAATGTACCGTCTGATCAACGAACTCGAAAACACCCGACTGTCGCTTCGCCAAAACAAATTCACCCTTCGGCGCACCCTGTCAGAATTGGACTACCAAATCCAGCAAGCCAAAGACACCCACGAACGCAACGCCAAACTGGTGGCAGATAAAGTCATCAGCCAACAGGAATACCTGACGTCAAAAATCACCTTTGAACGCCTGACCCAACAGCGGGAAATCGAAATTGAAAACCAAAAATTCCAGGAAGAAAACAGCATCGTGCAGATTCGCCAATTGGAAGGCACTTTGGCACGGACGCGGAGGAACTTAGAGATGATGAAGGATAACTTAGAAAACCTGTCGCTGAAAGCGCCCGTTGGCGGCTTGTTGTCGCGGGTGGATGTCGAGGTTGGACAAAGCATCGCAGCGGGCCAGAACATTGGCCAGATTGACGACCTCAGCGGGTTTAAAATGCGGATTGACGTGGATGAACACTATATTTCCCGGATTTTTCCGGGTTTGGAAGGCAATTTTGATTTCGGTGGCAAATCGCACCGGCTCTCCGTTTCCAAGGTTTACCCGGAAGTGCGCAACGGCCGCTTCGAGGTAGACATGACCTTTCCGAGTGCAGTCCCGGAAGGCATCCGTCGCGGCCAGTCGGTGCCGGTACGCCTGCAACTGGGCCAACCCACCCAGGCCATGCTTTTGCCAGTGGGCGGATTTTTCAGCGATACGGGCGGCAACTGGGTTTATGTGCTCAGTGAAAGCGGCGACAAAGCCGAAAAGCGCAACATTTCGCTGGGTCGCAAAAACCCGCAGTATTTTGAAGTGCTGAGCGGCCTCACAGCCGGCGAACGGGTCGTTACCAGTTCGTATGAAAACTTCGGCGACAAGGATGTACTCATTTTTTAAACCATAAACCCATCCGGGGCAACTGTAAAAACGAACAATTGACATGATAAAGACATCGAACCTGCAAAAAATTTTCACCACCGACGAGGTGGAAACCACGGCGCTGAACGGCATCAATATGGAGATTCAGCCAGGTGAATTTGTAGCCATCATGGGCCCTTCGGGCTGCGGCAAATCTACCCTGCTGAACATTCTCGGGCTGCTCGACAACCCTTCTGAAGGCGAATACCATTTCTTCGGATCGGAGGTTGCCAAAATGAGCGAACGCAGCCGGGCCAACCTGCGCAAAGGCAATATTGGCTTCGTGTTTCAGTCTTTTAACCTGATTGATGAACTGACGGTATTTGAAAACGTGGAATTGCCGTTGCTGTACCTTAAAGTGCCGCCAGCAGAGCGCAACAAGCGCGTGGAGGCTGCTTTAGAGCGCATGAACATCATGCACCGGCGCAAGCACTTCCCGCAGCAGCTTTCCGGTGGTCAGCAACAGCGTGTGGCCATTGCGCGCGCGGTGGTGGCCAATCCAAAAGTTATCCTGGCGGATGAGCCTACGGGTAACCTTGACTCCACTAATGGTCTGGAAGTAATGAACCTGCTCACCCAGCTCAACCAGGCAGGCACCACCATCATCATGGTGACGCACTCGCCGCATGACGCTGGTTTTGCACACCGCACGGTTAATTTATTTGATGGGCGCGTGGTGACGGAAAACTTCCACGTGTAAGATAAAAATCACCTGACTTTAATAAAAATCACCCGAAAATATTCAACACCAAACCCGGATGGAATCACCCGACTTAAATTACATCACCTGACTTTACACATGATAACCCTGAAAACGCCATTTGAATTCAAATTTTGATTGGTAAGAAATCACCCGTTCACACACACTGTAAGAAATCACCCGACTAAGGTGCCGCAGGAGCTAACCACTCCTGCGGCTATTAAATCTGACAAGATTGTTTTTCAATATCCATAACCTGAAGCATTATGGCCTACAAACTTTTGCTCTGGCTGACATTTTTATTTTATTTGCTAATTCAACCCAGGGCTTGATGAAAACCTCATTTTGCAGGAGGGTATTTTCCAACAGAAGTCAGAATCTGCCGGCGCAATACCCGATCAGGCTCGTTGAAATCCAAAATTTTTACCGTTGCACGACCAATCTCAGTCTTAGGCAAAATTTGTCCTTCAAAAAGATAGAAGTGCTCATCCCAACGATCCGTTCTGGGATTATAAAAACGGTATAATGTATCTTCTGGCGGGAAAATTGTAGCAATGTCGCTGCCTTTATTGGAGTTACAGGTAAGGCAGCTATAAGCAAGATTGCCTTCTGAAGTTGCTCCGTTGTGTTTGATACTTATGATATGATCTATTTGGCCACTCCAAATAAGTTGATCCTGGTGCATCAAACAATATTCGCAACATAATCCGGCTCTGGCTGCAACAAAGGCGCGCAGTTTATCAGGGATGGAGCGGCTCATTCTGTAAGATTTGGTACGCACGGGCTTTAGCAAGCCCCAAGACATTTTCGATCAGTACGTATTTATCCAATTCCCGTTCTTCGGCATACGTAAGTTGACCGGCGCTTTTTTTCAACAACAAACCCTCCAATTCCTTCAAATTTTGAGGGGCGGGTTTGAAGTTAAGTACCTGACGAGGATTGGCTTTCGCCAACATTTCAGCAAGTTCATCCAGAATATCTACAGCCACCATAATACCAGATTTTATACAAATTAAAGCATTTTTCACGAAAACAACAAGACAACCAACATGGTCGAACTCAAAGATATTGAACGTTATTACCAGAACGGCGCCTCGAAAGCCTGGGTGCTGCGCAACATCACGGCGCACATCGCGGAAGGCGAATTTGTCAGCATTATGGGCCCCAGTGGTTCCGGTAAAAGCACGTTGCTGCACATTCTTGGGATGTTGGACGAACCTACAGACGGAGAATACTGGTTTTTGGGCGAAGCCGTACATAAATTCAACGAACGCCGACGCACCGAACTTTATCAACAGTATATCGGATTCGTTTTTCAGGCCTACCACCTCATTGACGACCTTACGGTTTACGAAAATTTGGAGACGCCGCTGCTGTACAAAAAAGTGCCTTCCTCAGAGCGGAAAAGCCGCATCGCCGACTTGCTCGACCGCTTCAATATGGTAGCCAAAAAAGACCTGTTCCCCAACCAGCTCTCCGGCGGACAACAACAATTGGTGGGCGTAGCAAGGGCATTGATTGGCAATCCGCGCCTAATTTTAGCCGACGAACCCACCGGCAACCTCCAAAGCCCGCAAGCCAAAGAAATCATGGAAGTCTTTCAAAAACTGAACAAAGAAGACGGCGTCACGATCATTCAGGTGACCCATTCCGACGTTAATGCCCGCTATGGCAACCGGATTTTGCATTTGATGGATGGAAATGTGGAAAGGGAGGAAATCGTGAAATAAGGTTAACCTTATAGTTTTTTTACCACATAGTTTTTTTGTTTTTTACCACATAGTTCACAATCGTTATTTTCACATAGAACACATAGCTGTATACGGCCTATCTGGCACAGCGACTATGTGAACTATGTGAAAACCCCTATGTGAACTATGTGGTAAAAATTCAGAAGTCGATTTTATAAATAAGCATGATACCCGCCATGATCAAAAATTATTTCAACCTCGCCCTGCGGCATTTATCCAAAAACCGCACCTACGCCGCCATCAATATTTTGGGGCTTGCAACGGGCGTTGCTGCTTGTTTGCTGATTTTCAGGTTGGTGCGCTACGAATTGAGTTTCAATAATTTTTATAAAAACCAGGACCGCATCGTGCGCATTGTCACCAACGACAAAAGCGAAACAGAAGGCGAAGGTTTCACGCCCGGCATGCCTGTTCCGGCGATGGATGAAATGCAGCAGACGGTGACCCAGTTTGCACAGTTTGCGCGGATTCACACGACGTGGCCCACCATCTCCATCCCGGATCCATCCGGCAGTTCCAGCGCGGCGGCAGGCCGAAAATTTGATACGGATGACGAACGCGAGACCGGCATGTTTACGGAACCGGCGTTTTTCCATATTTTCGACTGGCAATGGTTAGCTGGTGATCCAAAGTCTTCGCTGACGGAACCCAATACCGTGGTCATGGCCCGAACGATGGCCGAAAAATGTTTTGGTACCTGGCAAATGGCGGTGGGCCAAACGGTGCTCATGGACAACGCCGTGCTGCTGAAAGTCAGCGGCGTGGTGGAAGATTCGCCGAAAAACTCAGACTTTCAGTGCCACCTCATCATTTCCTACGCCACACTGAAAAGCAACGCCGATTTGTACGGTTTTAATCCGGAATGGGGCAGCACGAGCAGCAACGACCAGGCTTTTGCCTTGCTGCACGATGCGGGGCAATGGGACGCCGCCGTTGCCGCACTCGCGAAAGTGGGACAGGAAGCGCATTACAAAAACAGCCGCGGAAAGCGCGTGCATGCTCTTCAACCTTTGTCGGAGTTGCACTACGACGAACGCTACGGCAGCCCGGCGGGCACGCACGTCACCCGAAAAAGCCGCCTGTGGGTGTTGTCCAGCATCGGCTTGCTGGTGTTGATCATGGCCTGTTTTAATTTTGTCAACCTTGCCACGGCACAGGCGGCCAGCCGCTCACGCGAAGTGGGCGTTCGGAAATCGCTTGGGGGCAGCCGCGGGCAACTGGTCGCTCAGTTCATGGGCGAAACCGGCGTCATCGTCACCCTGGCGGTTGCTGCGGGCGCTGTGCTGGCGGCTTTATGCGCCCCCCTGCTGCAATACGTTTCCAATGTGCCCAACGAGCAGGCTTTTTTATCCGAACCGACAATCTGGGGCTTTCTGGCCCTCACAACGGTCGTCGTCAGCATTGGCAGCGGGTTTTATCCTGCCTTGATTCTATCTGGCTTCGAGCCGGTGAAAGCGCTCAAAAACAGCATTACCTCCCGCACGGTGGGCGGTGTTTCGCTGCGCAAGGCGTTGGTCGTTGGACAGTTTGTCATTGCACAGGCGCTGATCATTGGCACTTTGGTCACGATCAGCCAAATGGAATTTCTTCAAAAAATGGACCTCGGTTTTAAACCCGATCTGGTTTATGTGATAGAAGGCATCAATGCCGACAGCCTGAACCAGTCGCGGTTTGAGCGTTTTAAAAATGACCTGAAAGCGCTGCCAGCCGTCAAATCAACGAGTTTTAGCAGCGACGTGCCTTCGTCGGGCAACAACTGGGCCAGCAATTTTGCGTTGGGCACCACCGACGACGCGCCGTTCAGCACGTTTATGAAAATTGTGGATGCCGATTATTTTGAGACTTACGGGTTGCGATTG
>JALHRK010000391.1 GCA_022841505.1 Saprospiraceae bacterium | reverse complement strand
ATCTTCTGGCTATAAACATGCCGTCCGGCCTGGATGCTGTAAACGTAAATGCCAGCGGCTAAGCGCGCCTGCGGGTTTCGGAAACTGACCCGATGTTCGCCGGGCATTTGATAGCCGTCGGACAAGGTCGTAATCGGCTTGCCGAGGATGTCAAATATCCGAACCGTGACCGGCATCGCTTCCGGCAGCGTGTATTGAATAATCACTTCACCCTGCCCATACAACGCCTTGTGCTGCACCGCCGGCGCGGTCACATAATTCACAGCTGTAGCATTACAAGTCAGCCCCAATTCAGGCAGGCGGTCGTAGCTGTCGCCCAGAACGTCGTCAATCAGCGTTGGATCGAGGCATAGCCATTGTTCCAGCACCGTCGCGTAGATGCGCCGGAAATCCACGTCGAATTGCAGGTTCCCATCGTTGTCTAAGTTGTCCAGATCGGGCAAAGATCCCGCAAAACCGTTGCCGTTAAGGCCCTCGCCAAACATCAGCATCGGAGCGGCAGCGCCATGATCCGTTCCGCCGGAAGCGTTTTGTTCCGGCCGGCGACCAAATTCGGAAATGGTCATACAAAGCACGTCTTTCGCGAAATCGCCAACCGCCAAATCATCATAAAATGCTTTTACATTGGAGGCCAGGCTGTTCAACAAATTGGGATGGTTGTTGCTCTGGGCAGCGTGGGTGTCGAAGCCGTCGAGCGTTACCATATAGAATTTCGTACCCAGCGAACCTTTGATGAGTCGGGCCACAATGGCCAATTGCCGGCCCAGGTCGTCGGTGTAAGCAGCTGCGTTCGTGCTGGCATTGTAAGCCACCGAAATTGCTTCTGCATAGCGGAACGTGTTGTTGGCGACAGCCCGGATATACCCCAATTGCTCGCCGTAATAGCAATCGGGCACGTCGTTCACGTCATAGAGACTGCCGGTTTGTGCAATTTCGTACAACAAATTCGGGTCGCTCACCGCCAGCCCCATGCTGTCCATGTCTTCGTTGTCCAACAACAGGTTGCCGCTGCCTTCAATTTGAATGGCGGGCGGCACCGAAGGCGGATTGTTGATGAAATCGGGGTATTGCGCGTCCAGCAGGCGCCCCAGCCAGCCCGATTGCCAAACCTGGTTGGAATCACTGGCCGAAGCCCAGATGTCGGACGACCGGAAATGCGAAAGGTTTTGATCCGGGTACCCGACGTTGTTCACCACTTTCATCTGGCCGTCGAGCCACATATTTTGGAGCGGCTGCATGGTATTTGGCATGGCTAATTCAGCGCTCAGCCCGATGAGTTGATTTTGCGGAATGGCAATGGTGGGGCGGTTGGCCTGGTAAGTCCCATAATCAAAAACGGGAACAATCATGTTCAGGCCGTCGTTGCCGCCTTTGAGCCGGATGAGCACTAAGATGCGGTCGGTGGTCGTATTGCTCAGCGCCCAGGCCAACGGGGATGACGCCATTGCCCTGACGGGCAGGTTGTTGAGAAAAATGGCGGCGCCGCCCGCTACGCCGATGTTGCGCAGAAAACTGCGGCGGCTCCAGTTGCGGTGGTCTTTTTCGTGCTCGGCGCCGTGTTCGAGGGCGCTGCCTTTCCGCAACTTTGATTCGTGAACAGGTTTATGTTGATCACTCATTGGATGTTTTTTTTAAGATGGTCAATCTTCAAATTTTGGCAATCGTGGCGCGCCGAACTGGAGTTCGGCGGTACAAGACTGCGGCAATCGTGGCGCGCCGAAATGGAGTTCGGCGGTACAGCGCTACATCAGCTGAAATTCCGGCAACCGCGAAAGATTGCGCAGCAACAAAGCCGTTTGAGCCGGCGCTGTGGGCCAGTCTAAATTCCATAGGCCATTGTCGTAGTAGTTCTGCGGAACTTCCCACTTAAACGCAGCGACGGCACGGACGTAAGCTTCGTCGGAATACAGGCCGTTCGGAGTGTAAAAGTCGGCAATGGCACGCGCCACCACTTCCGGATCGGTCGAATTCCCACTCAGCGTTTTGGCTAAATTGACCAGCACCTGCGGGAAGTTTTCGTACATTCCGTAAAGGTATGCATCGCAGGCCAGCCAGCGCCCGGTGAGCGAGCTACTGTCTATCCATTCGCGGTTGCCCGGCCAGCCGGCTACGTCAGTGGGATTAAACAGCTCCTGACCCAGGTTGTAGATCAGGTAAGTGCTCACTTCAATAATTTCATCGTTAAACGTATTGCCACTTTCGCGAATTAGGTTGAGCATCAGTTCGGTCGGACTTTTCACTTCTGCGCCGATGACAAACTCGTCAAAAAAGTGTTCGCTCCGGAACAGTTGACGCAGTACTGGCGCCAGTTCCCAGTTGTTGTTTTTGAAGGTGGTTGCCAGTTCGGCAACGATCTCTTCTTTCACTTCGGGATGAACAAACGTGCGGTAGAGCTTGGCGCAAATGTGGTGTGCGATTTCATCATCCCGTTGGGTGAACAGGATGTCGTGTACTTCGTCGTAACCCCAGTTACCGGTTTGACCAAAAATGGTTTTGTTGCCGTTGTCGTGCAGGAAAGGCACATAAGGAATGGGCGCGCAAGCAACAGTGAAACCGTTCCAACCGGTCAGGGCGCGGGCGGTATTGACAATATCTTCCTGCGTGTAGCCATTGTCCTGGCCAAGGGTAAACAGTTCGTACAATTCGCGTGCATAGTTTTCATTTGGACTGAAAAGCGTGTTTTGAACGCCATTTAAAAAAATCAACATGGCGGGCGTTTTGCCCATTTCATAAACGAATGTTTTGTAATTGCCAAGCGCGTGGGTTTGCAGTAGCGTATGGTATTGGTACAGGTAGGATGGACATACATAGGTTTCGTAGCGGGCAACCAAATGATTGGACCAAAAAAGTGCTAATTTTTCGCGCAAACCGTTGGCGATCATGTCCTTTATCCAATCGGTAACGTAGACAATCAATTGTTCCTGAGTCTGTTGTCCGAAGTCCGTATAATCGTTGATGTCCCAATCTGCCCAAACGGGCGGCGGTGTTGGCGGCAAAGCAATTGCCGCATCAATAAGGCTGTCTACCAAAGCCACTGGGTTTTGGGCCAGTGCGGCCTCCACTTCCTGTGGCGTAGCGCCAAAGCCTAAGCGGCGATACAGGTGTAGCGCCCGTTGCCGGTTCCAGGGCATTGCCGCAGAGGGCACATAAGGCGCCAGGGTACCGGTTGCACAGTTAACTGTTACCATAATGTATAAAGGTTTTTGTACGGCAAGTTAACGATTGCGTTTGGGCAATTCGGATATTTCCGACGGAGAAAGGAAGGTTTTATATAAAAATTAACATTGGCGCGTTTGCACCTTTGCAAAAGGCAAGGGGCAAGTTGGCAAGGGGCAAGTTGGCAAGAGGCAAATTGGCAAAAGGCAAATTAGCAAGTTTGCTCCTTGCTTACTTGCCCCTTGCCAATTTACAATACCTTAAAAACCAATCCCCACTGTAGCCGTCACGGAACGTCCATCACTGGACCAAACCCCGCCACCGGGATAGCCTGTCGGGCGTTTGGTGAAATACTGTTCATCGCTGATGTTGTTCACGCCAAAACGCACCAGGTACCTGCCCGAACGCCAGGAAACATAGGCATCCCAAAGTCCGTAAGCGGGCACGAGCCCTCTTGCGCCATTGGCCGTTGGGGTCACGGTATTCAGGGCGTCTGCGAAACTTTCGCTGACGTAGCTGAATTGCACCGTTGCCAAAAGGCCTTTCCAGGAAAAATTCAGGCCATTTCGGCTGATCCAGGTGGGGACGCTCTCCAGGTCATTCCCCGTAAGGTCCGTGTTTTCACCACTCACAACAACCGTGCCTTTGACATAACGGCCATCCATCCAGGAAGAAGCCGTGAACAAACCAACGTTAGCAACGGAATTATCCGAAAATAGCCGGCTTTCTAAGTAGAGTTCAACGCCATCGGTGAGGGTATTGCCCACATTTGTTTTCAGGAAAAAAGCCGTTCCGTTCGGGTCTTCCATCGCCTGGGTTCCGATGCGGTCGTTGTACACAATCCGAAAATAACTGAGGTCGAAATTCAAGCGGCTTCCAAATTTCCCGCTCATGCCTGCTTCCAGATTCCAGCCGGTTGCGTCCAGCAGGTTGTCGTCGGTGCGGTTGAGCGCATCAGGCGGGATGACGTCGGCAAAAATGACCGGCCGGTAAGCCTGAGATGCTCCTCCGTATATCCGGATATCGCTGTTGATTTTGTACTGAACCGTGCCGCCAAACAAAGGAAAGCGGTGTTCGATTTCGAGCGGAACTTTGTTGTCGGGCAAATAGGAAATATTGCCTTCCATCTTTGTGGCCCCGCTTTCAAAGCGGAACCCGGCGGTGAGCGAAAGCCGCGGACTGATTTGGAAGAGGTTTTCTGCAAACACCGCAATGTTGCTGGTTTTGAAATGCAAATCACGACCAAAAGCAGCGCCTTCTGCCAATGACAAATCGAAATCGCTGCCGGTTGTGCCCTTTCCGACCTGGCGGCGGTGCAAATCGTTGTTGATGTAACGAATACCCCCGGAGAGGGTATTTTGTACCCGTCCCAGCGACCAGTTTTGCAAAATTTTCAATTCCGTACTGTAGCTGTGAAAATTGTCAATATCTACCTGTCGGTTTTTGTAGGCGCCGGTCGCCGGGTCAATCACATCCTGCACATCGGCAAAACCAAGGAATTGAACACTGCTGCGGTCGCCCAATAAGGCCGAAGTTACCCATACAAGCTTCGTTTTGGGTGCGATTTGCCAATTCATAGTCAGCGCCGGAATTACAATATCCGGGCTGAAATAATTGCGCGTTCGGGTAACCTGGCGTGGGTTTTCATAGAACATATTGTCGGTCAATGGCCCCGGAATGCGAAAAAGATAGGTGCTGCGGCCTACTTCTCCCCGAATATTGAATTTTGAAGAAGCGTGGTATTCTAATGCCAAAAACTGGGCGTCGGATTCACTGCGGGCGCCGTCGCGGTAACCATCGGACACACGCTTTTGGTAATAGCCAAAATAGCGCCACTTGCCCTTGGCGCCACCCGCCGAAAGATAGCTGCTGAACAGGCCGTAAGAACCAAGGGACGTCAACAATTCGCCGGAAAGTTCACGGGTCGTGTCCGCCATTTTGGTCACGTAGTTGATCATCCCTCCAAAAGCTGCGCCGTATTGCAAAGAACCGGTGCCACGCACCAATTCGATGCGGCGGATGGCTTCCATCGGCGGGCTGTAATGACTTGCCGGGTAGCCGTAAATGTCGGAGTTGGTCATGATGCCGTTTTGGCGCACGTTAAATTCCCAGGATCGGTGCGGGTCGAGGCCCCGGGTAGATACATTGACCTGGTTGCCGGAACCATCCATGTCATACACGAATGCGCCGGGTATTTTACCGAAAATCTGCCGCCCGTTTTTTTCTGCCAGATTGGCGTTGAGCATGGATACATCCACCACTTCATTCTTCTTACCCGCTATGATGTAGCTGCTGTGGACATTTTCCAACCGGCTCAGTTCAGGAATGCGTTGAGCATAGCCCTGTACCGTCACCGTTTGCAGGGTTTTTGATTCCAATTCGAGGGTGATCTCCAATTTGGAGGTTTCTCCTTCACGAATCCGGATGGCTTTTTCCTGGGATGCAAATCCTACGAAAGAAAATATTGCCGTATAGCTTCCGGGAGTCAGGTTTTCAAAATAAAAAACGCCTTTATCTGAAGTAGAACCGATAATTCCTCCGGGCTGCAATTGCACCGTTGCATTGGACAGAACCAATCGGTCAGTGTCATAAACGATGCCTGTGAAAATGCCTTTGTCGTTGCTTTGCGCAAAAAACAGACCAGGGAGCGATAACAAAAATGCTGTAATTACTTTTTTCATAAAACATATTTTAACAAAACGGGTATTCATCACCGTTTTTCATGGAATTAAAAAATA
>JALHRK010000390.1 GCA_022841505.1 Saprospiraceae bacterium | reverse complement strand
ATAAACCCTGATACATGAAAAAAAAAATAATTTTTTGAAGTGAGAGGGTCATGAGTCGATTTCCTCAACAACTCACTTCAAATTATATCAACGCTCTGGACCCTGCTCTCCCAGCTGCAGGCGGTCCTCCTACCGGTGTTGCTTCAGGAGATTTGACTGGAACATATCCTGGTCCGTTTTTGCAAAACACGGGTGTTACTGCTGGCACTTATGGAAATGCGTCGAATGTCCCGCAATTTACCATAGACGCAAAAGGCCGTGTTGTTGCAGCTTCGGCGGTGCCTGCTGCGAGCGGACCTCCTTCTGGAGTAGCAGGAGGTGATTTGACGGGGACTTATCCAAATCCGACTCTTGTCGCGTCAGGAGTCACGGCTGGGACATTTGGCTCGGCAGGCGCTGTTCCGCAAGTGACCGTTGACGCCAAAGGTCGCGTGACTTCGATTACGCAGGTGGCTGTTGCTGGCGGTGTTCCGTCCGGTGCAGCCGGAGGAGACTTGACGGGAACCTATCCCAATCCAACTTTGACGGCAACGGGAGTTGTTGCTGCGGTTTATGGAAACGGGACAACTGTTCCTCAGATCGCCGTCGACGCAAAAGGGCGGATTTCTGGAGTCACGAATGTTCCCATCATTGCTCCAAGTGGCCCTCCCTCGGGAGCAGCGGGCGGAGATTTAACGGGAACTTACCCTAATCCAACTTTGGTTACGTCAGGAGTAGCAGCGGGAACCTACGGTGACGCCACAAATGTTGCGCAAGTGACCTTGGATGCAAAAGGGCGCGTGCTGACAGCAACAAATGTCGCAATTTCTGTTCCAGGCGGTCCTCCGTCCGGTCCAGCAGGAGGCGACTTGACAGGAAGTTTTCCAAACCCAACTTTGGTCGTGAGCGGAGCAACAGCCGGAACTTACGGCGACGGCACAAATGTCCCTCAAGTGACGGTCGATGCAAAAGGGCGTGTTACAAGTGTCAGTAATGTCGCGATTACTCCTTCTGGTGGTCCGCCTACCGGTGTTGCTGGAGGAGATTTGTCTTTTTTTTACCCGGATCCGAAGGTTTTGAAAATTCAAGACGCTCCAATTCAAATCATCCAAAGGTCGATTATCCCGGCGTTTGGATTGCCTGCTCCCAATCCCTCTCCGTCGGGTGACTGGGACATGGAAAACACGTTGGTCGAGAGATATCCGGCAACTTCTTATGTTTCATACAAAGGAACTTTTTCCAAAAGTTCTGGTTTGGCAGTGGCAGCTGCTTTCTTGAGACATGATGTTGACGCGTCGTCGGATCGGTATGTTTACTTCATTGAAGTTGAAGTGGTCGCTTTTTTCATTCTCCTGGGCGGAGCACAAGGACAGTTTTATCAAAAACAGCAAGCGTTGTTTGGCGATCAAGGATCGGGATTTCAAGTCATCACTTTCAACAATGTTGTGAACAATTCATTTAATGCCGGAGGAGGATCGGGTGCGTTTATTAACAACATTGGAGGTCAGGTATATTTTAACCTGACGCCGCCGACTAACACCATTAATGTAAGAGCGAGCTACCATGTCAGAGTGATGGGCAGCAATTACATTTCTTAAAAAAAATTTATCCTCTCAAATAAAAAGTGTGGCTTGAAGGACCCGTTCCGATATCAACAGAATCATTTAAAATGATCCCGGAAATTGACCCGTTTGCGTTGACACGGACATTTGCTGCTCTCCAAGTGTTAAAAGTGGGCCCCAAAATCAACGTGTGTCCAAAATCAAGAAATGTTGTCGTGAGGCCTTGCAAAAGAACTTGCGGTCCTGGCGGCTGTGACGCATACGTCATAAATGCCGCATTTGGAGTTGTTGAAAAAAGCAAAGTTACTTCTGCGCTGACTGTGCCGTCGTTGTTAACAAACCGGGTAACTGCGGCGTTTCCCAAGGGTGTGTTGTCTGCAGCCAAAAGCGGAATCAAACCAGATGTGATAACCGCAAGTGAAGGCGGTCCTCCTCCGGCAGACTGCTCTTCATTCAAATATCTTGAAACCAGTTGCTTTGGGCGATCAGGATGGATTGTAGCCATTGTTAAAACTGGAGCTGGGTTAATTGCTATTCTAATTTTTGAAAAAGAAAAAGCGACTAATTTTTTTGAAGCAGAGGGCCGATGAGCAGATTCACTAACGGCTTCGTTCAGAATTATTTGAATAACCTTGACCCTCCTACGGGTGCATCCGGTTCCCCAACAGGGCCCGCAGGAGGAGATTTGATTGGAAATTATCCAAATCCTTTTTTGATTCCTTCTGGTGTCACCGCAGGGACTTACGGAGACACAACAAATGTCGCGCAAGTCACAGTTGACACAAAAGGGCGAGTGACTGCAATTTCAAATGTGTCAATTGCTCAGGGATCAGGAGGAGCATCGGGTCCGGCTTTTGGCGATTTGACTGGGACTTATCCAGGGCCATTTTTGATTACGACTGGCGTGACTGCGGGTCCTTATGGCGATGCGACAACAGTTCCGCAATTCGACGTTGATGCCAACGGACGACTTTTGTTTGCTGCCAATGTTCCGATTGCTTTTCCTCCGTCCGCTCCGTCTGGGCCAGCAGGAGGCGATTTAACCGGAACTTATCCTAATCCGACGTTGATTGCCACTGGAGTAACCGCAGGAACTTACGGAGACAGCACAAATGTCGCGCAGTTTACGGTTGACAGCAAAGGCCGTTTGACACTTGCAGGAAATGTTCCCATAATGGCTGGTTCAGTCGTTGTCATGGACAATCTCGCTTCTGGCAACCAATTTCCCACTGCTCCACAGAGCGAAGGTTGTTGGTATGGCTCAAGTGCAAAAGCTGCGTGTGGTCCAAATTCCGTGGTGCTTGGAAATGGAGTGGGAGGCAGCCCTATAGCTCCGGAATCTATTTGCCTCGGGTTTCAGGCAAATGCAAACAATGGAGGAACGGCACCGAGTATTGCAATTGGTGTTCGTGCTAATTGCGGGGCGGGAAACAACGATGACGAAGCAAACATTGCTATTGGATACGAAGCTTATTGTTTTGGAAATCCGACTACCGGTGCCACCTCAATGGCTTTTGGCAGAAGAGCGCAAGGTATTTTTGGAGGACTCGCAGTTGGAAACAGCGCGTTGGCAGTATTTACGTCCGCGGCTTTTGGTCAGGGCGCTCAATGCATTGATTTTGCTTTTGGAAGCCTTGCGCTTGGACCAAGCGCAATTGTGAATAACGTAGCAAGCGCTGTTGCCGTCGGAGTCAGTTCGTTTGTGAATGCAAATTTTGGTGTTGCAGTTGGACCAAACACGATTGTGAACGGCGCTCAAAGCATTTCCATGGGTTACGGTTCAAGCTGCGGTGGTGTCAACACAGTTTGTGTCGGCACAGGCTGCAACGGCAATTCAGTCGACAATTGTATTTGCCTTGGTATAGGCGCAGCTTGTGTTTCGCCTAGCTACGCTCTCAGTTTTGGAGTGCATGCAAATTCGGTGACGGATGCCTCGTTGAATTTGCGTCTCAACAACACCGATCGGCAAATCGAAGCGTTCACACAATTGTATCAAACTTACGCAACAGCAGGAGGAGATACTGCGCTTTCTTACACAGGAAGCAACAACAGCAAAACTTCATATTTCACCGGCGCTGCCAACGAAAACGTGATTTTGCCAACAGCTACAACGGGTGTAATTGGCTACGAAATCGTGATTGTGAACAAGAGCACCGGTATTTTAAGTGTGTGGGCTGATGCCGCAAAAACTTCACTTGTCGGCACACTCACTGCTAGACAATGGGGATTTTGCACAATTATTGACATTGTTGCTGATTTGGCGTCAAGTTGGAGTTTTCAGAATAACAGCGACGGGGAACCTGTTATTGTGATGGACGATGTTGCTGCGGGAAACAAGTTTCCCACTGCCCCGCAAACTGAAGGTTGCTGGTATGGAACAAACACCAAGGCGTTCTGCGCAGATTCATCTGTTGTGGTCGGAAATTCCGCTCGAGGACAATTTGCAAATTCAGTTGCCGTTGGCGCAAACGCTCATGCAGATAACGCAAACGCAATTTGTGTTGGGCCTAACACGGCAACCGGAAACTCAAGCGGAGCTTTTGGAATTGCAAATCTCGTCAACGGAGGCGAAAGTTTTTTGGTAGGGGTCTTAAATGATTCAAATAATGACAACAACTTTGCGTTTGGATTGCGAAACAGCGTGAACGGACAAGAAGGATCGACCGCAATCGGCTCTCGAAACAGCCTTTCTGGAGGCGGGTATTTGTTTGCTCATGGCTTTCAAAACACTGTTACTGGCGCAAATTACGCTAATGCTTTTGGGTATCAAAACACTGTCACTGACGCAGGAAGCGCTTTTGGTATCAACTGTCAATCAACTGGTGGATTTTGCGGCGGGTTTTTTTCCATGGCGGGAATTACTTCTGTTGCAATTGGAAACAGAGTGAATACTCTAGGAAGCCTCGTGGGAGGCCCCATCGTTCAAAGTGTCGGACTTGGAAGTAATTTAACAATTGCAGGAGAATTTAACGTGGTCCTGGGAACGGGTTGTGTTACTTCTTTTGATCGAAATGTTGTGATGGGAACAGCAAGCGAGCAATACGTTGGATCGAGTAATGTTGTGATCGGAGACACGTGCACAACAAATGGGTCTAACAACATTGTCATGGGAAATACCTCACAAAGCGTTGCTTCTGACAGTGTTTGCTTCGGACGCAATGCCTACGTCGGCGGAGCAAACGGCCTTGCATTTGGAACAAGTGCAAGTGTAAATGCGCCAAATTCCGTGTGTGTCGGAGCTTTGACAAGTGACGGCGGTGTTACCGGAAGTGTTTGTTTGGGAGCCGGCGCTGTCGTTGCCGCCGTGAGTCACACTTTGAGTATAGCCACAAACGGAAGTTCGGTGGGAGACTGGTTTTTGAATTTCCGATTGAACAACACAAATCGCCAAATTCAAGCGCATCCGCTTATTTATCGCACGGTAGTGACATCTGCCGGCGTCGAGAACATTTCTTTTGCTGATGCCAAAATGATTTATTTCACCGGAACGACGACTCACGATATTGTGCTTCCAAATGCGACTGCGGGTTTTCCTGGATTTGAAGTAAAAATCGTCAACAACAGCACTGGCGCTTTGACAATTTGGGCCGATTTTACCGGGGGAAGCCAAGTGACTGTTCTTCCAGGAAAAAATCCGGGAATCAGCAGAGGAGGCTGGGGATACTTCACCTTGATTGACACCGCTGCTCAAGTGGCTGCCAGCTGGAGCCCCGAGCTTGGAACAACAATGATTTAAAAATCAATTTTTAATGCTAAAACGAGCAAGATTTCTTGCGCGCTTGTAATAATTGGCCTCCCACTCGGGTGGTTCCACCATAAAAACTGGCGGGTCTTCCCTCTCCGCCAATCCATCTCTGCCAGCAAAAATCACGAGCGCCATTTGACTCACGATTTGTTTTTTTGCTCCTGGTCTTTTCACAGGGCACTTCAAAATACGAATTTCAGTTGCGCCCCGGCAAATCACTGATCTCCAGTAAATACTGTTAAACACCGCGGGCAGCAAAAGGACAGACGGGTTTCCTTTTTGGGATTCAAGCACGGCTTTTTCGCACCACAGTTGCGCTTCTTCGTGAGGAGGATGAACAAAACTGAATCCATGCCAGCCTTGGACTAGCGGAATGAAGTTTTCGGTCTCCAGTGGCTCAAAAGTAATTGGAAACTCTCTGTGAACCCACGTCCTGATCCAGCCCGGTGTCCGAGCAGTGTCCTGATACTGGACAATTTCTACTTCTTCCCTTGAACGTTTCAAATCGTCCGGATTTTCCATTTTTATCACCTTCTACTACCTACCGCAACAGAAAAAACGACAGAAATCAACGTCGGATTTTCTTCTCGTATTTTTAGGAAAACCGTCATGAAATACCACAAAACTACTCAAAA
>JALHRK010000389.1 GCA_022841505.1 Saprospiraceae bacterium | reverse complement strand
CATCCAGCCAATGCGCCGCTGAAAATTTCTGCCAGGTCGTAGGCTGTGCTGTCATCCACGTCGGAAAGCGCGTTGGTGAACTCTGCTTTTACCTGCATGCGTTCTTCAATGGTCAGGGAAATGTTTTCCGCTGGGACTGCTTTGATCCCTTTGATGCCGTCGCCGCCTGTAATCAGTAGCGGCAAAATATACTGAGTGTCGGCTGCCGTCAGTTTGCCGTCTTCAGCGACATTGAACCCGGCGTTCACCGCCTGTCCAATCAATTTTGAGACTTCCCGTGTTTCCTTGTTCATATCTGTTGTTATTTGTTGAAAAATGACTTAAATTGCGCTATTGTTTCTTCATTTGGGTTTTCAAGGGGTTTTATGTGAGTTATGGGGTGTCTTTCGGCATCCCTTTTTTTATTGCGTTTCCGGTCCTGTTGGCTTTTCCCCTGTGTTCGTGTCGCGTTTTACCCACCTGATAATTTTGTAATCCCAGACAAAAAGAAAGTTTGAATTTTTGAATGGCGCTTTGTCTTTTAGTGCAGCCCTTACTTTGTCGTCTGTGATCCCGTCAGCAATCCGGATGGCGTGTTCTGAATAGTAGGGTATCTGAAATTTTAGTTCAGGTAGTCCCGGCCGCCCTTCGTTTTTCACCCCCAGCCCCCAATACACCTTCACTTCGTAATCTGCCACCATTTTGGCGTTCGGAAAATCGTTGGCGTCGCTGTACGCAACCCCGTAACTTTCTGCTGGCAACGCTTCCGCTGTCTTTTGCTCTGCTATAACGCTGCCGGAATATCCACCGCCCAGAATAGAGGCAATGAATGTCAGCAGCCCTGCTAAAATCAATTTCCAATTCTTCATACCATTATTTTTTGTTGATGAAAATAGACATTTCTTGCGGCGCTGGATTGTTGCCGCCGAACCAAAGCCCGATTGGTCGGATTGGCGTCCCTCTCGCCGTTACTGGCTTTTGGAACATCCCATCAGCGGCCCGAAAATCTACAAACCAATCCTTACCCGCCTTTCTGATTCCGATTGTAACCGCGTCGCCTGGATTGACTGAAAACGGAAAATCTGATTCCGTTTCCGCATAGTGCGCTATTCCGTCTTTATGCCAATACGCGCAAAGCTGAATTTTCTCAATTCCTGGTTTGTATCGCCATGCCCACATTACCGAATTTTTGGTATTACTGAACAGGGAAAAGGAAATGCCCCCGCCCTTGTTCCAGTCTTCTTGATCTTCTCCCGGCAGCGTGTAACGGCATGATTCCGAAAAGATCACCTCCCATCGGATTGACTTTAACCAGGGATTCGAAATGTTGATACTGTCAACCGGGCAAAAATCGTGTTTGCCCTTTTTTACGGTGAATTTTTTCATTGCTTTGCCTTTTTGAGCAGTTTTAAATATGTCGATTTGCGCTCTACTGTTTCCCATCCAAAAAACCGTGTCCGCCTTTCGTGCCGGGAACAAGCCTCACAGATGCGAGCTTCGTTTTCTTGCTTATCGCATCCACACGGGCAATATTGAGCAGTCGTATAAGGCAGAGCGGTATTTACGTCTTGCCATTCGGCATAGACCCAAACGTGGCCGCAAATGGTTTCGCTTTTTGATTCTGCTTTCCAGTCGGTAAACTTTTCCCAGAGTTCGCATTCCCTGCCGCTTAAAAATGGCGGATGTAATGATTCAAATACAGGTGATGTTGTGCCGATCATAACAGCGGTGTCCCAAAATATTGACCCGTCAGAAAGGTCAACTTGCCCAAAGCAAAAGCCCGGCACCAACAGTAGTATTAAAGATATTTTTTTCATTGTCCCGGTTTTATAGTGATGCCCGTAAGCCTTAATTCGATTCCTCTATCTATTGTGAACCACCTGCCGCCCTCATCAAACCGATATAAATACGTGACTGAATTGGTAGGGTAGTTTTGTATCCTGATCCAGTCCGGCCCCAGAAAATCAATATTCCGATTCGCTCCGCTGATCCCAGGCAGCCCCGAAATACGCAGCGCCCCACCGTTGGCAAGTTTCCGGATTTTCACCGCCGTGGTCGTTCCTGTTGCGCCACTGCCAATTCTTATCAATCCCGATGGTGTCCACAAATTCAGGGTAATACAATTCCCGTGTAAGTGCAAACAAATCCACCCCGATGGCCGCTTGCATACCCGTAGCGAGATCCCGGATTTTGTTCAGGTCTTTCTTTTGATTCAGCACCCTGATAGCATCCTGTGAAAAACTGCGCCCGGCGTCAATTGCCTGATTCAGCAGGAAGTTTTTCACCGTTGCCGTGTCCCCGATGCGCGTTGTAATTACCTCGCTTTCGCCATTATCCCGGATGACGTACCGCGTCTGAAAATGAACATTGCCGACCAAAAAAAGAGGCGCAAGGCTATCCGTTATGACTGTTTGCGCCGCTGCCGGAATCAAAAACAGTGCAAAAACTCCAAAGAAAATTAACCGTTTCATGTTTCTAATTTTTAGTTGACTACAAAAAAGCCGATGGAAACCTCTCCCGTGGCTGCTGCTCCTAAATTAATGACAAAACTACCCGCCCCCGGAACGCAGTTTTTCACCGTTGCCGTGCTGTCATTAGTGCGAAGTGTACAAAATACCAGGCTGTTTGCCGTTACGTTGCTGTTTGTTACCGTTACTGTCGTTCCCGCCGCCGCTATATTGACCGTTCCTGCAAGTGCGTTTATCGTTACATTTCCAGTGGTTCCGGCTGTTGTGATTGTTGCGGCTATTGCTGTCAGTGTGTTGTCTGAAGTTGCCCCAACTAATTTTGTGGCTGTCCCCGTCAGCGTTGCCGGTCTTAGCGTTCCGTTTCCGAAGCTGCGCAATCCCTCCGTCAGCGTACCCGCCCGCATGGTCTTGAAAACGAGATCGCTCACTTCTGCCGCGTCCGTGGCTGTGGTGTATGGGTTTTCGATTGCTGCACTTGCCCGGTTCGTGCCTCCTGCGCTTTCAGCCTCAAATTCGATTCCCGAACCAAAACCCGCTGCCGCTGTGCCACTTGTGATGTGCGACGCCCGGAAAGGGTAGCCGATTGTGGTTGTAGCGGAACCGGATAGTTCGGAGTGCAAATTTCTATCCGGGTTTGACGTACCAAATCCACCTTGACCAGTGGCATTAACAACAGAAAGCGCAGCCGCTGCGCTTGACTGAAATTCTAACAGGTTCCCGCTTTGGCTCGTTGCGCCCCGTATTACCTGCCCTTTTTCCGCTGCTGTTGATGAAATTACGTTCAATCGGGCCACGAAGTCGCCGGAAGGGAAAACGCTACCCGCTGCGCTGCGACCTACAACCATGCCCCCGGTGCGCAAAGCCCATAGTGCGCGAAACTGCCCTGATGTTGCGCCTTCTGGCCAGTTATATACCGAGTATTCCGCCCCCGTGGCGTCGGTCGTAGAGGCAAGACGTACCGCCCAACTTGTTTTTGTGTTGTCGTCAATATTGTTCTGCGCATCTATATTGGTGCGCAGTTGATATTCTGTAATATTTGTGCTGTTAGAAATTATGCGAAATTTAACACCGGATGCAGGTATTAACCCGATGGGCGTGGAATTGTCGCCAGCTCCCCCGGAAAACCCAACCGTTAAGGGGAAAGAAGGCGCGGCAACTCCGGCTCCAAACCAATTACTTGAGGCGTTCCATGAAAACAGATCATCCGCAACGGCTGCACCGTTCGCGTCCGCGTAAAACACCCTTGCCGCCGTGCCCAACCCAGAAGCTACGCCGGATCTAAGCGGATTAAACCAGCTTGTGTTATTGTGAAAGTCAAACCAACCGTTTGTGCTATTGTAATACATCATTCCTGCCGCGCCTGTGGGCCTGCTTGCCGTTGTGCCGCCGGTAAGCCGTAAGGCGAGATTCGCATCCAGTGTCAGGCCCGCCGCCGATTGGAGCAAGTACCCGTCGGCAATGCTCGTGGAAGACGAGGCGTAAGGTATCCTGTTTGTGGTCAGGCCGGTGATGCCACTACCCCCGCCTGAAATATCGCTTTGCGCCCGTAGCTCGATGCGCTTGGTCGTTGCGTCCCGGACGAGTACCGAGTCACCCGAACCGCCCACGGGGTATAGGCCGGAAACAATCAGGGTGTCGGAGGAAATTGTAACTTTCCCCGCGTCGGCAGCGCCGGAAATTTTGCCAAGCTGGATGTGCTTTGAACTAATGCGTAAATCCTTGTTCTTATAAAAGGCAATGCGGTGTTGCAAATCCGTTGTACTGTCGGCTGATCCATAGATTATATTAACCGTTGTCGTGTCACCAGCTGAATCGTAAGCATCTTTTTTGTATCCCAGATAAAGGGAGCTTTGTCCTAAAGTTTGGTTATTAACTAACCCTTCTACCCCCGCTGCACTATTTGCATCAAATACTTGCAAGTATGCACTATCATCTGGGTTTGCCCCTGTTGTGGAGTTGGCTGAAAGTAAAAAAGACCCTATATCTCCAATATTAAAAGACTGGGTAAAACTTCCTAATCCGTTTGCGTTTACAGAGCTTCCGGCCTGAATTTCAGGCTTAAGCCACGTCTTCAGCGACAAATCATAAGGCGTGGCAACCTGTGCTGTGTCAGCCTCTACTGTTACCGTGTTCCCGGAAATCGCAGTATTAACCCCGTACCCGCCTGCCGTCTTCACCGTTTCCCCGCCTGAAATCGTTGCCGGCGTCCCAGAATCGGCAGCGACAATAAAATCAGTAAACGAACCCCCACCTGAAAACGGATTCCAATAAGCCGAACCCCGAAACGCTACCGCCGTGCCTCCTGTCACAAACGCAACATCTCCCTGATTTTCGCCGGTGATTGTTGTCGTATCAGATAGCGCCGCAATAGGCCAAACCCGGTTCACGTATGCGGTCAATGGTTCCCCTGTGACGTTGTTGGTCAAATAAAGTGTGTCGTTGACAATATACGGCATCTGAATTTCATTGAAAGCGCTGGTGTCCTGAATCATCAGCGACCACGACCCCAAGCGGGATTTAAAAAGCCTGTTGTTTGTGGTATCGTAATAAATCCAGGCATTGCGATTATTGACCGGCGTGTAATTTGGCGCGCCTGATCCCCGGAAAATCAACCCGTCTCCGGTTGTCTGCCGCCCTAACTCCTGTTTTGTGGTCGGTGTCGCTGGGTATTGAGCGAAAACCGAAACTGTGAAAAGTAGGAAAGAAAAAGTTAGTATGTGTTTCATAATCGTGGAATTAAATCATAATGAACGTAAAATTCAGCCCCTTTGCATTTGTTGCGCCTGTTGCGTCCGTTCGTGTTACTTTGAATGTAAACACGTCGGAGTTTGCAAGGGGTGCGCTCCCGTCAACGTCTTCCCAAAGGTTTGCCGTTGTTGTTAAACTGGTAAAGTTTACAGAAATATGGGTTGATCCGTTTTTCTTAACTTCAAGCGTGTAAAGCGCTGTTGCTGTGCCTACTTGCCCAACTTCAAGAACCCACCCCTGAATATATCTCCCAACAAACCCACCTATCAATTCAATTCGCCAAAACTCTCCCAGCGGGTCAGTTGTCGCAATTGGCGTATTGTAATCAAATAGCCTGAATTTCTGGTAATGGCGCCGAACAAAACCATAATTTGCCAGCAAAAACTCCGGCGTGTGGAGAATGTATGAACTCACATTTAGCCGTTGATCCGCTGTGCCGTTTACGACTCCTATTGTTGTATCTCCAGCAAAAGCAATATCGTCAACCGTAAATTCTTGAGATAGCCCCGTATTAGGGTCAATTACAATAATTTCATCACCGGCAGAGTAAGACGAATCAGCCGGAACACTTGCAACGGGCAAATCATTCACCGTGTCCCCGTCCTGAATCAACATATTTGTGCGCGCAGGAACCAACCCCTGCGAAAACCCCGAAGCGATCCCGCTTTCAATACCCGCTCCGGAGTTGCCCTGTGGCGTGTATGTCACCCCGGAGTTAGACGGCGCGATACCCCC
>JALHRK010000388.1 GCA_022841505.1 Saprospiraceae bacterium | reverse complement strand
CACCTTGACTTTGAAGCTCGTCAACGGTCTTTTTCGCGCGATCCATAATAAATTTAATACGCTCCCCAACAGGCAAGTGCATGACACTTTCTGCGGCTTTCTCCTTCCATTCCCAAACATCAAGCTGGGCTTCGGAGATGGTGGTATAGGATGTTGAATCGTTCATATATAAATCAGTTAGCTTCCTCCTCTTCCATCGGAAAATAATGATACCCCAAATACGCAATCTTCCACTGCCCGTCTTGCTTTTCCAAAATCCTGGTTTCCAAAGATTTGCCTAAGAATTTCCGCGTGTCTTTTTCATAGGAATACTGATCGAATGTATACCAGGCCATTTCTGCGGTGATCCTGAAATTTTCGTTGCTTCTTTCTTCCGTGGAGCCTTTCCAAAGGGTTTCGTCCGCCTCAAATTGGGCCTTTTTCATGGCTTTCAGCGATTCAAACCCGTTGTGGAAGGTAATTTTTTCGGGAAATCCTTCCCAATAGCCATTCATTCTGAATTGCGGCGAATCGAGGTAGGTGCTTTTCCAGGCTTCAAAATCCTGTTGGTAATAAGATTCCGTTTCTTTTGCGATGACGGCTTTTATGGCGGCTTTTTCTTTTTCAAAATCAACTTCGGCGGCTGGGCTTTGGCAACTGAAATTTGCCGACAAGGCAATGAAAAGCAGGATTAAATGTGCAAATTTACCGTTCATATTTCTGGTTGGTTTGACGTGACTTGAATGCAGTAAAATTAACATAAACCCAGTCTAACGCACTGTTTAACAGCATATATTTTATTTTGTATGGATATCGAAAAACTACGCGACCTCTGCCTCTCCCTTCCGGGAACAAGCGAGGGCATCAAATACGGCGACCAACTCTGTTTTATGGTGTTGGGCAAAGTTTTTTGTTCTTCCAATTTAAAAAACTTAGATCGGGCCAATTTTAAAGCCGCAGACGAGGAGTTTGAGGAACTCTGCGAACGGCCCGGCGTCATTGCTGCACCTTATGGCGGCGCAAAATTCAAATGGGTGCAGGTGACGGATTTTGATTGCCTGACGGACAAAGAGTGGGCGCAGTATTTGCGAAAAGCATACGATTTGGTGAAGGCTAAATTGACAAAAAAGGAACAGGCCATATTGGATTCACCTCAGAATCAGTGACCGGGTGACTCGAAGTCACCCGGTCACTTGGGCAACCTAGAATCAGACGAAACTTGCCCAGCCAAACAACACGGCCCCTAGCGCAAACACTGTACTAAGTACGTGCATCACCCAATGATTTTGCTTCAAAAAAATGAACTGTTGCACCAGCCTCAACCCCCAAAATGCTGCGATCGCGCCTAAGAAAAACCTGCCGACTGCACCATCATTCAAGGTTCCTCCGAAATAAAAACAAGCCACGCCAATGGCTATAAACAGCGCAATCAACTGCACATTCATGATTTGCATCACGCCGCGATTGACGACGCCAAGCTTTGCCAATTCGGTTTTCCAGCGCAGTATTTTCCAGAAAAACAGATGAAAAACGGCTAAAGCGAAGCTTTGCAGGCCGCAAAGGAAAAGGAGGATGGAGTCGTCCATAATTACAATATTAATTTGAAAGCAATTTTTTACCACATAGGCGTTTTCATAATAGTTCAAATTCGACCCCATCATGATCCTTCCCATTCACCACAATCGCCAACCGGTGCAGGCCGGGGTAATGCTTTCGGGTCGTCATGTCTTGAAATGACTGCCGGCGACTGATGCGGTACACTTCGCCGGGGTGGTAGCTGTTCTCCGTAATTTTGAACACCTTGCGGTTGTGCTTCCCATTCGATTTCAGGTAGTCAATGGCGTATTCTAAGCGCAGGTCGCAGGGGCCGTCGCCGTCGTGCTGCAGCTCGAACGCAAACTCCAAATGCGCTCCGATCGGGAAGGTATGGTTTTTGAGTTCCAGATTTTTGATTTGAACAGCTGCCGTTTCTGCCCAGCCAAACAGTGCCAGCGCTTCCGCATTGCCGCGTTTGAGGAGGGTGCGGCAGCCGTGTTTCACCACCCAGTCGGTTTCAGCGCTGCGACCCAGCCAGCTTTTTGCAATTTGCAAAACCAGTGCCGGGTGGTCTTTGGCGATGTCGTTGAGGTTGTTGGCCACACTTCTGCGCACAAATTCGGAAGGGTCGTTTTTCAGATTTTCGAGGATGGGTAAAATCGGTGAAGGGTCTTTTTGCAACGCGTGCAGGGCCATTCCCCAGGGCAAACGCGGGCGGCAGCCTTCGCTCGAAAAACGGCGCACGGTGTGTTGCGGGTGTTCCGACCAGGCCAGCATTTGCCGCATCAGTTGCTCCGGATGCGCTTTGATGAAGGGCCTTACGGCAAATTCACAGCTGGTAAACTGCGTAATGGATTCTATGGCACGGAGGGAAGCTTCCACATGCGGCGGACCGAACAGCTCCACAAATTCTGCGAAAAACATGTACTCAAAACCGTGGTCATTGCGGCGGTTTTCCGACAAGTGCGCAATAATCCGGTCAATGACACCAAGCTGGTCTTCGTAAGTTCCGGGAAGCACGCGGTGCAGCACGGTTGCGATGTGCTTCATGCGCTGCTTCAGTTCGCGCGCCGGCCATTCCGCATCCAACACAGCACTCAGAAATGCCTGTTTGTTAAATTTTGGCACAGCTTTTGACAAGGAAGCCGTAAAGTGGTTGAAAAAAGCGTCGTTATAAACATCTTTGAGTAAAGTGGACATTGGTATCAGTTTGCAGTTAAACAGGTCTATCTTTGCGTAAGCAATTTGATAAAATCGTTTGCCGTTATTATTTAAGGATTGGGTAAAACCAATTGCCGGTTGCGATTGTACTTGATAGGTATGAATGCAAATGGCCAAAGCAACTGATTTTCAACACAAACAAAAGTACGCGTCCCCGACAATTATTTGAATAATCACAATGCCGGATATTACTATGAACATTTGGGTAAAACTACTCTTTTTAACCGGAACGACGCTCCTAGCCGGGAGCGGTTTGCAAAAAATTCAGGCGCAAAGCGGGCAGGTAGACGAAAAAACCGTCAACCTTGAAAAGCTGCTGATCGAAGCCAACTTAGAGCGAATTCTGGGGAACTACGACAAATCCATTAAGCTTTATGAGCAGGTTGTGAAAGACGACGCCGCCAACGACGCCGCCTATTACGAACTGGCGCGCCTGCACGATGTCAAAGGAGCTGACGATGAAGCCATCCGTTTTGCGAAAAAAGCGGTGGAAATCGCCCCGGAAAACCATTGGTACCGCCGGTTTTTGGCCGATATTTACCAGCAGGTTGGCCGAAACAAAGAAGCCGCCGGCGTTTATGAATACTTGGTTAGCAAGTCGCCCAACGACGAAGAATACTACTACAAATGGGCATATTTCCTGCTCAAAGCCAACGAAATTCCCAAAGCCATCAAAGTTTACGACGATTTGGAAAAGCGCTCCGGCCTGACGGAAGAAATTGCCCGCCGCAAACACTCGCTTTATGTGGGCATTGGCGACAGCAAAAAAGCAGCTGTTGAACTGGAACGCTTAGTGCAGGCTTTTCCTAAGGACATCGAAAATTATTACCTGCTGGCTGCGTATTACGAACAAATTGGCGAGGCCAAACTCGCAGAAGGGGTTTACCGCACCATCCTCAAAATCAACATCAACGACCCTAAAGCCAGCATTGCGTTGGCCGGATCGGGCCAAACCGGCAACGACGCCCAGTTCCTGGCATCATTGAAAACGGTATTTGGGCAAGCGGATGTCTCCATTGATTACAAAATAGCCAAGTTGCTGCCCTACATCAATAAAGTGGCCGACACGGGCGACAAAAACGTCGCTGCCGCTGCCATCGAACTTGCCCAAATTTTGGAGACAACGCATCCCGGCGAAGCAAAAGCCTCTGCCGCGCACGCCGATTTGCTCTACTATTCCGGTCAGCCCGAAGCAGCGTTGGCCAGGTATAAAAAGACGCTGGAATTGGACGAAACGGTTTATTTGGTTTGGGAGCAGGTGCTGCGCATCCATTCAGAAATGGCCGACTACAAAGCTGTCCACAGCACAGCCGAACAGGCAATGGATATTTTTCCGAACAAAGCTTTTATTTATTACATGCACGGGGTAGCTGAATTTGAACAGGGGCGGTTCCCGCAATCGCTCAGTTCACTCGAACAGGCCTTGCTCATGTCGGGTAAAGACGGCCGGCTACAATTAGACATCCGCGTTCAAATGGGCAAAACCCTGGCCGAAGCCGGTAAGGCAACTGCATCCAACGAAGCGTTTGAGGCGGCGCTGGCCTTGCATGCAAAATCGGCGGAGGCCCTGAGCGCTTACGCGTATTGCTTAGCGCTGCGCGGAGAAAGCTTAGAGCGCGCAAAACAAATGGCGACCATGGCCAATGAGCTCGCGCCGGAACAGGCTAAAATACAGGATGCTTACGGTTGGGTACTTTACCGCACGAAAGACCTTCAGGGCGCCAAAACCTGGATTGGCAAGGCTTTGGAGAATGGCGGCGACCGCTATTCACTCATCCTCGAACACTATGGCGATGTGCTGTACCTACTGAAAGATACAGAAACCGCCTTCCAATACTGGACGAAAGCAAAAGAAAAGGGCAGCCGCTCGAAAACTTTGGATAAAAAAATCACAGACCGCCGACTTTATGAACAGTAAGCAATTTTTATTTGTGGGTACCCTGGTTTTGTTGTTGCCTTTAGGCGCTTGTACCCCA
The DNA here is from genome assembly GCA_022841505.1 of Saprospiraceae bacterium. Classification (GTDB taxonomy): domain Bacteria; phylum Bacteroidota; class Bacteroidia; order Chitinophagales; family Saprospiraceae; genus JABWAJ01. The sequence goes on along the minus strand of JALHRK010000388.1, from coordinate 1,228 downwards.
AAAAAAGCAGTGACGGGCGACAGCCTGAAAGAAAATACCCCGGAGGCCATGATGGACCAGCTCGTCCGGAATCAGGTGCATGCCGAGTGGCTGGACGCCAAAGCCAAAATTTCGTATAATGATGGTTATCAAACCATTTCGGCCAACGCCACCATCAAAATGCGGAAAGACAGCATTTTGTGGATTGCCGTCAAAAAACTGGGTTTTGAAGTAGCGCGTATGCAGGTCACCCGTGACTCTGTGTACATCCTTGATCGGCTCAACAACGAATACGACATCAAAGACCTGAGTTACCTGGAATCTTCGCTCAATATACCCGCCAACCTGCAAATGCTTCAGGCATTTTTGCTGGGCAATCCGGTGTTTTTTACCCGGAAAAATCTGCAACTGGAAGCAGCCGAAAGCGGGTACCACCTTTGGGGCAAAGACGAAATGCGAGAAAACCATTTTTGGATGAACGGGAAGCAACTCCTGCTCGAAAAAACCACGTTGAGCGATGGCCGTTCGGGCCGCAACATGGCTTTGGAACTAAAGGAGCACGCGGATTTGACAGGAAATCAAAAATTTTCTTACCTTCGTCAATTAGAACTAAACAGCCGCGAAACGGGCAAGGTAAATGCGGAAATCAGTTTTTCATCGGTTGAGATCAACAACCCAATTGAGATACATTTTGAGATACCCGAAAGATATACGCGTATGGATTAGGCCATCCGGCCAAATCCTGTGGGTGTTCCTGTGTTTGCTTTTGGCGTTGCCTGCGCTTCATTCGCAAAACCGCCGCGAATTGGAAGACAAGCGCAAGTCTTTGCTGCGTGAAATTGACAAAACCAGTACCCAACTCGACAAAACGAAGGCGACTAAAGCAGCCAACCTCAATCGCTACCTCGCCCTGCAATCACAAATCAAAAAACGCAGGCAGGTCATTCACACCCTCCAGGACGAAATCGAACACGCCGAAGCGGGCATTCAGCGGGCACAGGAAGTCACTGCCGCCCTTTCCGAAGACATCCAACAGCTCAGAAAAGATTATGCCGAACTGTTGCGCCGGGCCCACCGCATGCGCCAAAACCAAAGCGGCTTGTTGTTCCTTTTTTCTGCAAACGGACTCAACGATGCTTTTCAGCGCTGGCAATACCTGCGCCAATATGAACGCCATCGCCGTCGTCAGGCGACCCTCATTGAAGAAACGCGGGTTGCCCTCCAGTCCCGAACCGCACAATTAGAACAC
>JALHRK010000387.1 GCA_022841505.1 Saprospiraceae bacterium | reverse complement strand
GCAAGGGGCAAATATGCAATGGGGGTACTTGTATTCAAATTGATTGAATTTTTGTGATTTGCCAATTTGCCCCTTGCCAATTTGCCCCTTGCCCCTTGCCAATTTCCCCCTCATTCACATGCTAAACCTGCAACCATGAGCATTCCAATTGGATTAAAAAGAACAGCGGCAATGGTGGTGCTGCGCAATGGCCACCAACTCCTGTTGCTGCGCCGGGCAAGGCCCCCGCATGTTGGTAAATATGTGCCCGTTGGCGGCAAGCTGGATCCCTTTGAACGCCCCATGGATGCTGCCCGCCGGGAAACCCTGGAAGAAACCGGCATTCAGATTGACAACCTGCACTATTGCGGCGTACTGACCGAAACCTCTCCCGCCGACTACAACTGGCAATGCCATATCTACCTCTCCGATATTGACTACCTGCCCCCTCCGCCCTGCGACGAGGGGATGCTGGAGTGGATCGCTTTTGACGATTTAGCGCGCATTCCAACGCCGCCCACCGACCTGCTGATTTATCAATACATCGTGGAAGGAAGGGTATTTGCCTTAGATGCCTTGTACGATGAAGCGCTGAACCTGCTGGAAATGACCGAGGAGATTGCCGGGAAAAAGGTCTTTTGACTAAAAAACCCTACCTTTGCGCCGCGGTTCGCCTTAGAGCTTGTTCGAAAAACCCGAACAAACTCTTCTCAATACAACAACTCAAGTCAATCTACATGTCACCATCCGGTTCCGTACAAACAATTGCTCTTGACGGCATTGCAACCATAACTTTTTTCCATCCCGCTCACAATTCCATGCCGGGTTATTTGCTGGATCAACTGGTGGCTGCCATTGATGCCGTAGCCGCAGACGAGGCAATCACCGTGGTCATCCTGAAAAGTGAAGGCGATCGAACGTTTTGTGCCGGCGCGAGTTTTGACGAATTGGCCGCAATCACCGATTACGCAGGCGGCAGGGCCTTTTTTATGGGCTTCGCGCGGGTAATCAACGCCATGCGCCGCTGCCACAAACCCATCATTGGTCGCATTCAGGGCAAAGCCATCGGCGGTGGCGTGGGCTTAGCCGCCGCGACGGATTATTGCATCGCCACCCACCATGCCACCATCCGGCTCAGTGAGTTGGCAGTCGGCATTGGGCCTTTTGTCATCGGGCCGGTGGTGGAACGCAAGGTTGGGAAAAGCGCCTTCCAGCAATTGGCGCTGACGCCTTCCGACTGGCAAACCGCCGAATGGGCCAAAGAAAAAGGTTTGTACAACGACGTTTTTCCAACGGTTGAACAAGCTGATGCTTACGTAGCACACCTCGCCAAATCCCTCAGCAGCTATAATCCGGACGCCCTTCGACAACTAAAGCGGGTGTTTTGGGAAGGCACAGAAGACTGGGATGACGTGCTGGCCATCCGCGCCGGAATCAGCGGGAGTCTGGTGCTATCGGATTTCACCAAAAACGCAATTCAGGCATTTAAACAAAAAACAACATGAAAGAGCCTAAAGAAGATACCCGGGTGTTGCAGGGCCTTTTCCTCAATGTGGTACACGAACAGTTAAAAAAAAATGACCCGCCCGAAACGGCGCAAACCTTGAAGCGCCTGATCTCGGAAGGCATTCCGGAACGCGACGCCATGAACATGCTTGCGATTTGTATTGCCCAGGAATTTCAGGTTGTATTTGAATCGGATGCGCCGTTCAACAGGGAGCGGTTTGTGAAGACGCTGGATGCCTTGCCTGGCGAGTTTCTTTAAATACAAATGAAGCCATGACCAATACTGATGTCACCACCGATAAAAAAACGCTCCTCCGCGCCTTCCGCCTCATGGCAACCGCAAAAGCCATGACGGAGGTTTACGAAGAAAATTTCAAATTTACTTCCAAATACGTCCACGCCACGTCGCGCGGCCACGAAGCAGTGCAATTGGCGCTGAGCATGCAATTGTTGCCGCAGGACTGGCTTTCGCCTTATTACCGCGACGACGCCATGCTGCTGGGCATTGGCATGCGCCCTTACGACCTGATGTTGCAGTTGATGGCCAAACGCGACGACCCCTTCAGCGGTGGCCGCACCTATTACTGCCACCCCAGCCTGCGCGACGCCGATAAGCCCAAAATTCCGCACCAGTCATCCGCAACGGGCATGCAAACCATTCCCACAACCGGCGCGGCCATGGGGGTTCAATACCGGGAAAGGATGGGGCTTTCGCCGAAAGGCGCCAACAATCCGGTGGTGGTCTGCTCGCTGGGCGATGCCGCCGTCACGGAAGGAGAAGTCGCGGAAGCTTTTCAAATGGCGGCTTTGCGCCAATTTCCTATCCTCTATCTGGTGCAGGACAACGGCTGGGACATTTCAGCCAATGCCGCCGAAACCCGTGCACAGAACGCAGCCGAGTACGCAGCCGGGTTTAAAGGACTGGAAGCCATCAGCATAGACGGCAGCGATTTTGAAGCCTGCTACACAACTTTTCAGGACGTGCTGGCGATCATCCGCGAGGAACGCCGCCCGTTTCTGGTGCATGCCCGCGTGCCCTTGCTCAACCACCACACCAGCGGCGTGCGGAAGGAATGGTACCGCGACGATTTGGAGGAACACCTGCAGCGCGACCCTTTTCCGCAATTGCGGGAACGGCTGCGGGAAGCGGGTATTGACAAACCAACGTTGGCTAAAATAGAAAGCGAAGCGCGGCAAACGGTGTTGTCGGACTTTGAATTGGCGAAAGCCGCAGAAGACCCCCGCCCGGAAGATTTATTTACCCACGATTTCGCTCCAACAACCATAATTGAAGAGCGCGGCGTTCGCGAGCCGAAAGGCGGACAACCCGTCGTTATGGTGGATTGTGCGCTTTTTGCCATTGAGGAACTGATGCGCCAGCATCCTGAGTGCCTGCTCTATGGGCAGGATGTGGGCGGCAGACTCGGCGGTGTGTTTCGGGAGGCGGCCACCTTAGCCCAAAAATTTGGCGACCACCGCGTTTTCAATACCCCGATTCAGGAAGCATTCATCATTGGCAGCACGGTCGGCATGTCGGCAGTAGGGTTAAAACCCATTGTGGAGGTGCAGTTTGCCGATTACATCTGGCCGGGACTGAACCAGTTATTCGCCGAAGTCAGCCGTTCCTGCTACCTCAGCAATGGCAAATGGCCGGTGAGCATGGTGCTGCGTGTGCCGATTGGCGCGTACGGCAGCGGCGGACCGTACCACTCCTCCAGCGTGGAGTCGGTGCTGACCAATATCCGGGGCATCAAAATTGCTTACCCGAGCAATGGCGCCGATTTGAAAGGGTTATTGAAATCAGCCTGGTACGACCCGAACCCGGTGGTCATTTTTGAACACAAAGGCTTGTACTGGTCGAAAGTGCGCGGCACGGAAGCAGCGCGGAGCATCGAACCGGACGAAAATTATGTGGTGCCTTTCGGCAAAGCGCGGCTGGCGCTGGAAGCCTCCGAAGCCGCTGTTAATAAAGGGGAATCGCTGCTGATCGTCACCTACGGCATGGGCGTGCATTGGGTGCTGAATGTCGCCAAAGGTTTTGAAGGCCGGCTTTCGATCCTCGACCTGCGCACCCTTTTCCCATTAGACGAAACTGCCATTTATGAACAAGCCCGCCTGCACGGCAAAGTGCTGGTGGTGACGGAAGAACCGGTGAACAACACGTTTGCGCAAAGCATTGCTGCCCGCATCTCGGAACGTTGCTTTGAATACTTAGACGCGCCGGTGCGCACGATCGGCTCTGAAAACATGCCGGCCATTCCGCTGAACGAAACGCTGGAGCGCACGATGGTGCTTTCTATTGAAAAAGTAGCCGTGGCGGTGGAGGAATTGCTGGCATACTAATACCTTGGAACCATGAGCAACGTAAAAATAGAGCCAAGCTGGAAGGCGGTTTTGGAAAACGAGTTTGAACAGCCTTATTTTCAGGCGATTGCTGCTTTTTTGCGGCGCGAAAAAGAAGCCGGCAAGGTTATTTACCCGCCGGGGCCACTTATTTTTAACGCCTTCGACAGCACGCCTTTTGCCCAGGTCAAGGTGATCATCCTGGGGCAGGATCCTTACCACAATCCCGGCGAAGCAATGGGTTTGTCTTTTTCTGTGCCGCGCGGGGTGGCAACGCCTCCTTCGCTGAAAAATATTTATAAAGAACTGAACGCCGATGTTGGCGCGCCGATCCCTCCTCACGGCGACCTGAGTTCCTGGGCGAAACAGGGCGTGTTTTTGCTCAATGCCATGTTAACTGTAGAACACAAACAAGCCCAATCGCATCAACACATCGGCTGGCAAAACTTCACCGATGCGGTCATCCGCAAACTTTCGGAACAGCGCGAACATTTGGTTTTTATGCTTTGGGGAAATTTTGCGCGCAAAAAAGCGGCCCTCATTGACGCTTCGCGGCACCTCATCCTCGAAGCGGCCCACCCTTCGCCATTGGCTGGCGGCGCTTTTTTTGGCTGCAAACACTTTTCAAAAGCGAATGCTTATCTGGAAGGGCATGGGTTAACGGCTGTGGAATGGATCGTGAAGTAAGAAGATTCGTCTTTGCGCCATTGGCGGGGAAATGAAATTTTTTCCCGTTTCCCACCCAAAAAACCAGGAACATCCGTAGCTTAAGCCCCGATTTAATACCACCAACTCTAATCTGATCCCCCATGCAGCGTCCGGATTTCAGCAAACTCACTTTTTCCCGGGACTGGCCTGGCCTGAACACGACCGCAGGCGAATCGCACCTTTGGCAAACGCCGGAAAAGATCGCCGTGCCTACGGTTCCCGTTGCCAAAAACCAACGCCATCTGCGCTACGCAGCCGGTATTGCGCCTTTTTTGCGCGGGCCTTACTCCTCCATGTACGCGCTGCAAGCCTGGACCATCCGACAATACGCCGGTTTTTCTACCGCGCAGGAAAGCAACGCCTTTTACCGGCGCAATTTAGCACAGGGGCAAATGGGCCTTTCCGTTGCGTTTGACCTTGCCACACACCGGGGTTACGACTCCGACCACGAGCGCGTGACCGGCGATGTGGGTAAAGCCGGCGTTGCCATTGACACGGTAGAAGATATGAAAGCGCTGTTTGACGAAATTCCGTTAGATAAAATGTCGGTGTCCATGACCATGAACGGGGCAGTCATTCCCATCATGGCGTTTTACATTGTGGCGGCAGAAGAACAAGGGTTCAAACCCGAACAACTGAACGGCACCATCCAGAACGACATCCTGAAAGAGTTCATGGTGCGCAATACTTACATCTACCCGCCAGATGCTTCCATGCGCATCATTGCCGATATTTTTGCCTTCGCGGCAAAAAACATGCCGCGCTTCAATTCCATCAGCATCAGTGGCTACCATATTCAGGAAGCCGGCGGCACAGCGGATATTGAACTGGCTTACACTTTAGCCGACGGACTGGAATACCTCCGCGCCGGGTTAAAAGCCGGGCTAAAGATTGACGATTTTGCACCGCGCCTGTCGTTCTTCTGGGGCATCGGCATGAACCATTTTATGGAAATTGCCAAAATGCGCGCCGGCAGGATGCTTTGGGCCAAAATCGTGCAACAATTCAATCCAACGAATCCAAAATCACTGGCCCTGCGCGCCCATTGCCAAACTTCAGGCTGGAGCCTCACCGAGCAGGATCCCTACAACAACGTCGCGCGCACCTGTGTGGAAGCCCTTGCGGCGGCGCTGGGCGGAACGCAGTCGCTGCACACCAATGCGCTGGACGAGGCGCTGGCTTTGCCCACCGATTTTTCTGCAAAAATTGCCCGCGACACGCAGTTGTACCTGCAACAGGAAACCGACATCTGCCACGCCGTGGATCCCTGGGCGGGTTCTTACCACGTCGAACACCTAACAGCGGAATTGGCCAACCGCGCCTGGGAACTGATCGAAGAAGTGGAAGCGCTGGGCGGCATGACCAAAGCCATCGAGGAGGGTTTGCCCAAATTGCGCATCGAAGAAGCCGCCGCCCGCA
>JALHRK010000386.1 GCA_022841505.1 Saprospiraceae bacterium | reverse complement strand
CGATCAACTTGACCCTAACGGCACGTACACTTACGCAGATTACCTGCTGTGGCAGTTTGAAGAGCGGGTAGAATTACTGCGCGGAAAAATCCGCCGGATGACTTGCACCTTCGCGCAACCACCAGGATGTTCGTCAAAACTTATCCGTCTTACTTGGCAATGCCTTAAGCGTCATAGACCTTGAAACTTTCGGGGTAATTGTCCACTATATTTCAATTATCCCTTCAACACCTTCTTGAACTGCTCCTCGAACCCCTCCATTTTCATCACCGAAATATCCACCTTGTGGTTGTGCGGAAGGAAAATAACCCCGTTGCGCCCCGTGCGCTGATAGCGGACGACGTGCTGCAAATTGACCACATAGCTGTGGTGCGTCCGGCAGAACAGGTGGGGTGGCAACTGTGCCTCCAGTTCTTTAAGCGAACGGGAAGCCGAAATCCGCTCCACTTTGTCCGGGCGCAGCAGGTAGATGTCCGTATTGCCGCCGTCTGCTTTGCAATAGAGTATCGTACGGGCAAACACGACGATATTTCCCTTGCGGCTGTCGGGGATGATGATACCCTGCAAATCGGAGGTCTCATTTACGCCGCTTGTCGGGTTGTTCGCCATTTTTTGTTCGGCGGCCATTACTGCCTGTATGAGGTCTGACACTCGGCACGGCTTTATCAGGTAGCCCCAGGGCTGCGCTTCGTTGATTGCCTGGATGGCATATTCGGAATAGGCCGTGGTAAAAATGACCCCGAAACTGTTGCCGGGCGTCATTTTCAGCAGGTCGAAGCCTTTGCCAAAAGGCGGGATTTCGATGTCGAGGAATACCAGGTCGGGCTGATGCGAGCGGATGGCGAGCAGCCCGTCTTCCACGGAGGAAGCCACCGCCAGGATTTCAACCTGCGGGCAAAATGTGCCGAGCATCCCTTGTAGCGTTTCGATAGCGCTCGACTCATCGTCCACGATAATGGCTTTGATTCTTTTCATGTTGATTGGATTGCAGCTTGTTTTTTTGGCAAAAAAGAAACCACGGCCTTTGTGCCGTGCCCCCCGTCGCCGGGCAAGTCCGAGCGGTCGTGCCATTCGAGGCGCATATAGAGGTGGTGTAGGCGGTTGAGCATGGCAGTTTTATTTTTTAAAATTTCGGTTCCTTTGGAAGGTCTTTCACCCGGGTTCGTCCGCTTGCGTTCCATTGACGTTTTGATGCCAGCCCCATTGTCGGTCACCGTGCAGTGGAAGCGGTTATTTTCCATAAAAAAATGGAGTTTTAGAACAGACACCCCTTTGGGCGCCAAGCCGTGGACAGTCGCATTTTCAAGGATGGGCTGGAGGAACATAGCTGGAAAGAGAAGACCGGACGGTATGTCCTCCACGCCGCTTATTTCGTATTCAAACTGGCTGCCGTAGCGCAGTTTTATCATTTCTAAGTACTCCCGGTCGTAGGTGACCTCTTCGGTAAACGGGATAAAATCCTGCTCCGACAAGAGCAGCGTTTTGCGCAGCAGTATGGTGAAAAGGTGAATATAGTCGCTGGCTTTTTCGGGGTCGGGCGGGTAGAAAAACTTCTGGATGGCGTTGATGCTGTTGCCGACGAAGTGCGGGTTAATTTGCGCCCGGAGCGCCTGGAGCTTTAGCTGTGAAACGGAGGTCTCCATTTTATAGACCTTCGTTCGCAAACGGTAAAACCGCCAAAGCCAAAACGACAGCGCCAGAATACCCGCCAGCCACAGCCAAATAGTTTGTGCCCAGTGCGGCAGGACAGTCAGTTCCCATACGACCGGCTCGCCGCCCTGACCTCCGAAGGTGAAAGCAGTGGAGCGGAAACGGTAGCGACCGGGCAGCAGGCTGGCGCCGAAAAGCAGGCTGGCTCCATCGGTTTCGAGGGTGTCCCGGCGCCCCCGCAGCCCGTCTAGCAGGTTACCGAAGGTGATATAGGGGAAGGGCAGCAGCTTTTCGACCCGTTCGTGGCGGTAGTGCAGTACATCCGTGGGGCGGCGGTTCAGCCCGGCAAAAAAAGCTTCGGGCATACGGGCGTCCTGTGGCAGCACGATAGCGGTAAGGGAGTCGCTTTTGCCTGATAAATCAAGGAAAAATGTCGTATCCGGGCGTTGGTAGTTGAACCCTGTCAGCGCCGTTTTGAAGTTGACGGGCGCATCGTTTTCCTGTAAAACAAGCATGGAAAGCCCGCCCGCCGTAGCCGCCCAGAGCGTGTCGCCGGTGCGCAGCACGTCGTTCACTTCGTTGCTCGCCAGCCCGTGGCGAGTAGTAAACTGGGCAACCTCCCCCATTTGGTCAATCAGGAATACGCCCCGGTTGGTCGCCAGCCAAAGGTCGCCATTGGCAGCGGCGAACAGGTTTTTGATGTCCTTGACGGGGCGACTAAGCCGACGGTTGACGGCTTCGACCGACCGCACATCGCCACCAGACACCCGCACGTCAAGCAGCCCGCTTTCGGGGGTGACGACCCACAGCCGCCCCAGACCGCCTGAACGGATGGCGGCAATGCGGCTCTTCAACAATGGGTGCCGCTCGCCCCAGTTGTAGCGAAAACTGTCCCGCTCGCTGAAAAGCCCCTCCGTGCCGCCTTTCCAAAGGATGCCCTCCGCATCGTGAGCAAGCACCGTGACCCGCCCTTCGGATGCCATGACTGGCAAACTGCTACCTTTAGCGAAGGTGGCGATGCCGAGGCTTATTCCCAGCCACCGTTTTCCATCCTTGATTGCCAATGATTTGGGCGAGCCGATGTGCGACCGCACTCCCTGGCGCATTATTTCTGACCATCTGGCGGGGTGTCCCCCTTTTTTCCACTCAAAAAAACCTTCGTCGGTCACGGCCCAACACGTGCCGGAAGGCTCCTGCACGATTAGCCGGACGAAGTTGGAGCCGTCTTTTGCGCCGAGGGCAATTTTTTCAGCGAACTGCCCCCTGGAAAAGCGGAGGACGTTGCCAATGTCATCGCCGGCAAGCAGGTCTCCGTTTGAGGTGAGCGCCAGCGAGAGGATATTGGATGATGGCAGCCCATCGGCAGGCAGCCACGAAACGCCCTGTTTTTGGGGTAAAAGAAAAATCCCCTCGCCGCTCGTGAGGAACCAAAAATTGCCCAGCCTGTCCTCGTAAACATTGGTGACCTTCCTGCCAGGCAGGTGCCAGACGGGGTTGGAAAAACCGCCTTCCGCATTGTCGAAACAGACGGCGCCTTTGCCCGGCAAGCAACCCCAGAACCTGCCCCGGCGGTCGGTGTAAAGTTTTTGGAAAACGAGGGGGGAGGTCGCCACCGTATGAATGCTTCCTTCCCGGTACTCGAGCAGAGTGGTGCCGTCATTTTGCGCCAACAGTAAGCGGTCAGAACTTGTCGCAAAGCTTTTTGCCCAAGCTGATTTGCCTGTTTTAAAAAGCAGTTCGGAAAAATTTCCAAGCGAGTCGAGCAACACCAGTGCGTCGCCGGTGTACCCGATCAGGTCATTGCCCACTTTTTTGATTTGCAGGATGATCGTTTGAGACATATAGAGCCGGGCGAGCAAGCTCCCGTGAGGGCTGAGGCGAAAACCCTGGTCGCCGCCGGTTATCCAGAGGGTGCTGTCCTGTTTTTCAAAAAAATAAAACCCGAAGGTATTGTGGGAAATGCCGGCGAGCAGTGGGTCGGTTTTTTCTGTAAAAAAGCGCCCATTGAGCCGGTAAGCTGGTTTTTGGCGGAAGCAGACCGTCCAAAGCCGCCCGTGCAGGTCTTCGTAGAGGTCGAGCACTTCGGGGTCGGGCAGTCCGTCTTCCACGCCGTAGGTTTTGAAATGCTCGCCGTCGAAGCGGGCAAGCCCCTTGTCGGTGCCGAACCAGAGGTAGCCCTCCCGGTCTTGAAGGGCGCAATAGACAAGGTTGCCGGGCAGCCCGCGATCAATGGTAAAATGCAGATAGCCAGGCGTTTGCGTAATACCCTGGATCGAAAAACAAAGAACCGGCAAGATGGCGAACCATTTCATATCAGGTGTATTCTACGGGCAAAAATAGCCATTATCCTTCCGAAAATTGCGAACCTGCCGGAAAAACCCATAAGTGTGCAGCCAGCCCGGATGCATACATGGTTATAACATGGAACGTCATAGTTATGGCCAAACGGCTATCGGCTATGGGATGCAAATTGTTAATTCCTGGGCAAGATGTTTCCTTTGCATGGTACAACCCGCAGCTATCCTTGTCACACGGTCAATGATAGCGGATGCAAGTTCAGGGAGGTGAAAGGCGTAGGACGATAGCCTGCTATCTCCGTTCGTTATCCGAGAAGACCTCACCGGAATTTAACCCCAAAACCCAAGGTGGGCCAACCCGAAACCACCCAACAAGAAGTAGGGATCATTTTTTAAAATCATTTACAACATGAAAAAATCAGAAGAAAAAAAGCTGGAGAAATTCCAGGTAGCGAAGCTCACTGCCGAGCAGCAGGTGGAAGTGAAGGGCGGGAATGATATCATCATAGATGACACTACCCAATTTATCATCAGGGATGACATCGCCGGAATTTAACCCCAAAACCCCAGGTGGGCCAACCCAAAACCACCCAACAAGAAGTAGGGGTCATTTTTTAAAATCATTTACAACATGAAAAAATCAGAAGAAAAAAAGCTGGAGAAATTCCTGCCGGCGAAGCTCACTGCCGAGCAGCAGGTGGAGGTGAAGGGCGGGAATGATGGGAACCCGCCAGACTGGGATGTCATTGGGGCAACTGATATTGATTTAGGTTAACAACCACGATTCAATAGACTTGTTGCGGTGGGAATCATCTCGCGCTAAAAATGGGCTATACACCGCTGACCCATCGCAACAAGTCTAATCATTGGCGCACCGCCATAATGGGACTAATCCGCTAACGCAAAACTCATTCACATAAAAAAATCTCTTTACAAATGAGGGCGGCCTGCCCTGCATGCCTTTACCAAAAAGAATTAACATGAAAAAACCATTACTTCTTTTATGTCTATCCTTTTCTTTTTTCAACCTCAACGCTCAGCAAATCCTGAACTTAAAACCCGGTTCAGCAGAGGGCAAAGATGCCACGCTTATAAGTCTGTTCCCAAACGAAACTAGTGGCGACCTGGAAAGTAACACTATTTATACGTGGACGGGGCTGGGCAACACCGTATTCAAACATACCCTGATTCAATTCGATTTAGCACAAATTCCCGAAAACGCCGTGATAACTTCAGCTTTGCTCTCTCTGTACTATAACCCGACCGACCCATACGAAAGTTTTAGTGTACATAACGGTGACAATGATTTACGCATCCGCAGAGTGACCACCGCCTGGCAGGAACACGCCGTTACCTGGAATACAAAGCCTGCCGTTACCGCTGTGAATGAAGTGATTGTGCCGGAGAGTACAAGCCCAACACAGAATTATCTGGATATTGACATACTCCCCTTGATTGCAGATATTGTCTCGTTGGGTGAGGGCAACCATGGCTTGGCATTGAGCATGGTAAATGAGCAAAACCCTTACAGGGCTTTACTTTTCGCCTCCAGCGACCACCCCAATGCCTCACTTCATCCGGAGTTGACGGTATATTGGGAAATGCCGGATTTGGACAATGACGGCTACCCGGCCGATGTTGACTGCGATGACGAAAACGCAGGCATTAACCCCTCTGCGACGGAAATACCCAGCAACGGCATTGACGAAGACTGCGACGGGGCAGACCTTATCTCTTCGACTGCTTTTGTGGCCGAACATGATATCCGCATTTACCCGAATCCTACATCTAAACATTTGGTGGTGGAATGGGATGGATATTCGCAACAGGAAATGGCGATCCGGTTTTACAATAGTGCCGGACTCAGCTTACTGTCATTACAACAAGTGAATCCGAAAACCACCCTCGACGTAGCGCATTTTCCCCCTGGAATATATTTCCTTGAAATCCGGGATATGCGAACGGGGGAATCAGGGGTGCAGAAGGTGGTGGTGGAGTGAAGAAGGGCTGATTATTAACAATTAA
>JALHRK010000385.1 GCA_022841505.1 Saprospiraceae bacterium | reverse complement strand
TTCCCACAGGCGCATGGCCTGGTTGGCCAAAAATATGTTGCTGAAAAACCAATACGTGGCCAGGGCTAAGTACAGGGAACGTTTGCGCCAGCGTGGCCCTTTCCCGAAGGCCGCAAACAGCAAAAATCCACCAATCCAGACGGAAGGTTTGAGCAGGAAGTACAGCAATTTTGAGAGGACGAAAAACATGTTTGTATAATTAGTGTCTGCCTTTATAGTCCGATGACTTCGACTCCGCTCAGCCACCTCAGGTGCGTTATGCGAAGGGCCAAAATTGGTCATCCCGTCCGACGGGCGGGACTCCCAATTTTGGGCCTTTGCGTGCCTTGCTCTCGAACTCTAAAGAACAGACACTGGACTTCATGGACATATCCTATTTTCATTATTATTCTGATAAAAAAGGAATTTGCTGATAGCGAATGAGCAGTAACTCGAACAATTCCGGGCGGACTGCGGCTAAAGAAATCACGATGAAAGCAGCGCCGTAAACCGCGCCCCAAAAGTGTTGGTTGTGGCCAATGTTGTCGGTGCCCCGGCGATCCATATACGAGGAATAAAACAGGTAAAAAACGCCAAACAACACCGCCGGCAAAGGTGGAAAAAGGAACATCTGCCAGGGATTGATGATCACGTAGGCAAATACCAGCGCAGAGGTCGCCCCGGAAGCGCCCACCGCCGCATACGCGTAATTATTGCGGTGGCGCAGGTAAGACGGGATACATGCTGCTACAATAGCACTGAGGTAAAAGACGAGAAAGGCAATGCGTCCGGCCGTTTCCGAAACAAAGACTTCGTTTATAAAAAAGCGCTCCACAAATTCTCCAAACTGGAACAGCACCACCATATTGATGATCAGATGCCCCCAGTCGGCATGAATAAAGCCATTGGTGATAAACCGGTGCCATTGACCAAATTCGCGGATGGATGCCGGATGAAAAGCCAGTTCATTCATCATGCGGTCCCGGCTGAAAGCCTGGTAGGAAACGAGCGCGGTCATAATGACCAAAACAAGGGTAAGAGAGATCATTGGGTTAGGTATTGTGATACGGTTCGCCGCGCAAGATCGTCATTGCCCGGTACAATTGCTCTAAAAAAAACAAACGAACCATCTGGTGCGAAAAAGTCATGGCCGATAACGCAAGTTTTGCATCCGCCCGTTGGTACACTTCCCCGGAAAAGCCATAAGCTCCGCCCACCAGAAAAATGAGCCGGTGTTTGCTCCCCGACAACTGTTGCTCCACGTAGCGGGCAAATCCTTCCGATGTAAAGCTTTGTCCTTTTTCGTCCAGCAATACCAACAGGTCTTCCGGCTTAATTTTGGAAAGGATGGCTTCGCCTTCTTTCGTTTTTAGTTGTTCGGGGGCAAGATTGCCAGCCTGACGAACATCCGGCAGGCACTGCACCTGAAAAGGCAGGTAACGCCGCAACCGTTTTTCATAAATGCCCATGCCTGCTTCTAAGTAAGTTTCGTTGGTTTTTCCAATAAACCAGAATTCCACTTTCATCGCCCGTACAGTTTTAGCTCTTCCATCAAAGACTGCCGCTCGGGGTAAGAGGCTTTGAACAACGTAATCAGGGAAGCCGCCAAATCGGGGGCGCCCACCTCAACTAAATGATCGAGGAGTTCGCGGATGCGCTTGGAAGGCCGATAGCCGATGTGATTTTTGAGGTATTGCAGCAACAGGATGCGGTACAACTGCCCCACTTCTTCTTCATACCGGGGCAGCAGCAAATGGTCGAATTGCGCCAGCAATTCAATGGAATTGGCGCGCCTCAAATAGTCAATTAAATCTTCGTAGCGCCCTTCTGAGGCATAAATCCCCGCAATCGCCAGCCATTTCTGGGGGGAAGCGGGCAGTTTGCGCAAGCTTTCGACGAGTTGTTCAAAAACCTCTATGCGGTTCTCCGGGGTGTGGGTGCGCACCAATTGCCAATACGGGTCCTGCAACGTGGCTACAAAACGTTTCCTTGCGTGTTGAAATATAGCGGGCCCGTCTTTTTCGTGCAGCGCAATGCGGAGCAACATTTCTTCTATTTCTCCGGTATCTTCCTGTTTTTTATTGGTCTTGAGCAGGTTAAGGATTACTTTTCGGGCACGTGCGGGCTGGTCTAATTGCAGACTCCGCTCCACCACAAACTGCAAAACGGGCTGTAAATGGGCATACCGGCCAGCCAGGTCAAAAAAAGCTTTTTTGCCTGACACTTTTTCCGCCCATTGCAATTGCAGGATGACCATATTCGACGGGTCGCGTTGTTCCTGCGCGTAACGCACTAAGTGTTCTTCCATCCAGTCGAGCAACTGCTTTTGTTGACGCATGCCGACACTCAGTACCATCATGATTTTAAAAATACGGTCGTCGAACTGGTGCATCCGGTGGGTCACCCGGCTGAATTCTTCGATGCAATAGTGCCAGAGGGCTTCTCTAAGGGCAGGCGGAAGGGCTTTTTCGGCCAATTGATGGATCAATTCCAGGGCTTTTTCCACCATTTTGCGCAAAGCAGCTTCGTACCCCTGCGCTTTGTTCATCACCGGCGGTATCTTTTCAACGATGGCCTGCGCAATATTCAGCGCTTCCGCATACAACTCGCGCGCGGAATGATCTTCTGCCTGCGCCAGTAATTCCTGTACAGCGCCATAGAGTTGGTTGCTCCCTTTTTTGTTCAGGGTGCGGTCTGGTTTGCGCGCCATGCTAATGGCACTTTCGATGATCTGGACATATTTTTCCTGGCTGCCGATGCCGGTGACCATTCCGGCAAACCGGGCTTTGAGGGCTAAGGTGAACGCGCGGTCCTGCCGGGCATATTCCCTTAAAAAAACCAGTAAATCTTCTGTTGGCGCTACGCCCAGAATCATTTCGGCGTTGAGCTTCATGCGCCTTGGGGGCGCATTTTGGCGGGCAGTTTCTTTGCGGGCCTGTTGCAGTTTGCGCACCTGGAGCAAAACCGCAGCGATATGGCCACACATTTCTGTCTCCAAAAACCGTTCGCATTCGCAAGTGGCGGCAGTCACCCTGGATGGGCTGGTCTTAACTTCTATTTCGTAAGGACGCCCCGCTTCAACGGTGGCAACCCAAAGGTTTTTTTCCTGCTCGGCGCAATAGGAGATCCGATTCCCTTCCAGCAGGCGTTCTCCCTGAAGCAAAGAAGTTTCGTCAATGTGTAATTCGAGATGTTGAAGCAAAAAATTCATGCCTTAGTTACAAACCGCTAAATGGTTGAAGAGTTCTCAATAGAACGAACAAAGATAAGGAATACAGCCATTAACACATCATTAACTCGATTTCAGCGCCCTCCTCTTTTTTGGGCTATGAATTTGGCTTAGCTTTGTGAGCGTTTCCTAAACTAAAAAATATTAGTTGTGATGAAAAAATTTTTGTCCGTATTAGCACTCGTAGCAGCTGTTTGCACTTTCGCAGTTGCACAGGAAGTAACACCGGTTACGCTTGCACCCAAGCAGACCAGCGGCGCTAAAATCAAGTTCGAAACTGAAACCGTAGACTACGGCAACATCGAACAAGGCGCTGACCCATACCGGTTGTTCAAATTTAAAAACACAGGCACCGAGCCGCTCGTGATCAAAAATGCAAAAGGTAGCTGCGGATGTACCGTTCCAACCTACCCGAAAGAACCGATCCTCCCTGGAGCATCCAGCGAAATCAAGGTTCGCTACGACACAAACCGGGTTGGTCCTTTCACTAAAGTGGTAACCCTGACGACCAACATCAACGAGGAAGAAATTCGCCTCACGATCAAAGGTGACGTGAAGGCTAAACCGGAACAACCAGCTGGTGTACCTCAGAAAGAGGGCAGCCTGTTCAACGGCAACTGATCAGTGATAAAACATCACTAACCAACACTAACTCAAAATTAGACCTCTGGACCTTGTTCAGGGGTCTTTTTTTGTGCCAAAACCAACAACCTTTGTTTCGGTTTGCGGCATTCCATTTTCCATGACAAACTATAAATCAACAGGTTATAAGTTTCACGGAGTTTTACATCTAACTCAGCGAAACTTCGTGTTTACTCTGTGAAACTCCGTGTAAATTTTAGATTAGCCAATCTAAAGTACAGACACTCGACTGTATGGACAGACACTAAATAGACAGCACTAAAAATTAATAAACCGCCACCGCATGGGTAACAATGTCCTTCCCGCGATTCAAAGAGAAAAAATACATCCCTGTTGCCCAACCACTTACGTCAATTTTTTGCTCTTTGGGGCCAAAGCGGGCCGGAAGGATTGAATCGCTGTACACCAATTGCCCTAAAGTATTGTATACGCGCAGGGCCACGGGGTCGAAATCCGGCGCTTCGTATTCAAGGGTCAGTTCCAAAGAAACCGGATTGGGAAACACCCTGGTCAGCGCCAACGGGCCGCTGGTATTGCCACAGGTCTCCTGAATGATTTCCATCGCGCGAAAAACGTTCAATCGTCCGCCGGTAGCCGTTTCATTGGCTAACGATGCCACCGGATCAACACCGTCCAGCAAAGCCTGGCGAATAAATAAGGCAGTTTCTGCCGGGCGGCTCAGGGCGTCTTCCGCCAAACCGGCACAAGGCAGGCTGTACAACAGGGCAATTGCGCCGCTCAAGTGGGGCGCTGCCGCTGAATTGCCGCCAAAGCTGCCGTATTCATTGCCAACCTTAATGGTATGCGACTCGTTTCCGGGCGTTCCCAGGTCAATGGAAACCTTGCCAAAAGCAGAACCCTGAAAACGCCGGTCGTCCTGTTGTGTATTGAGCGTAGCAATGATAAAATTGCTGGTGCAGGTCGTTGGCATATCCCCCACTTCTTCCACATCCCAGGCGCTGTTGGCTGTTCCTGCGCCGGTGAGAATCCCGACTTCCCCCATCAGGTCGTACATCGAACCCCACAGGGCCTGTTCGCTGCAAAACTTTTTCTCCTGTCCGAACGAAGCATTCGTAGCCACCACAAAAGCGCCCGATGCGCCATTGGTCTGGTTGTAGGCCTCGCGCTGAACGAGGAGGTATTCGTACGCTTCGATGACATCTGCCACGTTTCCGGTGGCCAGGAGCATGAGTTTGATGTTCCAGTTTACGCCTGCGATGCCGATGTTGTTGCCGCCGCTCGCACCGGCAATGCCTGCAACGGAAGTACCGTGCGCATCCGGAATGTGGTTGGGGGAGTTGTTGATAAAATTCCAGGCCCTTACGTCGTCAATGTAGTTATTGCCGTCGTCGTCAATCCCGTTGCCGGGAATTTCGGAGCGGTTAACCCAAACATTGTCGCGCAAATCTTCGTGATTGATGTCGAATCCGCTGTCGAGGATGGCCAGCACGATGGTGTCGCCGCGCGCCGTAACGCCGCCGGTGGTTACATCCCAGACCTGTGGGGCCCCGATGCGTTCAACGGTCCATTGCTGGGAAAAGGCCGGATCATTTGGCTCGGTGCGGGGTTCGATCACATAATTGAACTGGGCCGCAACCACCATCGGGTGTTGCCGAACCTGATCGAGCAGGGTTTGTCCGTCTTCAGCAGCCGGATTGAAGGTGTACAGGTGCATGTTGAACCTGGACCCCAGGGCGCGCTCATGTATTATGGAAGCGACGGGGCGATACCGGGCCGTAAAACTGCGGTCAAAATCAGCGGTTGTAACGGTTGGTTTCAATCGCAACAAAATTTGTCCGGGGATGTGGTCGTCGTTGGAAACGGGGACTGCCTGCGCCATTGCGGCAACAGTCACCCAAAGCATCCACCCGATCAGCGCGTAACGTTTATTCATGGAATGATAATTTTAAAGTACATTCTTGGTGTAAATTACGGAAATATGTGGCAGAGTAGCGCAGCCGGCTGCCGTACCACGAAAACAATTCGCCATCTGCCAGACAAATTACGGCGTCGGGGCATATTTTTCGCAGTTCCGCTTCATGTTTTTGTTGAAACGGATAAGGTTCGGAAGACAAGAGGATAACCTCCGGTTGCGCTTCTCGCAGCATCGCTTCATTGATCTCCGGA
>JALHRK010000384.1 GCA_022841505.1 Saprospiraceae bacterium | reverse complement strand
AACGGCCATCCTCAACCCTATGCCGTGAAATGGTGGGCAGTGGGCAATGAAATGTATGGTGACTGGCAGCTTGGCCATATGCCCTTATCGGAATATGTGAAAAAGCACAATAAAATGGCCGAAGCAATCCGGGGCGTTGACCCTAAGGCCGGCCTCATTGGTGTTGGCCACGTTGGGGAATGGAGCGAAACCATGCTTCGTAGTTCCGCCGACCACATGGACCTGCTGAGTGAACATATTTATGCGACTGGTTCCAAAGACCCGGCAGAACACATTGGCCTGGTTGCCAACCAGATCAAAGAAGTAGCCGATGCTCACCGCAAATACCGGGATACGATCCCCGGCCTGACACAAAAGAACATCCGCATCGCCATGGATGAATGGAACTACTGGTATGGAGATTATATATACGGTGAATTGGGCGTGCGCTATTATCATCAGGACGCGCTGGGCATTGCGAAAGGATTGCACGAATATTTCCGCAACAGCGATCTCTTTTTTATGGCCAATTACGCCCAGACTGTTAATGTAATCGGCTGTATAAAAACAACGCCAACCGCTGCTGGTTTTGCAACAACCGGGCTGCCGTTAAAACTATACCGCGAGCATTTTGGGACCATTCCGGTGAAGGTGGACGTCCATTCGACCGGCTTGGACATCGTAGCCGCCATGAGCTCCGACAAGACCTATCTGACCCTGGCAATTGTCAATGAAAAAGCTGAAAAACAGGAAATCGCCTTTGATTTTGCGAACAGCAAGATTGAAAAGAACGGGAAGCAGTGGCTGATTCAGCACAACGACCTGAAAGCTTATAACGACCCCGGAAAAACGCCTGCTGTAAAGATTGTGGAGTCAGACCTTACTTTGAAGAATTACCAATTGGAAGTGCAGCCTTATGCGATCCATTTAATCCGGCTGGCCATTAAATAATTTAAAGGATGAAAAAAAACAATGTACTAATTGCCTTCTTTTTATTGAATGCCACGCTTTCATTTGGGCAATCTAAAGCGGAAGCAGCTGTGGCGGATGCAGTTAATCAACTAACAGAAGCGCTGTTGAGCGGAGACAGAGCAGCCCTTACTGCAATCGCTGCGGATGAATTGACCTATGGGCATTCAAGTGGCAATATCGAAGACAAGACTGCATTTGTTGAAGCGGTCGCCAGCGGAAAAACTGATTTCACTAAAATTGATATCTCAGATCAGACGATCTCTGTTGTTGGTAAAACCGCACTTGTCAGGCATAAGATGTCTGCGGATCTTGGGAAAGTTCATGTCAACCTGGGCATATTGACGGTATGGACCAAACAAAAAAAAGGTTGGAAGTTACTTGCCCGGCAAGCCTTTAAGATTTAAAACTTTGGAGCATGTTGGGAAATTGACCAACATGCTCTTAAATACCTGATGTCATGAAAAAAATAACATTGAATATGTGCCTGATCGCGCTATTCATTTCCTTTGGTGGTTATATGCAGGTGTTCGGGCAAGATATCGGCACGATTGAATATACCTCCAAAAAACTTTCCAAGCTCATCAAAAAAGATGCCCGGATAGAAGTGCTTGCCGAGGGTTTTAAATTTACAGAAGGGCCTTTGTGGTTGGAAAAAGAGAACATGCTGTTGTTTTCGGATGTTCCTGCCAATACGATTTATAAATGGACGGAAGCCGGAGGCAAGGAAGTTTACCTGGAGCCAGCCGGGTATACAGGCAGCAAACCCAGGGGAGGATTCATGGGCCCCAATGGACTCTGGTTAACCAAAGACGGTCAATTATGGATTTGCCAGCATGGCGACAGAAGAATAGCGGGTATGGATGCGCCAATTAATGCGCCAAAGCCAAATTTTGTGACCATTGCAGGCGAGTACAATGGCAAAAAATTAAATAGCCCGAATGACTTTTTTATGTCTTCCAAAGGTGAATTATACTTCACCGATCCTGCTTATGGTTTTGAAGGAGGGTTTAAAGATCCCATGAAGGAAATTCCTTTTCATGGCGTATACAAAATGGACCAATCCGGAGCGGTAACCCTGTTGGTTGATTCTATTGAAGCGCCCAATGGTATCGCTATTTTTCCTGATGGGAAAACACTATTGGTGGCCAATACGCAGGGAAAAAACAGAGGATGGTATGCCTACGATATTGCTCCGGATGGTTTATTAAAAAACGGACGAGTGTTTTATTCCCCGGGAAATGCAGAGGGGAAGGGAGGATGCGACGGACTTAAAATTGATAAAAAAGGCAATGTATTTGCTACAGGCCCTGGCGGGGTCTGGATATTTACAAAAAAGGGTGAGTTGATTGGAAAAATAAAGGTCAATAATCTAAACGCCGCCAATTGCGCCCTGACGCCAGACGGGAAAACACTTTTCATTACGGCTACCCAGTATCTTCTTCGGGTGAAGATGCGTTAAATCAAAGTTTTACCAGGCTCTTGGGGGGAGTAATAAGGTGCAAGGTTCAAAAAGCAAAAGGCAATAATTTCCCGAAGCTGGATGTTTTCGTAATTTTTCTGATTTAATTACGAAAACATCCGGGAAACAAAATTGCCCCTTGCCTCTTGCCTCTTGCCCCTTGCCTCTTTACACAAGCGCTTACTTTTGATCATCATCCCCCATCACGTCGTAGCCCCGCCACTTGAATTCCTTCGCCAACGCCGTAGCAGCCGGCCATGCGATCTGGTGCTGGGCGCTGGCTACCCATTTGCGGCGGGCTTCTTCTGTGGCAAAGGAGATCTGGATCTGGTAATTATAGGTGGTAGGCTCAGCTTCGATCTGTTTGGCAATATTTTCGGGAAAAAGGCGCAATAATTTGGAACTGAGATAACCTTGCTGAACGGTCATTGCGGGTACATAGATTGAATAATACATTTTTTCAAAAGCCTCCCCGTTTTCTTTTTCCACCACAAAGTCCATCTGCAGCACCATCGCCTTTGGCTCAGACCCTGGTTTTGCAATGCTCAGGCTCTTTTGTTTAGAAGCAGCAATCCCAATTACCAATAGCTCAAGATCACCTTCGCCATTATTAACGAGGGATATTTTTTCACCTAAAGCCCCGAAGAACGCATCATCCGCTTTAATGCTTGCCTTTTCATCGTTGATGGTGACGGCCCCGGTACCTTTTATGACATAAAATACTTTTTCAATACCTTCCAAAAGATGTGGCGCGGTAGAGCTTCCTGCAGGAATGATTACATGGTCAACATGATCCCAATCGGTTTGGAAAATTTCAGGCCCGATTACCCTGCGGTAAAGCACCCCGCTACCGCTATAGGCAGGGTCATTTGGCTTGAGTTTGTCTTTTTCCAAACGGCTGGATACAAACCCCGGAATAGGATCAAGGGGGGCGCCAACCCGGTTATCGCCCAAATCAAAGGCATCCCGCTTGCCTTTGTGAAGACTTACTGCAAAATTGAGCCATCGAACAGGATCTTTGGATGGATTGTGGATCGCATGTGAATCCCCCATTTTGCAAGGCACAACAGCCGGTGCTTTTATTTTCGAAGTGCGGCCATTGATGGTGAGTTCTGCCTCGCCGCTGAGCAGAACATACATCTCCTCGATATGATGATGAAAATGATGGCCAATACCTGACTTGGCCTGGATAATGCCCGCATGCAAATAAAGAAAGTTTGTGGATAAGTCATTGTGGCCAATCAATTGGGTAAATCCCATTTTCCCTGCTCCTGCGTGTACCGACGACAATTCTCTGTATTTAGCAGGATCATTGAATTTGATGCGGTCTTTGACAGGTTGAGCGGTAGCGTAGCCTGCTAAGATGGTCAGGAATATTGCAAGCAATCGTTTCATGAAGTAGAGTTGGTTTGGAACGTTTTAAAAAATTGTCTTTTCTAAGCGCACCCATCATTGGCTCCCGGGAAGTGCATAAACGACATAGCCCCTTTTTAATGCACCGGGTTTTTTGGAATGATCGTAACTGTCGTTTCTGAAATTGGAGGTAGCATTGACCACTAAGTATTGCTTCCCGTTCAGGGTGTACATGCTTGGTTGGGCGTTAGACTCATAGCTCAGGGTGGTTTCCCACAGGATTTTACCGTTGTCAGCATCCATGGCATACAGCTTGCCTCCTTTGGCGGTGGCAAATACAACGCCTGTTGAGGTTACAATCATTCCCTTTCTCTGGGTGCCGCTTGGAGCGCCTTTTGTTTTATTTCCCTGGACATATAAGGAATCTTCTCCTACCGGCTGTCTCCATTTAATGGTTCCATTGTTGAGGTCATACGCAACAATGGAAGACCAGGGCGGGGATAATAACCCCATCCACTCCAATCCGTAATCGGTAACATAGCGGTCGGCCGGATGGGCTACGCCTTCAGGATAGTCTAACATGGGCGGCGATTTTTTAGCATCTGCCGGAATAGGAATTCCACCTGAGGCTACGACCGGACCTTCCTGGGGGAGGGGTTCTTCCTTAGCTCTTGGGGGGAAGGTGAAGTTCGAGGGGGTACCGCCGAGAAAACGGTAAAGGGCCTTAATCGTTTCTTCATCAACGTGTGCAAAGCCGGGCATTTGCCCCTGGCCGTTGAGGATAATGTCTTTAAACTCACCATAGAAAATATATTGACCGGCATTGACCAGCGATGGCCCGACGCCTCCTTTCATATTTTCTCCATGGCAGGTTTGACAGGTGGATGCATAAAGCGATTTTACTTTTGAAATTTGATTCACGGACAGGTCTGTTTTCGGAGGCTCTACCTTGTTGAGCTTGTAAGTAGAGGCATATTCCTGTGTCATGATGTATACCATTCCTTTTGGAGGATCCGCAGCCGTATTGCCAAAATTGGAGCCGCCCAATGCACCGGGCATCATGATGGTTTCATATTGATCTGAAGGGGGAATGTACAGCCCGGATTTGGCCGACTCAAGTCTTGCGTGCCATTGCTGTTTTATACTGTCCGGGAAATAAGGATTTAGGGTCTCTTTTGTTACTTCATGCCGGGTAAAGTCTGGAAGTGAAGAAATTGGTTGGGTCGGCCAGGATTGTTCGCCAGGCATTTCACTGGCAGGGAAAGGTTTTTCCTCAATCGGGAATACCGGTTCTCCCGTTACCCGGTCGAAAACAAAAACAAAGCCATGTTTGGTGGCAACTGCTACCGCGTCAATGCTTTTTCCGTCGCGATTAACCGTTATCAATTGCGGTGCAGGCGAAAGGTCGTAGTCCCAAAGATCGTGATGCACGGTTTGGTAGTGCCATAACCGTTTGCCGGTGCGGGCATCCAGCGCCACAAGGCAATTGCCGAACAAGTTGCTTCCAATCCGATCCGCGCCATAAAAATCATAAGTGGGAGACCCAACGGGCAAATAGGCAATGCCCCTTTTCGGATCTACTGAAATCTCACTCCAAACGTTTACGCCGCCCACATACTTATAGGCATCTTTGGGCCAGGTTTCATACCCAAACTCGCCCGGGTGAGGAATGGTATGAAAGGTCCATTCCAGCTTACCGGTCACAACATGATAAGCCCTCACGTAGCCGGGAGGCGAAAAATAACCTTCACCGGGAGCTGAGCCTACAATTAAAAGATCTTCAAAAATGACCCCGGGCATCATGGATTGTACTTTTCGGATGGAGGTAGGGTCTCGGTCCAGGCCCTCCCGCATGTCCACATACCCCTTATTGCCAAAACTCGTGATAGATTTCCCGGTAACGGCATCAATAGCCTGGATGGAATTATTGAGGGTAAAAATCAGGCGCTTGTCCTTTTTGTCTTTGCTTTCCCAATAATTGATCCCTCTTCTTGTCAATCCCTTAAGATTTGCATGAATCCAGATTTCCTTGCCGGTCACCACATTTAAAGCGATGAGCGAAAAGTTTTTTCCCATCACATACATGGTCGTATCCACGATGATCGGACTGAAAAAATAAGAAAGCTCATCTCCAGAAGGGTACATCCATGCCACCTCCAATTGGTGCACGTTCTCTTTTGTAATTTCGGAAGCATCAAAATATTTCGACTGATCGGGGCTCCCTCCATATT
>JALHRK010000383.1 GCA_022841505.1 Saprospiraceae bacterium | reverse complement strand
CGTCGCCCTTACTTTAGCCGTTTTGCTGCTCCTTATGGGCGCGCTCATCGCTTTTTTATCGGCTCAGACCTCGCTACTAAGCGAAGCATGGCCACAACTGACGGTTAAATTTCAGGAAATCCTCGATCAGACCATCGCATGGGTGTCCAAATACTTCAACACCAGTAAGGGAAAAATAAACGCCTGGATCACCAACGCTACGAATGACGTGATCAACAACAGCGGTGCAGCCATTGGCCTGACGCTTACCACAATGGGCGAAATGCTGGCGCTTGTTTTCCTGACCCCGGTTTATATTTTTATGATTTTGTATTACCAGCCCCACTTAGTTCAGTTTATCCACAAACTTTCCGGCTCAGACAATACTGAAAAGGTAACCGAAATTCTGAATGAGACCCAAGTCATTATCCAAAGCTACCTCTATGGGCTTTTGGCAGAAACGGCGATCCTTACCGTTATGAATGCTGTCGGGCTGCTGATCCTCGGCATTGACTACGCCATCCTGCTCGGCATTATCGGGGCCTTGCTCAACATTATTCCTTACATCGGGGGGCTTATCGCAATGACCTTGTTTATGGTCGTGGCCCTCGTAACCAAATCTCCTGCGTCTGCGCTTTATGTCTTTATGCTCTATACGGTGATCCAGTTTGTGGACAACAACTACATTGTGCCGAAGATAGTCGGAGCAAAAGTAAGGCTCAACGCGTTGGTCAGCCTGGTTGCCGTGATTGCCGGCGCGGCTTTGTGGGGCATTCCCGGCATGTTTTTAGCAATTCCGCTCATCGCAATTCTCAAGTTGTTGTTCGACCGCATTGAACCGCTGAAGCCGTGGGGCTTTTTGATGGGCGACATGAAATCGCCGCTCGAACTGAAGCTGGATTTCAGCAATTTTCCTCAAAATTTGTTGCAGCGGAAGCCTCCTTTCCGCCCTCCTTCACAAACGGATGAAATTGTGTGATAATTTTGTAATAAAAACTTACTCAACTGCCAGCCAATTTATTCCCTTTCAAATACTTAGATCACTTTCCTTGTCCCCTCCTGAATTTTTTTTCAAAAAACACTGAAAAAAAATGCGCAATCAATTGATTGCATGTTATATTTGCAACCGTTTGATTGCGCAATACACCATAGTACACCATGAGACGAGACATTTTCCAGGCCATCGCCGACCCGACCCGCCGGGCAATTATTGCCCTGATTGCCGTGCAGGCGATGACGCCGAACGCCCTGGCTGAGCATTTCGACACGAGCCGCCAAGCCGTCTCAAAGCACCTGCAAATCCTGACCGAATGCGGAGTAGTGAACCAATCGCAGCAGGGCAGGGAAATTTACTACAAGCTCGACATTGACAAAATGAAAGAGATTGACCAATGGATAGCGCAATTTCGCCGGATTTGGGAAACCCGTTTCAGTCAGCTTGACAATTTACTTCAAACTTTAAAATCAGAAAAAAATGAAAAGTGAACTTCAATTCGACTTCCTTGTGGACAAAGAAAACAACACCCTCACCGTGCGCCGGGAGTTTGCTGCAGGCCGCCAATTGGTCTGGGACTGCTACACGAAGAGCGAACTGCTCGACCGTTGGTTTGCGCCACTACCGTGGGTAGCCCGCACCAAAAGCATGGATTTTCGGGACAGTGGTCATTGGCTCTATGCCATGTGCGGCCCCGAAGGCGAAGAACATTGGGCGCGCATGGACTATGTTGCCATCCGGCCCGTTGAAAGTTTCAGAGCCCTCGACGGATTCTGCGATGCAGACGGCAACCTGAGCACCGAACTGCCCACTGCCGACTGGTATTCTACGTTCACAGACTTGTCTGAAAACACAATGGTGCAAACAGTAGTGACGTATCAATCACTGGCCGATTTAGAAACGGTCGTTCAAATGGGCATGAAAGAGGGACTGACGATGGCCATCAACCAACTGGATGAGTTGCTTGAGCAATTAAAAAATCAGTAACGCTGTGCAAATCTTAATTAGCGTTAGCTCGGGTATTTACTGCCTGATAATGAGCATTATACTAGCTGTGTACAACTCGGGCAACATTGCCAGAGAGTAAGCAACTGGGCTTATGGGTGTGGAGTATTATTAACCTACCATACCCTCCATCCTGGCGCCGTTCACTTCCTGTATTCACTCACCACTTCCAACCGCCGCTCCAATCCCCCAAAATCCAAAGGATCCTGCTCAAACAACCTGCAGTAAGCCGCATACAACTCAGGCAATACCGCCCGGAAGCGCTCCGGGAACAGGAAAAAGTGGGTGATGGCCACGGCGGGCAAGACGATTTCGGTTTCTTCTAAGTTGATCCATTGGGCGATGCGAGCGCGGGAGTAGCCGGCAATTTGTTCGATGGAGGGCCAGTCGGTAGCCTCCGGCATGGGTGAAGGCAGGTTTTGTTTTTCGCGCAAGCGCAAAAAAATCCGCGCATATTCGTACAAACCGATCGGGAAATATTGTTCAGGCTGTACAAAACCCTTGAGCAGGTGTTCGGCCGAAAACAGCGACACGCCGTCTTCTTCGTAAATTTCAGAAAGGTGGAGGCGCGTCGGGTATTGCGGCGAAGGAAAAGGCGTCGCGTACACCACCACGTGCTCGAAAGGCTCAAATTGCAGGGTTTCCGTTCCCAGAATCAGGGGCACAACGCTTGCTGCGAGGGCTGCCTGGATGTCGCCGGGCACCTTGCCTTCTTCGTCCGGTGTTTTAAAATCAACGCCGAGCATGAACATGGCGACTTTTTGGCGAAAGCGCAGTTGCAGCTTTTCCGGCAGGCGCTGGTAATAAGCGCTGTACCGAAAAAACGGCTTCAACTGATCGGGCACGTCGGGCGGGTGGCGCTTGAACCACCACCAGTTGATCTCCGGACTGAAGACGTAGATCACTGCGAGACTGACAAATGGGATGACTAAATAGGGCGCGTAGCTGTCATTGACCCAGAGGCTCAGGCAGAACAAGACCACAACGATCAGGAACAAAGGAATAGACAAAATGAGTGCAGGCATATCCGGGTTGGTTATTCGCGGCAGCTTATACTTTTTCCTCTTCTATCAGGTTAATCGCTTTTCTGCCGAGGTAAATTGCTGCCAAAATCAGCGTGTAAGTTAAGGTAGCTGTCATAAACATGTGAGTAAAATTAGCAAAGAGTTTCAAACAAGACTTACCATTTAACGACACACCGATACCTTTCTGTTATATTGGCCGGCAAAAGAATTTGAATGTTATCCGACATAAAAGCGACACTCGATTTTTACGCGGCCAAATACAACGCGCCGGACTTCATCAAATCGGATCCGATTTCCATTCCGCACGGGTTTTCAAAACGCCAGGACATCGAGATTACGGGGCTTTGGACGGCCGTGCTGGCCTGGGGGCAACGCAAAACCATCATCAGCAAAGCGCAGGAATTGGTGCAGCGGATGGATGGGGCGCCGCACGATTTCATCCTCCACCACAGTCCCGAAGACCGGCAACGTCTGCTGGATTTTAAACACCGCACGTTTCAGGCCACCGACACGCTTTACTTTCTGGAGTTTTTGCAGGACTACTACCGCAGCCACGACTCCCTCGAAACGGCTTTCGCCGAAACCCTCGGCCCCGGAGACGCAACCGTGGAAAACGCATTGACCGGTTTTCACAACCGCTTTTTTTCGCTGCCCGACGCACCAGCGCGCACGACCAAACACATCGCCACGCCGGCCCGCCGCTCTTCGTGCAAACGCCTGAACATGTTTCTGCGCTGGATGGTGCGTTGCGATGACAAAGGGGTAGATTTTGGGCTTTGGAAGCAGATTCAGCCCCATCAGTTGGTCATACCGTTGGATGTACACGTGGAGCGCATCGCCCGGCGCATGGGGCTGCTCACCCGGCCTCAAACCGACTGGCTGGCGGCACTGGAGTTAACGGAAAACCTGCGCCGTTTCGACCGGGAAGACCCGGTGAAGTACGATTTTGCGCTGTTTGGGATCGGAGTGCTGGAAAAAGCAAACGGGGCGCTGCTGTAAAGCAACGCCCCGTTCATTTTTGTACGGGATGACTTTTGGGACCTATTCTTTGTCAAAGCGCAGCTCCTGGACCAACTGTTTTCCGCCGCTGACTTTCATGTAAATGTAGACCCGGAAGGTACCCCCTGCCGTGACTAAATTACCGATACAATACTGCGACGCGCTGCCGGAAGAGCTGCCCTGGTGTACCTGGCTGAAGGTTTTAGGCTTGTTTTTTGTGAAGAATTCCTTCACCACGCCTACCGCCTTCGCTTTATCGTACACGTCTTCGGCGCCCGGAACGGCCACCTCGACGCTTTGATCAAAATACTGCCCCAGTGCATCCGCATTCCCTTCGCCGATGGCTTTGGAAATGTCTGACAGGTTAATGTTTGCGTCACTCGAAAGTGAAAAGAACGCAAGCGCCAATAGTAACTGATTCATGATGCAACAATTTGGTTGAGTAGTTATTAAAATGCCATAAATTTGGAAACGATACACCTTTTGCCGCCAAATTTTCAACTTTTAGACGTACGATGTACAAAAGGTAACTTTAATGCGGTTTGAATGGAGGCCAGCGTGTACAGAGAATAGGCCGAACAAGTATTGGAGATGGTACTATAACGCCTCAAGTTCATGATTTATTTCCCCGGAGTTCAAATCCGGTGTATTAAAACCAGACAATCCATGCGCGACACATTCCTTTCCATCCTCAGCTTGTGGTGTTTTACGCCGCTTGCACTTTCGGGCCAGGAAGATCTTTCCCTGCCCATTTTTAACCCATCTTTTGAATCGGTATTGCCCTACATTGTAAATGATACTGCCGATTGGGTGGATTGTGGCTTTTTGTCGGAAGCGCCGCTGCAGTTTCAACCCGGCGCTTATGAAGTGGATAAACCTGCGTTTGAAGGCAAGACCTACTTCAGCCTTGCTGTACGCGATAATTTCACCTGGGAAGCGGTGGGTCAGCGGCTCAGGGCGCCTTTAAAACCCGGGCGCTGTTACCGACTGACGATCCATTTGGCTCAGTCGGCCTACTACACGGCGGCCAGCCCGGTGTTTGGCGCCAGGGTGCGCTACAAAAATCCGATCCGCCTGTTGCTTTGGGGCGGCAAAAAATTTTGCCAGGCCGGGCAGTTGCTTGCCCTGACGGATCTGGTCAAAAACAAAGACTGGCAGGCTTACGAACTGGTGTTTACGCCAAAGATAGAAATTACGCACCTTGCTTTTCAGGCTTATTACCTCAATCCGATGGTGGCCTACAACGGCCATTTGCTGATGGATTTTGTCTCGCCCATTGAGGTTGTTCCCTGCGATGCCCACGTCGTTCAATCGCCGGAAGCCAGTCAAATCGAAATCAAGCCACAATCCAAACGCGACCTGGAAAATTTCATCCTCCTTTATGGCAAAACCATTCGCTTTGAGCGCGACCGGGTCAATTTGTTCACCGGCAAAGATGCTGCTGCATTCGAGTATGGCGCCATGTCAGAATCCTTTTTGTCGTTGATCGGCAAATCAATCCGCTGGTTGCCGGAATACCGGTTGGAAATTGCCGTAAAGGACAAACCCCGCCGGCTGACCGAAGGCCGGATTGCTTATCTAAAGCAGTTTTTTGCATCCATAAAAACGGACAGCACCCAGGTCGATATTTATTCGTTTGAGGAAAATCGGCTGGGTAAGGGAGAGGAGTGGATTTCGGAGAATGGTTTTTTGGGGATTCGATTGAAAATGGTTCGTTGAGGAACCCTACCTCGGCTTATACCCCTTCACCGCGTAATAAAAGATAAACAAATAACAAGGCAGCATGGAAATCAGGAACGCCGCCTGATACCCCAGCGATTCTTCGATCAACCCGTAAGCCTGCGGCAACACAGCGCCACCGGCAATACCCATAATCAGGAGGGCAGAACCAATCTGCGTGAATTTCCCCAGTCCGTTAATGGCCAGCGGAAAAATGGCGGGCCACATGACCGCATTGGCTAAACCGAGGAGCGCAATGAAGGTCACCGCCGTTGAGCCGGTTG
>JALHRK010000382.1 GCA_022841505.1 Saprospiraceae bacterium | reverse complement strand
GTATTGAAGCCTGCCCGGAAAAAGACATCCTTGGCATTGTGAACGGCCGGGCGACTTTGATCAACGCCTCGCAGTGCATCGGGCACGGCGCATGTTTTCACGCCTGCCCGGTGGAAGCCATATCCCTGGTGATTGGAACGGAAAAAAGAGGGGTAGACCTACCGCACGTCAACCAGGATTTTGAGACCAATGTCCGGGGCATCTACATCGCCGGGGAGCTGGGGGGTATGGGGCTGATCAAAAACAGTGTGGAGCAGGGCGAGGCCGCCGTCGAAAGCCTGATCAAATCCGGATACAAGCGGAATAAGGACATCTACGATTTGATCATTGTCGGCGCCGGACCAGCAGGCATTTCCGCTTCGCTGACTGCAAAAAAACACAACCTCAACTTTTTGACCGTTGACCAGGACTCACTCGGCGGCACGGTCTTCAACTTCCCGCGATCCAAAATCGTGATGACGGCTCCGATGGATTTGCCACTTTATGGGAAAGTCAAACTGTTCAATACCAGCAAAACGGAATTGCTCAGTTTGTGGCAAATGGTCTTGGCAAAAAACGACATCAAGATTCGGGAACACACAAAAATTGAAGGCATCCAGGTAGCTGGCGACCATTTTAATGTGCTCACCCTGAAAGGCGAGACCCTCCAGACAAAAAATGTCCTCTTAGCCATTGGCCGGCGGGGAAGTCCCCGAAAACTGGGCATCCCGGGCGAATCGCTCGAAAAAGTAGCCTACCGGCTCCTCGAACCGGAGAACATTACCAATAAGCGCGTGATTGTCGTAGGCGGCGGAGATTCTGCTATTGAAGCAGCGCTCTCTTTGGCCGAACAAAACAAGGTCATCATCAGCTACCGAAGCGATGCATTCAGCAGGCTCAAACCCCAAAACCGGCAAAATTTAGAAACTGCCATTGATCGTGGCATCGTTGATGTTAAACTGAAAACCAATTTGGTGAAAATTGAAGAAGCAAAAGCTGTTTTAACGGATGAAACAGATGCGGAACCGGTCGAAGTGGATAATGATATGGTGTACATTTTCGCCGGCGGCGAGTTGCCAACCCAGTTTTTGCAAAAAGCGGGTGTGCAGATTTCAAAACGGTTCGGGTACACCGTAAAAAAGCATAAATGAAACGGTACATTTTCTATACAGTCCTTTGCTTCACCCTCCTTTCCGGAAGGGCGCTGGCGCAATTGTCGCCTGGCGACCTGTCGAATGCCCACGCCAAATTGGAAGGGGTATCCAATTGTACACAGTGCCACGTACTGGGCGATAAAGTCTCCAACGACAAGTGCTTAGCCTGTCACAAAGAAATCAAAACCAAAATTGACAAAGGCAGAGGCTACCACGTTTCTAAAGACGTAAAAGGCAAAGAATGTGCAAGTTGCCACAGCGACCACCACGGGCGCAAATTTGACCTGGTACGTTTTGATGAAAAAAATTTCAACCACTCGTTAGCCGGATACGAGTTGACGGGCGCACACAAAAAAATAGACTGCCGGGAGTGCCACAAGCCTGATTATGTGGCCGATGTGAATTTAAAAAAGAAAAAAGAAACGTATTTGGGCCTCGAACAGCCCTGCCTTTCGTGCCATACGGATTACCACCAGAAAACCCTGCCAAACGATTGCGCCAAATGCCATACCGTGGACGCCTTCGCACCGGCAAGCAAGTTTAACCACGACAAAGCGGATTTTGCTTTGGTGGGGAAACACAAAACAGTGGCCTGCATCGAATGCCACCTGAAAGAAACGAAAAACGGGGTGGCGTTTCAGCGATTTGCCAACGTGCCGTTCACGAACTGCAACAGTTGCCACAAAGACGCCCACAACAACCACCTCGGAACCAATTGCAAAGAGTGCCATTCTGAACAATCCTTTACGTCGCTGGCCGGGCTGAGTAAATTCAACCACAACAAGACCAAATTCCCGCTGAAAGGACAACACAAGCAAACGGACTGCGCAGGGTGCCATAAAATGGAAGCAACGCCGCTGACCATTTTCCAGGACAGACTTGGCGTAAAAACAGATGCTTGCGCGACCTGCCATAAAGATGCCCACGAAGGCAAATTTGGAACCAATTGCGTGGATTGTCACAACGAAACCTCCTTCCGGAAAGTCGGGCGAATGGAAGGTTTTGACCACAACCAGACAAAATTTGCGCTGAAAGGAAAACACGTCGCGGTGGATTGCCGGAAATGCCATATTTCAGAGCGCCTCACGGATCCATTGCCCCATAACACCTGCGCTTCCTGCCACAAAGATTACCACGAGGGGCAATTTAAAACCGCAGTGAAAACGCCGGATTGTGCGGAATGCCATACTGTAGATGGATTTGCGGGAAGCACCTTCACCCTTGAAAAGCACGCCCAAACCAAATTCGCGCTCACCGGGGCGCATATCGCAACGCCTTGCAATGCCTGCCATTGGAAAGAAAAGCAATGGAAGTTCCGAAAAATTGGCGAGCGCTGCGTGGATTGCCACAAAGACGTCCACGTGGGGGAAATTGACGTGAAGTGGTACCCCAACCAAACTTGCGAAAACTGCCATACCACAGAAAGCTGGACTGCCGAAAACCAATTCGACCACGCCAAAACACAGTTTAAGTTGCAAGGCGCCCACGTCCGGCAAGATTGCAGGGCCTGCCACGTGCCAGATACCGAACATAAACATGGAAAATTTGCCGGACTACCTGCTACGTGCCATACCTGCCATGAAGACGCGCACCAGAAACAATTTGAAAAAAGTGGCGTGACTGATTGTGCGCGATGCCACAGCTTCGAGGACTGGACCATGAACAATTTTGACCACAACAAAACGAGGTTCAAATTAGACGGAAAACACGCTACGGTAGCCTGTGAAAAATGCCATCTTGGAAAAGAGGTCAATGGAAGTATTGTGGTACAGTACAAGTTCGAAAGTTTTGACTGCATCGTTTGTCATAAATAAATAACATGCGCAACCTAATCTCCATCATCTTCCTTGCGGGCTTCGCGATCACCCTGTTTTCGCAAAACCCGCACGGCACAGCGTTGAAATACGACTGCGCGGCCTGCCATTCGTCTGCCGGATGGGAAATCATGGCTGAAGACTGGGAGCGGGAAGCCTTAGTCATCCCGGAGGACCGGGTTGGTGTTCCGGTTAAACCCAAACGTTTCAGCCACGAGCAAACGGACTTTCCTTTGACAGGGGGGCACAAGGTGGTGGACTGCCGGAGCTGCCATGAAACGCTCGTTTTTGAGGAGGCACAATCGGCCTGCATTTCCTGCCATACCGATTTGCACCAAATGACCGTGGGTGACGACTGCGCCCGATGCCACACCACCCAACATTGGATGGTGGACAACATAACTGCGCTGCACCAGGAAAATGGGTTCCCGCTGCTCGGCGCACACGCGGTGACGGACTGCAGGCAATGCCACGTTTCAGAGACCGACCTTCGGTTTGACCGAATCGGGAATGATTGCATCAACTGCCATTCCGACGATTATGGGGCAACGACAATGCCCAATCATACAACAGCAGGCTATTCAACCAATTGTCAGGAATGTCACGACATTGCGGGCCCGGGCTGGCTTTGGTCGGGCGGCGGCGCCAACCACCTGTTTTTTCCTTTGACCGGGGGGCATCAAATCAACGATTGCGCCCAATGCCATGTCGGTGGGAATTTCCTGAATACACCCACCGATTGCTTTGCCTGCCACCAGGACGATTTTCAGGCAACCACCAGCCCCGACCACGAAGCGGGCAATTTCCCAACTGACTGCCGGGCCTGCCACACGACCGACCCGGGTTGGAATGCCACCGATTTTTCACAGCACGACCAGTTGTATTTTCCCATTTTCAGCGGCAAACACAATGGAGAATGGAATGCCTGCACCGATTGTCACACCACGCCGGGGAATTTTTCGCTGTTCAGTTGCATCGAATGTCATGAGCACAATGACGCCGGGGATCTTGCCGATGAGCATGATGATGTTTCGGGGTATAGTTATAATAGTCAGGCCTGTTATTCTTGTCATCCGCGGGGGGAGGAATAGCATACCCGTTCAGCCCCTTATTCTTCCCGTTCAGCATTTTTCACCCCTTCATGCTGACTTAAGTCAAGAGAACAGTGAACAGAATGTCATACGTTTGTCATAAACGTAGGAGCAACTATAAACACAGCGCTGTTTGCATAGACTTATCCTCATATTATTGCTCTCAGGACTCTCTGCAACCCTTTTTTCGCAGAACCCGCACGGTGCATCGTTGAAGTACGATTGCGCGGCTTGCCACACGTCTGCCGGGTGGGAAATAGCGCCGGATTATTGGAAAAACTACGAACCAGGAAAACCACAAATTTCAAAAACTACCGGATTGCCATTGCCTGCAGATACGCTGCGTTTTCACCACGGCAAAACCCAATTCCCTTTACAAGGCGGGCACACCGCCGTAGACTGCCGGAGTTGCCACCAAACCCTGGTATTTTCAGAAGCCAATTCCGATTGCATTTCCTGCCACGTTGACATTCACCAGCAAACCGTCGGGAATGACTGTGCGCGCTGCCATACGCCGAATAACTGGTTGGTAGACAACATCACAGAACTCCACCAGGAGAATGGTTTCCCCCTCACCGGCGTACACACAACGGTGAGTTGCAATGCCTGCCACGTGAGCGAATCGGCACTGCGTTTCGATCGAATTGGGAACGATTGCCGGAGTTGCCACCTCGAAGATTTCAACAATACGACCAATCCAAATCACAGCCAGGCCGGCTTTTCTACTGATTGCCTAGAATGCCACGACCTCCATACGCCCGGCTGGGAAACAGATAAGGTGAATCACGATTTTTTCCCGTTGACCAAAGGGCATGAAATTGCGGATTGTGCAAAATGCCATATCGGCGGCGATTTTGCGAATACGCCTAATACCTGTGTCGCCTGCCATTTGCCAGATTTTGAAGGCACGCAGAACCCGAACCACGTTACCGCCAATTTTTCCAACGATTGCACCTTGTGTCACACGACCGATCCGGACTGGATTCCGGCTCAATACGCGCAACACGACGCCGATTATTTTCCGATATACAGCGGCAAACACCAGGGGCAATGGTCGGAATGCGCAGACTGCCACACCAATGCTTCAAATTATGCGGAGTTTAGTTGTACGGTCTGCCACCTGAACCCGGAAACAGACGATGGGCATGATGGCGTTTCGGGGTATGTCTATGAAAATTCAGCCTGCCTCGCCTGCCACCCGTCGGGGGACGCGGAGGATAGTTTCGACCACGATGAGAGCAATTTCCCGCTGACGGGCGCGCATATTACGACGGATTGCATTGCCTGCCACGCCAATGGATACGCAGGGACGCCTACGGATTGCGCGGCGTGTCACACCACAGATTTTAATCAAACCGTCAATCCGGATCACGAGAATTTAGGTTTGTCAACCGATTGCGCATCGTGTCACACCACCGGTCCCGGCTGGGCGCCGGCAACGTTTGCCATCCACAACAACTACTATGCCCTGAACGGTGCGCACGCAGCCATCGCAAACGATTGTGCGACCTGCCACAACGGCGATTACAACAATACGCCGAACACCTGTGCAGGTTGCCATACGCCCGAGTTTAACCAAACGACAGACCCCAACCACGCTGCTAATCAATTCCCGACCGATTGCGCAACGTGCCACACAGAAACAGCCTGGGCGCCTTCTACATTTGACCACCAGGCAATTTACCCATTCACCGGAGCGCACGTGGCCATTGCAGACGACTGCGTGGCCTGTCACCACGGCGATTACGCGAACACGCCAAATACCTGCGCCGGGTGCCATACGCCGGATTACAATCAAAGTACCAACCCGAACCACGTGGCGCTCAATTTGCCCACGGATTGTGCAAGCTGCCACACCACCGCACCGGATTGGGCGCCGGCAACCTTTGCCATCCACAACGATTTTTATCCACTCAACGGCGCGCACGCGGCCATCGCAAACGACTGTGCCGCCTGCCACAACGGAGACTACAACAAT
>JALHRK010000381.1 GCA_022841505.1 Saprospiraceae bacterium | reverse complement strand
TTCCTGTTTCACCGCTTCCGCTGATTGCTTTATGGCATCTGCCACCGCAGCTTGCTCTTTTTTATCCGCTTCGGTGACTTCCGGGATATGGATGGCGCCTTCGAACGGTTCTTTTCCAAAAGTAAGCCCTTCCTTATTGGTATGGATATAGATGGTATCGCCGGCGGTGAAGGTTCCGGAAATAACAAACTTGGAAAGTTCGTCCACAACCTCCCGCTGCAGGGTGCGCTTCATCGGGCGGGCGCCAAACTGCGGGTCATAGCCCATGTCGCAAAGCCAGTCTAAAGCCACATCGCTACAGCGCAACACCATGCCCTGACGAGCCAGCATTTTTTCGATTTTTTTGAGCAACAACTGCAAAATTTTGCGGATGTCCACTTTCGCCAGCGGCAGGAACATGACCTGTTCGTCTATGCGGTTTAGAAATTCCGGACGGAGGGTTTCTTTCAGCTGGTCGAAAACTTCTTTTTTGGTGGTATCAATGATGTCGGCACGGTGCTTTTCGCCCAGCGCATCCAGGTCTTCAAAGTTTTCGAGTATGGTTTCCGACCCCATGTTGGAGGTCATGATGATGATTGTATTTTTGAAATTCACCACCCGTCCTTTGTTGTCCGTCAGGCGTCCGTCGTCCAAAACCTGAAGCAATACGTTGAACGTATCGGGGTGCGCTTTTTCGATTTCATCGAGCAACACAATAGAGTAAGGTTTCCGGCGCACCGATTCGGTGAGTTCTCCACCTTCCTCATAACCAATATAGCCTGGAGGCGCACCCACCAATCGCGACGCTGCATGACGTTCCTGAAATTCGCTCATGTCAATGCGGATAATGGCATGCTCGTCGTTGAACAACACTTCCGCCAGGGCTTTTGCCAATTCTGTTTTTCCCACCCCGGTTGGACCCAGGAAAATGAAGGAACCAATCGGGCGGTCGCCATCCTGCAAGCCAGAGCGACTGCGGCGCACTGCATTGGCAACAGCTTGTACGGCGGCTTCCTGGCCAATCAGGCGCTTGCCGATTTCAGCTTCCAGGCGCAGGAGCTTTTCTTTTTCACTTTGCATCATTCGCGCTACCGGGATGCCCGTCCAGCGGGCCACTACTCCGGCAATATCGTTGGCCGTCACCTGCTCGTTGGTAAAGCGGCTGTCATCCGGCAATTGCGCTAATTTTTCCTCTGCAACTTTCAGCATCACCGGAAGCTGTTGCAGTTCACCGTAGCGGATTTTAGCAACTGCCTCAAAATCGCTGTTGCGTTCTGCCTTCTCAGCCTCCATATCCAATTCTTCCATCCGCTTTTTGATGTCCTGGATGGTGTCTACAATCTCCTTCTGGTTGTTCCAGGCAGCGCGCATAGAATCGCGTTTTTCTCGGGCATTGGCCAATTGTTCGGTAATCGTAGCAAGCTTCTTTTCGTCTTTTTCCCGCTTGATGGCTTCCCGCTCGATTTCCAACTGGCGCACTTTCCGCTCCCATTCATCTACCTGTTCCGGAACAGAGTCCAATTCCAACCGCAATTTGGCGGCAGCTTCATCTATCAGGTCAATGGCCTTGTCGGGTAAAAACCGGTCGCTGATGTAGCGATCCGATAACTCCGCAGCGGCGATGAGGGCTTCGTCGAGAATGCCAATTTTGTGGTAGACTTCGTATTTTTCCTGGATGCCACGCAGGATGGAAATGGTATCTTCAATGCTGGGTTCATCAATGACCACCGTCTGAAAGCGCCGCACCAACGCAGCGTCCTGTTCGAAGTATTTTTGATACTCATCTAAGGTAGTCGCGCCAATGGTACGCAATTCGCCGCGGGCCAACGCCGGTTTCAGGATATTGGCGGCATCCATGGCGCCCGAACCGCCGCCTGCGCCAATGAGGGTGTGGATTTCATCTATGAAGAGGATGACTTCATCAGAACCGGAAACCTCATTGATGACCCCTTTCAGGCGTTCTTCGAATTCGCCTTTAAACTTTGCGCCGGCAACTAAGCCCGCCAGGTCAAGGGTGTATATTTTTTTGCGCTTGAGGTTTTCCGGCACGTCGCCTTTGATGATCCGCCAGGCAATGCCTTCTACGATGGCCGTTTTCCCCACCCCTGCTTCACCAATAAGTAGCGGGTTGTTTTTTTTCCGACGCGAAAGGATGTGCAACACCCGCCGGATTTCCTCATCCCGGCCAACAATGGGGTCGAGTTTGCCGCTTTCGGCGCGCTCATTCAGGTTGACCGCAAATTTATTGAGCGCGTTGTAGGTGTTATCGGTGCTTTGATCGGTCACTTTTTTGCCTTTGCGCAATTCTTCCACCGCCGAGCGCAGCCCTTCTTCCGTAGCGCCCGATTCTTTGAGGATCCGCGCGCCGCGGTCATTCCCCAACAGCACGCCCAACAAGATCATCTCCACCGAGATGTATTCGTCGCCGAAGGCCGGCAACAAACGCTTGGCCGTACTCAGTGCACGATTGGCTTCGTTGGTGAGAAACTGTTTTTCTGCGCCTGTAACTTTGGGGTAGGTCCGGATGGCTTCATCCAATTTCCGTTGCAGGGTTTCGAGGTTGACGTCCATTTTTTGCAGCAGAAAGGTCACTACATGTTCGTCCGTTGCCAGCACTCCTTTAAGCAAGTGCGTGGTGTCCACTTGCT
The DNA here is from genome assembly GCA_022841505.1 of Saprospiraceae bacterium. Classification (GTDB taxonomy): domain Bacteria; phylum Bacteroidota; class Bacteroidia; order Chitinophagales; family Saprospiraceae; genus JABWAJ01. The sequence goes on along the minus strand of JALHRK010000381.1, from coordinate 3,391 downwards.
GTTGATTGAGTTCGGCAGCGATTTGCTGGGCTTTCAGGATAGATTCCTGGGCTTTGATGGTGAAGTTATCGTAGGTCATGCGATTTTTGAATTATAGCGCCAAATTGGCGAATTTTATACGTTCTGTGAAATTTGTCGGGCACGGGATTTTACGAACGTGCAAAAATGTCCAAACCTGCCCCAAGTTGCACATTATTTGGACAGAAGTGTGCAACTAACCGTCTTCCGGGTTGTCCCTTCGGATTATCTTTGGTGAACCACTTTCCTTTCAGCTTCAACATCGCCGCTCTTTTTGAAAAAACAAGGTAAAAACCACCCTGACAGGGGTATGGTGCAGGTAAATAATACGCCGAACTTTACGACGGGTTTTGTTCTGGAAACGAATCGTTTTCAGCCCGGCATTGCAAAAGCAAAATAGATCACCCGATATGAAACACCTCTCCTTAATTCTGTTGTTGAGCGGCATCGCTGTAATGGCTGACGCCCAATATTCTGGTGCGGAAAAAAAAGCTTTTGACGCTTTTCGCACCCAAAGCCGCATAACCGTCAATGGAGAATTGGACGAAGAAATCTGGCAATCGGCAGCGGTCGCTTCCGGGTTTGTTCAAGCCTTTCCATTGCCCGGGGCGCCGCCTACCCACGACACCGAAGTTCGGGTCTTGTACGACGACAACGCTGTTTACATTGCGGCGACCCTATTCGATGCCAGCCCTGACAGCATTCTGCGCGAATTGACGCAGCGCGATCAGATCGGGAACACAGACTGGTTTGGGGTATTTATTGATACTTACCGCGATGGCAACAACGGACTTATGTTTATTGTAACGGCTTCCGGAATACAGTTTGATGCCAAAATAACCCCGAATAACAGCGACAACTGGAATGTGGTGCCCGGCGAAGATGTCAACTGGGATGCGGTCTGGGATGCCGAAGCGCGCATCACCGACAAAGGTTGGGTTGCGGAAATGCGCATTCCGTATTCCGCTTTGCGGTTTCCTAAAATCCAGGAACAGCTTTGGCAGGTGAACTTTGCCCGCGGTTTCAAACGCATGCAGCAACGCAGCTATTGGAGCGAAGTGGATCCGCTGGTGAACGGCTTTCTGAATCAGGGAGGCCATTTAAAAAACATTCGGGATGTCCGGTCGCCGATCAGGCTTCAAGCCAATCCTTACTTAGCAACTTACGGCGAATGGTATCACGACAAAAATGGAAATCCCCAAAACCAATATGGCCGTTCCATCAACGGCGGCATGGACATTAAATACGGCATCAACGACGCGTTTACTTTAGACATGACCCTGATTCCGGATTTTGGAGAAGCCCAATCAGATAATCAGGTATTGAACCTTTCTCCTTTCGAAGTCCAGTTCAATGAAAACCGGCAATTTTTTATGGAAGGCACTGAATTGTTCAACAAAGGCGGATGGTTTTATTCGCGGCGGATCGGCGGCCAGCCCCTGCATTATTGGGATGTGTCCAATCAGATGCGCGAAGGGGAGGTTATTGTTGACAATCCCCAACAAGCGCAACTGTACAATGCGACAAAAATATCTGGGAGAACCGGAAAAGGTTTGGGAATTGGTTTCTTTAATGCGACTTCCGGAGAAACCAACGCCCGGGTACGCGATTCGGAAGGCATAGAACGCGACATTATGACCAACCCGTTGACAAACTATAATGTATTGGTGCTCGACCAAAATTTAAGGAATAATTCTTTTGTAACTTTAGTGAACACCACCGTACTGAGAGCCGGCAGCGATTACGACGCCAACCTGACTGGTACGGTGTTTACCTTGCGCAACAAATCCAACAAATACCAGCTCAACGGCAAAGCGGCGTTGTCGCAGCAGTATGCGCCCGGCGAAACCAACCTGGGGCATAGCTACAGCCTTTTTGCCAGCAAAATCAGTGGCAACTTCCAATGGAGCGCCGGCTATTATGAAGAAAGCGATACCTACGATCCCAACGACCTGGGTTTTTTGTACAGCAATAATGAACGCGCCGTAGAGGGGTCGCTGAATTACAGCAAATACGAGCCTTTCTCCATCTTTAACAATGTCAACGGCGGGGTTTACATCAATTATGCCCGGCTTTACAATCCAAATACTTTTACCACAGCGGGCATAAATCTTTGGGTATCGGCTCAAACGAGAGATTTTTGGAACTGGAATATCTGGACGTACCATGAACCCTTCCTCAACTACGATTATTTCGAGCCGCGTGCCCCGGGGCGTTATTTCAAAGCGCCCATCAGTAACAACTATGGCTTTTGGATGGGATCAGATACCCGCAAACGCCTGCGTATTTCTTTTGAAACCAATTTCAGAAAATACGGCGCAGACGGCAGGTACCGCTGGAACTGGTCTTTTACCCCCAGATATCGGGTGAATGACAAACTCAATTTCACCCTTCAGGTTGGCAATTATAATTTCATCAATGATGTGGGTTTCGCTACCAATACCACATTCAACGAGACCGACCCCATAAGTGGCGAACCGACGACCCGACCGGCCATCATTTTTGGCCGGCGCGATCAGATTACCGTGGAAAATATTTTCAACACCAATTACACCTTCAACAACAAGATGACGCTCACCTTCCGCCTGCGCCACTACTGGACAAAAGTGGGCTACAACCGGTATCATGAACTGGAAAAAGACGGTGATCTTGCCAATACTAATTATGCGGGGCAGCACGATGCCAATTTTGACGCATTCAACATTGATGTCGTTTACAGGTGGCGTTTTGCACCCGGAAGTGACCTTTTCCTGATCTGGAAAAATGCAATATCAAGTTACGATCCTTTTGCAGATCTGAATTATATCAACAATTTAGACGGATTGCTCAATGCGCCTCAATTGAACAGCTTATCGCTGAAGGTGATTTATTTTTTGGATTATGCAGCGTTAGTCCATCGTTGAAATGAAGGCGTATTGAATCGTATTTTTGACATAAATTACTGATAATTAAAAGAAAGGTAAGAAACATTCGCTTTCGTACCTTTCTTTATTTGTATACTGTGCCTGGCAAAATTTAACTTGCAAATTCATTCGATTTTTCATAACATTGTTCTTTCAATCTTCTTACCCACAAAATCCTCCATCATGAAAACCCTTTTACGTGTTATCTCCACGTCTTGCTTAAATTCAATTCTCCTCGTAAATCTCTTTTGCATTGTTTTAGCTTCGATGATTGTGTTGCCCGTTTCTGCCCAAATCGCCTGCGCTGGATTAAATTGCAGTGGAGGCAACCAGGCAACATTTCAGGGTGTACAAATTGGTCCCTGCACAGGAAAATTTTGTGTTTGTGCTACCGGTGGCCTACATCTTTGGGATTTTGGAGACGGTGGAAATAGTAGCTCCGATCCCTGTATAAGAAGACAAATCACAAA
>JALHRK010000380.1 GCA_022841505.1 Saprospiraceae bacterium | reverse complement strand
AACAGGCCACAACTCAACAGCCGCCAGCCATCCAGGCCAATGCTGAAACCATAACCCTTTCAGACTGCCAGACCTGCGAAACCATCGTCTATTCCTTTGTCATCTCGGATGATTGCGCACCGATCAATATTGCTCAAGTACAGTTTAACGGCGGTGGTTCTGGCCTTCCGAACCTGAATGGCGCCGGTTTTTTCTTCACAGACGCAGTAGGTTGCGCGACCTTGCCCTGCAACTCGGTATACTTTGAAGTAATGGGCTGTGTCCAACAAGGAACCCATTTCCCGGTGATCACATATCAGGGCATAACGGCAAACCCGACAATAACCGTGATACAGGAAGATAACCAACCTGCCGACATCGAAATTCCGGCGATCAACTCAACCATCCCGCTGTGCCAATCTGAAGTAGATGTGGTCATTCCGGTCACAATTTCAGACGATTGCGACAATACGATTAACCCTGCAAATGCAACGTTCACGCTGTGCGGCCAGCCCATAGCGCCAAGCTTCACAAACGCAGCGGCAGGTTATTTCGAGTTTGCCCGCACCCTGACAGCTGCCGACAACGGCTGTTTGCTGGTTGTTACATATACAGACGCTGCGGGCGCCGTTCGCACGGTGGATGCACTGATTACGGTGCATGCGCAACCTGACCTTTGGGCGCCCATTGTTATTTACCCGTCACAGGACATCATCCTGGATCTGAATCCCTGCGCCCCCAACCCTACAGCGGTTAATTTTGAGGTAACGGTTGCCGACAACTGTACCAATGGCATCTTGCCCAATATTTCCCTAAGTACCGGTTTCCCGGTGGTGAATACGGGCGGAAACACCTATTCCGTTACCCTGCCATCCGGCAACCATCTGGTTACCATTACCGCAACAGACGCCGCCGGCAATGTGCGCCAGGAAGATTTTTCCATCGTCATCAGCCAGGAAGCATCAGAGCCCACCCAATTAGCCTGTCAGGGCGCCCTCAACATTGCCCTGAACAACGCCTGCGAAGCCCTGCTGACAGCGGATATGTTGCTTACAGGAACTTTCGGCTGCCTCGATCCATCAGATTTTATCATCCAGGTTGCAGACGGCGACCCCACCAATGGCCCGGTGGTTGACGGCTGTGGTATTTTCACGTACTTCGTCAGCCTTCCGGCCGGGGTGACCGTCCCCGGGTTCACCGAATGCTGGGGCGTTATCCATACCGAAGACCTGACGCCGCCGGCGCTTACCTGTCCTGCAAACACAGACCAGATTACGCTGACCCAAACTTATCAGGAACTAGCCGGCGCCTTAGCGGCAACCGATGGTACGTTCCAGCCCGGACAGGCAGCCTGCTGGCTTCAGTTTTTTAACCCGGTTCCGGCTACAGCACTCCACTTTTACGATACCCATACTTTCACGGTTACCGAAACGGATGTTTATACTTTCGATTTATACGATCCGAATGGCGGCGACTGGATTGGCGGGCTTTTCCGGAACGGGTTCCATCCGCAAAATCCTTGTTTGGATGTGATTTCCCAGCAAGATCCCGGCACGCTGGCTTTGGGAGCAGGCACGTACATTGCTCCTTTTGGCCTTGTTTTTGCAAATGGGCTGGAGCCGCGCTGGCGCATTTCGCTCACTTTGAAGGCGGGCACAACCTACACTTTGGCAACCTCTTCTTTCGAGCCTAATTTCACCGGCGCTTACACCTGGCGGGTATACAGCTCGGGGAACGGCCAATTAAGCGGGCTTCCCCTGCTGACCGCACCAGAACGCAGAACCTTGCTGTGTGAGGATCAGGCTCAGGTTGTCCTTTCCACCCTTCCGGCCAACGTACCGCGTTGCTACAAAACAGATGGGGAAGGCAATGTCATTTTCCCAATCAGTACGCAACAACGCCAGCGCTATCAGCAATTGCTCGACCGGTTAGCCCTCACCGGCTATCCCAACGCCAATGTTACAACCGCGCTTGGCGGCAGCGTAACCGACAACGACAATTGCGGGTTCATTGAAATTTGCGTAACAGAAACCGTAACCCAGACCGTTGATTGCACCGATTTTATCATTACCCGCACCTTTACAGCTAAAGACGAGCAAGACGGCGATTTTGACACGGTGAACAGCAATCCCTGCACCGGCGATCCCAACGTAGCCGTTTGTACTCAGGAAATCCGCATACGCAAGCCTCGTGTGGCCGACATCATCCTGCCACACTATACGGCGCTTTTCGAATGCGGGGAAGATTTCCCTGAAGATCAAAACGGCAACCCCCACCCGACCGTCAGCGGCTACCCGCTGGTGCGCACGGCTTTCGGAGTTGTACTCATCAACCAGGCTTACTGCAACCTGTCAGCCAGTTATTTTGACACGCCCCACGCCAACGTGTGCGCCCAGGGCTACAAATTCCTGCGCCAATGGACGTTGTTCGACTGGTGCTTTCCCGCACAGACGATTATTTATGCACAAACCATCAAGGTTGGCGATAGAACCCCGCCGGTAGTGGCCTGCCCGTTTGTGGACAACAATTCCGATGGCGTCGCTGATCCGTTGGTCTACGCCACTGATAACAACACAGATTGCACGACAGCTTTTGCAGCGCCTTTGCCCCAGGTTACGGACAATTGCTCGGCATGGACGGTGCTTACGGAAATTGTTACTGACGTTGTGGTTGGAAACGACACTCAGACCGTTATCTTAGCGACCATCGCCACAGATGCCCCCACGCGTTTTGTTTCGGGCATTCCCGTGGGTTGCCACCGCTTCCGCTACACCGTGGACGACGAATGCGGGAACAGAACCGTTTTGAATTGTGATTTTTGTGTTGTAGATGAAACCGACCCCATTGCCGTGTGCGACGATGAGTTGCATGTTTCCATCGGCGGCAATGGCCATGCCAGGGTTTACACAACCAACGTAAACGAAGGCAGTTCGGACAATTGTGCCATTGCTCAGGTACAAATCCGACGCCTGCTGACAGTTGATTCTGTGACCTGTGCCGCCATCACCCCCGTGTATACCGCCTGGGGCGACTATGTGGATGTCAATTGTTGCGATGTTGGCAGCTACATCAGAATTGAATTGCTTGTGACGGACGAAGCGGGCAATACCAACACCTGCTGGATGGAGGTGCTGGTGGAGGATAAAATCAATCCCTGGTGTTCTGCACCGCCGTCGGTGACCATTTCCTGCACCGATTTGCCCGGAGATTTTGACCCGGGAGATACGCTTCAGGTTCAGGCCTTGTTTGGAGCGGCCACCGCTTTTGACAATTGCCCTGGCGCTTTGATCCGGGAATTGCCTCCGTTTTATGCGCTCAGCGATTGCGGCGTTGGCAACATCACCCGGCGCTTCCAGGCAGTTGACGCGTCCGGGAATATTTCTTCAACCTGCACGCAACTGATCACCGTTGGCTTGATTACCGAGTATGAAATTTCCTTTCCGAAAGACGCCACTTCACACTGCGGAACCCCGATGCCGGATACAATTCAACACTGGAAATACGGTTGCGACCTCCTTGCCGTCAGCGTTACGGACGAAACCTTGGTCGCGTCAGAAGATGAGTGTTATAAAATCCTGCGCAAATACCGCGTCCTCAACTGGTGCGAATACAACGGCGTAGATCAGCCTTTGGTAATTTCCAGGGATGAAGACTGCGACAACAACCCGGGCGATGAAGCGGTATGGGTATTGCGCCGCCCAGATCAGACCTATGTGGATCGCGACAACAATGAACTGAACAACAACCCGGCAGCGGGCATTAAAAATACGCAATGCGACGGGGCAACCAATCCGGAAGGATATTGGCGAACCACCCGTAGCGCCGGTTTCTGGGAGTATACCCAAGCCATCAAAGTGTACGACACGATCCCTCCGAGGGTCTTTTTTGCGCAACCGGCTCCTTTTTGCAGCTACGATAACGTGGATTGCAATGTGGAAATAGAATACAAGTTTTTGCTTTCTGAAAACTGTACCCCTTCCGACCTTGAAATGCAACTTTATTACGATGAGGGTTTCGATGGCGTTATTGACGAAGACGTTCCCACAGAAGGCATTGCCGGCCAGTACCCAAAATTTGAAGTGACCAAGCAATACCCCATCGGCTCCCACGCCTTTGTGCTTGACCTGACGGATGGATGCGGCAATACTTCACGCACCAACCTGCCTTTCCAGGTGGTGGATTGCAAAGCGCCGAATCCAGTTTGTATCAATGGTTTGTCCATTCCGCTGATGCGCGCTGAACCCGATACGGACGTAGATGGCGACGGCGTAACGGATCTCGGCGTGGCGGTTATTCAGGCAACTGATTTTTTGGTGAGTCCTTTGACCGACTGCCTAGGCCCAATCCGTTATTCCATCAATTTCTTCGGCGAATCGCCCGATATCAACCGAACTTCCCTGACGTTCACCTGCGCCCACCTCGGGCCGCAAACCGTGGAAATTTACGGATGGGATCAGGCGTTCAACCCTTATGCGGTGCAGCCCGACGGCACACTTGGTGGTCCGAATTACGACCATTGCACGACTTTTATTATTGTACAGGACAACGAGGTGGACGCCTGTCCCGGTGGTGGAGGCGGCAGCAGCGCCGTTACGGGGCTTATTGAAACGGAAGACCTCCAACCGGTGGCCAATGTAGCGGTCCAAATCAGCAGCGGAGCGGTTCCACCTGCAATGACCAATGCTTCGGGCTCGTATTTCCTGACCGGTTTGGAGGCGGATTACGACTACACGATTATTCCCGAACTCGACAGCCTTCCGTTGAATGGCGTAAGTACCATAGATCTGATACTCATCACCAAACATATTTTGAATGAACAGTTGCTGGATTCGCCGTACAAATTAATTGCTGCGGACATTGACCGTTCCACCCACATCACCACCATAGACCTGATTTTGCTGCGCCGCCTGATCCTGGCGTTGGACGACGATTTTACCCACAACACAAGCTGGCGTTTTGTGCCCCGGTCTTATGTGTTTCCAGATCCAACCAATCCCTGGGCGACGGTCTTCCCGGAATTCATCAACATCAACGACCTGCCCAGTACGGTGCTGAGCGACCAGCATTTTGTCGGTATTAAAATCGGCGATGTGAATGGCTCTGCGATAACGGATTTCAACGGCTCAACGGAGCTGCGTTCGGAAATCGCGTCCTGGGAATTGAGCGCTCCTGACCGGATTTTATCGGGCGGGGAAACCGTGGACATTCCGATTGCTCCCGGCGATTTGAAAAACATAGAAAGCCTTCAATTTACCTTAGGCTGGAATGAAACCCTGCTGGAGTTTGTCGCGCTGCGCCCCGGCATTGCAGGCATGGAACACATCGGGCAGCGGTTTTTGACGGAAGGGTACCTGACTTTATCGTGGAATGGCCCGGCGGTCACTGACCAAACTCAATTGTTGACCTTAACGCTGCGCGCCAAAAAGTCCGTGCGGCTAAGCGAAGGGTTGCAGCTAGCCCCGACGCCAACCCCGGCGGAAGCCTGGCATCAAACTGAGGGTCGGATGGCGGTAGCGCTCCATTTCAAAATCCAGGATAAAGCTGCGTTGGCCCTTTATCCGAACCAACCGAACCCTTTCCGGGAATCAACGACCATCCGGTTTTTCCTACCGGAGGCCGGCGAGGCTGAACTGGTCTTTTTCACCAGCGGTGGTCAACTGCTGAAACGCATCACCGGCGCTTTCGCGAAAGGAGAAAATACCGTAAATTTGAACCGGGCTGAACTTGCCGGCGCCGGACTCATTTTTTATGAGTTGCGCACCGCAAATGGCGAGCGGGCGGTGAGCAGGATGCTCTTACAAGAATAAACAGGCGTTTGCTGGTTGTTTTCCCGGTTCCGGTTTGGCTCGGGAAAAACACCATCAAAATGTGCCTCATTTTGCACCGGGTCAGTAGCATATCAACCCCTCCGGGGATGCTGCTGACCTTTTTTTATTCGCTCGCGCGATGGCGATTGCTGAGCGAAGTCGAAGTACCGCCTCGCGTGTCCTATTTTTCAGGCTCTGCCTGAAGGTTTCAATCATTGTTTCGCAATTTTCCCGCACTTATGCAGGCGGCAACTGAGCTGGCGGCTGAGCGACTCGTACTGAGCGACTTGTACTGAGCGACTTGTACTGAGCGAAGTCGAAGTAAGTCGAAGTCAGGTCGAAGT
>JALHRK010000379.1 GCA_022841505.1 Saprospiraceae bacterium | reverse complement strand
GTGTTGGTCAGGTGAAAAAACAGGTAAACGCCGATGGAAAGGCATAAGAAAATATAATTGAGGAAATTCATGGCAAGTTAGGTTTAAGTTATTCGCGTAAATGACCAATTTTGGGCCTTCGCATAACGCAGCTATCGGACTATAAAGACAGACACTACCTAATTCCAGCGTGCATTTTTGCCGCTCAACACGACAACACCCAACCACAACAGGTAGGGAAGCACCAGCACCATCGGGACGCAGACAACGGACAAGGCAGCCTTGTTGTTTCCATGATTTTTGAGATACAGGCTGCCGCAAATAATGAACAGCATGGCCGCCAATAAAACGACCCAAAGCCAGATGTATTTAGAATTCGGCGCAGCATACCGGCCAAAGACGCCGGTCATAAATTCCCGGTGGCCAAATAGGGCAATGAGCACATCCAGCAGCCAGATAATCCAAAAAAGAACGAGTGTTGTTTTGGACATTGTTTTTTTTGGGAAGAAAGGAACGAAAAATTCTGCGATTTGTATGCGCAAGCCCCGTCATTTCTATGATGTGCCACTTCCTTTTTCCGGTTGATTAGAATGATGCTTTAAATACCAATTCTTGCAGCCTTTTGAAGACCAAATCTCCATCGGTCAGCTCTTCAAAAGTAGGGAAAGGGCGGGTATCCATTTTACGGTAATTAAACCCGCCAAATTTAAGGGTTTCACTGGGCGAAAAATAAATACTGTAACATAATCCTCTATCGTGATAAGTGACCAAATCGAGTTTGCTTATTTTTGAAAAAGGCAGTTCTTTGACAATCAAACGAGTAGACCGCCAAATCCAGAATGCTTTTGTTTTTGTGAAACCATAAATCATGGTTTGCTGATTGGTGGTATTCAGCACGTTTTGTATGAAATGGACAATCAGAAGTGCGCAATATACAATACAGAATACGATGTTAAATATGGTTGTATAGTCCTCACCGAGCCAACTTGTACCGAGCCTTACAAAAATTAGCCCCAGCACCCAAACACCTGTTATTCCGGCAACCAATACCAAAGTGGTTTCAAAAAAAAATCCGATGGAATAGACCTGCTCTAAGGGAGGGCGGCCAATCCAGAGAATTTCATCGTCGGGTGCTAAAGGCAAGTTTTTTGCAACGAATTCAAGGTCTTTTTCGGGCATGGTTTAACGATTGAGGTAATTTTTATTCCTTAAACATACATTGAACAAAGTTAAAGATTTTGAAATAATATGAGGCATCCGAATCAGGGGCACAAAGGGGGGCAGATGAGCCTCTATGTGGCCGCTAGCAAAGTGATTTACACCAAGCAAACAGCGTTTTACAGCGTTTTCTGTGAAGTAATCACACTCTGTGAAACTCCTTTAACTCCGCGAGACTCTACTGAAATTAGGTGACACGGAGTTCCACAGAGTAAACACAGAGTTTCGCTGAGTTAGGTATAAAAACTCTGTGAAACCTTGTGTTTACTCCGCGAGGCTCCGCCTAATCTTAAACGCGCCGAAGTTTGTCCTGGACAATTGATAGCTCCAATAGCCCCTTATCTCTTTATTCCACCACCACTTTTCTCCAAAGCACCTTTTCTCCAATGATGATCCTGGCCAGATAAACGCCGGGTACGCAGTCCGAGACGTTCATGGAAAAAGTATGCCGGGCAGAAAAAGTCTGTACCGGCTGGTGCAGCAAACGCCCGTCGAGATCCATCAACGCCGCTTCCAGATTGGCTGCTTTTTCACCTGCAATCTGAAGGTACAGCATGTCTTCGGCAGGGTTCGGATACAGGAGCAGGCTGTAATCGGATACCGGATTCAGGGTATTTGTCAACCGGTCTACTACGAACGTATCCAACGCAACGCAGCCGTTGAAATCCACAACCGTCAGGAGGTATTCGCCCATGGAAAGCCCGGTCAGGTCTTCTTCCGTGGAGACCACCTGGCCGTTGAACCGCCAGATGTAGGTATAAGGCGCGCCCTGTCCACCGCTTGCAGTCACGGAAATGGCGCCGTTCATTTCGGTAGACAATTCTGCAACAAGTTCATCCAACGTAATTTCAACCGGCGTCGGCTCTTCCAGCGTATAAGTAAAGGTATCTACACAACCATTGGAATTGCCGGAAATGATGACGTTGTATATTCCAGCACTCAATCCCACCGCAATTGAATCCGTTTGCCCGGCAGGGTCATCCCATAGGTAAGTATAACCCGCTGCATCGCCGGAAGGCCCTAAGAAAATCGAGCCATCAGCAGAGCCGGAGCAAAGCGGGGCGACCAATTCAGCAGCCGGCGTAGGAATATTGGAGACGTTGACGCTAAATGAACAAGCCGTACTATTGCCGCTTGGATCCGTCGCGGTCAGGGTAATCACCGTTTCTCCAAATGGCAATATACTCCCGATCGGCAAATCAGCCGTCACTTCAATCGGAATAAAAACCAAATCATCGCCACACAATTCGACCACAGGCGGGTGTTGATAATCCAGCACAATATTGCAACCAATCGTATTGATGCTAATTGGGCAGTCGAAATCAGGCGCAATGGTATCCAGCACCGTGACCAACAGTTCTGCCATGGCCTCGTTTCCAGCTCCATCAACCGCAGTAAGCGTGATGGTTTGGACGCCGGTTTCGTTACATAAAAACTGGCTTTTGCTGAGTTGCCATTCCACAATACCGCAATTGTCTGAACTGCCGTTGTCTGCCATTTCGGGCGTGATTTCCACTTCGCCGCCCACATTCAGGTACACCGTCAGGGGTTGTGTTACAACAGTCGGCGGGGTGAGGTCCGGCAACAAGGCTACGGCTGCTGACGCGGTCAGGCTGCAATTGTTGGCGTCGGCTACACTGACCGAATAGACGCCCGCAGCAAGTCCGGAAATCCCGGATTCAGTACCGCCATTTGACCATTCAAAGGTAAAGGGTTCGGTTCCGCCCGTCACAACAGCGGCAACACTGCCGCTCATATCGTCCTGACAAACCATATCGGCAGGCGTTAATGCGATGGCAAAGCCACTGCAATTAGAGTTGTTGACCTCTGCGGACGTAGAAACGGTGCAACCCTGGCTATCTGAAGCGGTCACACTGTAAGTGCCGGGCGCCAACCCGGTGATGGCAGCCGTTGTGGCGCCAGTACTCCACACGAACGTGTAATCCGGGGTGCCCCCTGTGGCCATTGCGGTTGCGGCGCCATCCGATGCGCCGGGCGCTGTTTCTGCCGTGGTGAGGACATTAACGACCAAAACCGGCGGTTGGGATACCGCCGCGTTGCCGGTAGCTGTGCAGTTGCCATTGGTAGCCGTGACGCTGTACGTGCCTGCTGCTAACCCGGTGATTTCTGCCGTAGTCGCGCCCGTTGACCAGGCGTAGGTATAGTTGCCGTTACCCCCGGAAGCTATGGCCGTTGCGGTTCCGGTGCCGGCGCCAAAACAATTGACCGGGGCCGTCTGAACCTCAAGTCCCAGCGCGGTATTGACCACAATGCTTGTCTGATCCGTTTCAGAACACCCGTTGCTTTGATTGGTAACGGTCAGGGTATAGGTTCCGCCCAGATTCACAACTGGCGTTGTTGTAGTGTCGCCGCTGACGATGCCCGGGCCGCTCCAGGCATAAAGCATATTTGCGCCGGAAGAGGAGCCGTTGCCGTTCAGGGTTACGGTTGTATTGCCACAGGTAATGGCCAGATCGCCGCCGGCATTAGCCGTTGGCGCTAAAGTATCGCTGAGTACCACCACCTGGTTGGTTGCACTGCACCCGCTGGTTTGATTGGTCACGGTCAGGGTGTAAGTACCCGCAACATTCACCACCGGCGAGGCGGTGGCGCCGCCGCTGACAATGCCGGGGCCTGCCCATGCGTAAACGATATTCGCGCCGGAAGACGAACCGGTTCCGTTAAGGGTCGCGGATGGTATCGCGCAGGTGAGGGTTTGCGCGGAGCCTGCATCGGCTGTGGGCTGGGTCGTATCGCTCCCAACCGCCACCTGGTCGCTTGCCGAGCAACCATTGGTTTGGTTCATTACAGTCAGGGTGTAAGTTCCGACCGCGTTCACCACCGGCGTGGTTGTTGTGCCGCCGCTCACGATCCCCGGGCCACTCCAGACATAGGTGATGTTTGGGCCGCTTGCAGATCCGGCGCCGTTCAACGTCACTGAAGCGTTGGCACAGGTGATCGCCATATCGGCCCCTGCATTGGCTATGGGGGGAGCGGTATTGGCGGTGACCGCAACTGAATCGGTTGAAAAACAACCGTTGGTTTGGTTGGTCACGGTAAGGGTGTACGTGCCCGCCATATTCACCACGGGCATTGTTGTGGTACCCCCGCTTACGATGCCGGGGCCTGCCCAGGCGTAAGAGATGTTCGCGCCGGCAGAGGATCCGCTGCCATCTAACTGCACTTCAGCGTTGGTGCAGGCAATGCTGGTATCCAGACCCGCATTGGCAATCGGCAGTGTGGTATTGGCTGTTACAAGCACTTGGCTTGTTGCGGTGCATTCGTTTGTTTGATTGGTGACGGTCAGCGTGTAGGTTCCGGCTGCGTTTACCACAGGCGTGGTCGTGGTGCCCCCGCTCACGATGCCCGGGCCAGACCATGCATAAGTCATGTTTGCACCTGCGGAAGAACCTGTACCATTCAGGGTCACGGTTGTTGCAGTGCAGGTAAGGGTTTGTCCCGGCCCTGCGCTGGCAATTGGCGGGGTCGTGCTGCCCGTGACTACGACCTGGTCGGTTGCCGAACATCCGTTGGTCTGGTTGGTCACGGTCAGGGTGTAGGTACCCGCTGCATTCACAACCGGGGTGGCCGTTGTGCCGCCACTCACGATTCCAGGCCCAGTCCAGGAATAGGTAATGTTTGCGCCGCTCGTGGAGCCCGCTCCATTCAGCGTTCGGGTCGGATTGGGGCAACTGATCGCCATATCTGCGCCTGCATTGGCCGTTGGGGGCGCTGTATTGGTGGTGACGACAACCTGGTCGGTCGCAACGCAGCCATTGGTTTGGTTGGTCACGGTCAGCGTATAAGTACCGGCCATATTCACCACAGGCATAGTTGTTGTACCTCCGCTAACTATTCCCGGTCCGGTCCAGCCATAGGTAATGTTGGCGCCGGAAGACGACCCGCCTCCGTTTAGCACGGCGGTCATAGCGGTACAGGTAAGTACCCTGTCGGGGCCGGCGCTGGCCGTTGGCGGCGTGGTGCCGCCTGTCACGCTGACCTGATCTGTTGCCGTGCAGCCGTTGGACTGGTTGGTGACGGCCAGGGTATACGTACCAGCCTGATTGACCACCGGCGTGAGGGTCGTGCCACCGCTGACGATGCCCGGCCCCGTCCACAGGTAGGAAATACCCGCTCCGGTTGAAGATCCCGCTCCGTTCAGGGTGGCGGTAGGACTGGTACAGGAAATGACCCGGTCTGGCCCGGCAAAGGCGGTTGGCGGGGTGGTATTGGCGGTTATGGTTACGGAAGTGACGATTGGGCATTGACTGGCGTCGGTTGCCGTGACAAAATACGTTCCCGGGTTGCTAAATACTGCCGATGCACCCGATGCACCCGTTGACCAGGCATACGTATAACCGGGCACGCCGCCACTTGCCTGAGCCGTTGCAAAGCCATTCGGGTTGGCGCAGGAAATATTTCCGGATGCGGTGATGTTGACAAAAAGCTGGGGCGGTGAACTGATGGTGGTCATTCCAACGGCCATATCTCCAAGTCCATTCATGACCGTAACGAAGTAGGTTCCGGCAGACAGGTTATTGATGGATTGTTGCATGGATCCCGTTGACCATAAATAGGAATATGGACCGCCACCCCCGCCGGTTGGGTTCGCGGTGGCTGTGCCGTTGCTTCCGCCAAAACAAGTTACCGGAGTGCCGGTGACATTGGGGATAATCGGGCCACCCGTTGCGTCTAAGGTGCCACTGGCTGTTGTCGTAGTGACGAAATCGCCCGTCGTACTGTTGTTGTTGTTGACGAGATTAGCCGCAGCGTACAGGGTAATTGGGCCCGAACCGGTGGCCGGTGCCCGCCAGTTGACGGTAAAATTGAGGACGTTGCCTGCCCCAAAGTTTTGTCCCGGGTTGTGCTCAAAATAGAAAATGCCACCGGAGGATTGGATGGTTGTGCCGGCGCTTGGACTAGTAAAACCGCCTGCAAAAGCATTGCTG
>JALHRK010000378.1 GCA_022841505.1 Saprospiraceae bacterium | reverse complement strand
CTTCAAATTTTCAAATTTTCAAATCCCTCAAAACTTCCAATCCACCCTCGCCGTCAAATTGCGCGGGCCTTCCAGCAAGCCGGGACGAACCGAATATTCTTCGTTCAGGATATTACCCATCAAGACCGATACTTTGAACGCTTCGCTGAAGCGATACGCCATCCGGACATTGTGAACGGTGTAGCCTTTGTTGTTGACCGCCCGATAGTTCGCAAGGCCGGGGATGATCAGGTTGAATGCCGCGTCAATGGCCTCAATATGGCTGGCATAAAAGGTTTCCAACCCTACGCTCAGGCTTTTCCATTCCCCTTCAAGGTCCAATTTGAAAGTATGCCGCGGGCGATATTTCAACACGTTATCTTCCTTACTGGAAGAGTTGTTGTAGTTGATCTGGCCGGTCGTTTGTATTTCGCCGGGTTGAATGGGCGTGCTGTCAAATTCCAGAAACTGAGGATCAATGTAGGTGTAGCCAGTGATCAGCGATGTTTTAACCGCGCCAATGAGTCCCGCGCCGCCCATAGAAATTTCCAATCCGGGGGTTTCCGTGTCGCCGATATTCACAGAACGGAAAGCGCCGCCTCCCACCAAATTGAATTCCATCATATCGAAGTACTTCATCATAAAAGCGGCTACGTCGAAGAAGCCCTGAAATTTGGAGATCCGGAAGCCCCGCTTAATGCCAATTTCGGCGGTCCAGCCGCTTTCGGAGCGCAGCGCCGGATTGGGTAAAACGTCGAATGCGCCGGCATTGGTCACAATGAATTTTTCAGCCACAGTGGGATAGCGGTAGCCTTGCCCCCAGGACGCCCGGATATACGTTTTTGCGTCAAGCCTGTAGCTGGCGCCGATGCGAAAAACCGGTTTTGATTCTTCTTGGTTGTCTGCCAAAACGGTATCTACCGGTCCGAGCAAAGGGTCAAAAATAAAAGTCGGGTTGTTCAATACATTGTGTTCGTAGCGAAAACCCGCAGAAAGATTGAGGCGGTGCCCGATGGTCTTATCCAATTGCAAATAGGCCGCAGCATTGCTTGAAGAAAAAGTGGTATCGCCGTAAAGCTCTGCTTCTACATTTGTCCCCATCCCCACTATGCCCGCTGTGGCGACCAATTCAATTGCCTTAAATTGTCGCTGGAATTGGTATTCCCCGTAATACAGTTGGGAAAAATTAGACTGATTCAAGTCATTGTCGTTCGACACATTGTAATACCGACCCACCACCCGGTGCCGGTTTCCACCTTTGTCAAAATAAGTAAGGAATGGGTCAATATTATAGCGAAGCCGTTCTCGCGACGAAATGGTGCTGGGGGTTCCGGTATATGCATTTGTTTCATTGGCCCAGTAAAAGAAAGAACCACTTTCCCCTTTGTTGAAATTTCCATTGACGCCAATAGACAAGCGATCGGTGAGACGATAACGGGTATTGAAGTTAAAACGCCCGTACTCTTTGTAGGTATCTTTGTTAAAACTAGTGGAATTGACATAGAAAGCGCCCACTACGAGGTCGAGCTTGTCAATTTTCCGCTTATGCGAAATGCTGGCCGTGTAAGCATTCGGGGCCGTGTCCCACCACTGTTTGCCTTTATCTTCGGGCGAAAAATAAGTGGTATAAATAGCGGATACTTTCGTTTCCGGCGTACTGCGCGGATAGGCGGTACGCACGTTGATGATGCCGTTGAGCGCGGAAGAACCATAGAGGGCCGAAGCGGCGCCTTTCAGGACTTCGATTTGCTCAACATTTTCCATGGGCACGTCGTCCCAGTTCGGGAAACCGGCGTCGGCTTGCAGGATCGGAATGTCGTCTACCAACAACAAAACGCGGCTGCCTGCGCCCTGAGAAAAACCGGAACCGCCCCGGATATTCGCCTGCCCGTCAATGACTGTGACGCCGGGAATTTTTTCAATGGCGCCGTCCAGTGTATTTTTATTGGCGCTTTCCACGAGGCCGGGTTTGAGCACTTCCATCGAAACGGTGACTTCGCCCAGCGATTTTTCAAATTTGCCGCTCGTCACCGTTGCCGTTTCCAAAATGGAAACTTCGGCGTTCATCGCAAAGTCAAGTTGCCTCGTTTCACCTGACTTGACTGTAACCTCCTGGATTTGATTGTTGTAGCCCACGTAACTCACCGTGAGGGTATGGGTTCCGGCGGGGAGTTCCAGGCGGAAACCACCGTCAATTTCGGTGACAGTACCAAAATCTCCGGCGCTTAGGGTTGCCAAAAACAAGCCTTCGTTCGTTTTGTCGTCACTCACGCGGCCGGTGATGATTGCATTTTGCGCCATTGCCGTGCCAACAGCCAGCAGCAATAAAATACTTAGTGTGTTTCTGCAATACAGCATCATAAGCAAATTTTGTTTTTTGATGTGTTCCACCGGTTGTCAGGCCGGCCATGAATAGGAAAACAGGTTGTGCTGCTATTGTAATCAATCATTCATTGTCAATGACTTATGAAAGTGAATATGTTCTGACAACCTGAAAGGGTGGGATACAAATGGTCGCTTTAGATCCCTTGCGGGGATGACGATCAAAAGGGATGCAAGTAGAAAAACAGTAGATTTTGCCTTGGTCGGATCAAAGGTATAAGATTGATTTTGAAAAATAAATTTTTCTTTTCGGCAAAAGTCAAATAATTTTAGCCCGCCATCTTCTGAAAAAAGCAACACAAAAACTCACATTTCACTGATTTTCATTACCAAACAATCATCGCTATGAAGAAAATCTTCGTACTGGCATTCTTTTCTGCAAGCTGCCTTTGGGCAACAGCCCAATCCGGCTCCTGCTCGGCAAATACCACTTTGCCTGATTCTGTGATTATTTTTCCGCAGCCGTTCACGCCGGCTAACCCCGGCTCTGGCATCTCTGATACGGCGTGTGTCAATGCCGCTTATGAGTTTACCATCACCTTTAATACGCCGGCGACCTATGCTTCGCCGTTCGGTGAAATTCCAATCAATTCCATTGACCTGGCTACAGAAGGCGCGGTAACAAACCTGCCCGCTTCGATGGACTATGTCTGCAATCCGCCAAACTGTGTCTTCCTGAAAGATTCAGTCGGCTGTTTGAAGATATTTGGAACCGCTACTCCGGGGGAAGAAGGCGTTTATGACCTCGGGGTCAATGTTCTCATCCGCACTACTCTGCTGGATTTGCCGTTTGCTTTTCCTAACGACCAGTTTCCTGGCAATTATTTCCTGCATGTGAAACCAGAAGGCAGCGCGAATTGCTTTGTGGTGGGCACAGATGAAAGCCTGCGCGACGAAATTCAACTCAGCGTGGCGCCCAACCCGTTCAGCTACCTGACCCAGATTCAGGTGACGGCTAAAAATACGGGCAACTTTGAGTTCCGCGTTTCGAATATGATGGGACAGCAGGTACACCGGGAGGCGGTTCGGTTGTTTGAAGGCGCCAATACCTTGCCTTTTGACGCTTCGGCGCTTCCGGAAGGCGTTTACCTGTACAGCATCGGCAACGGCAAAGCTGCCGTGTCGGGTAAAATGGTCGTAAGCGGGCGGTAGTCCGGAATAAGTGGCAAAAGACAAAAGGCAAAGGGCAAATTTGCAAATAGGCAATTTGGTTTTTTGCTCCTTGCCTATTTGCCTTTTGCCTTTTTCAAAATATCTCCAATTTCTGACACACATTACGGTAAAATAAACTGACGACCGGGTAGCCCAATGCTGCTCTGTCGTCAGTTTTGCATTTGTCCAAACTCACAAAAACATACATTTCTATGAGGAAGCAATACCTGATGTTGATTATGGGCCTGTTTTTTCTAAACGGGCTATATGCACAATCCGGCTGCCCCGGTTGTATCATTGCCTTGCCGGATTTGCCGGAAGATACCATTTACCTCACCGCTGCTCCGGATGGACAGGCCGGACAGGTATACGCTGCCGATGTCAGTTTTCGCATGCCAAAAACCACGACGCCGGTTGCAGCTACGGATCCTACGATACCTCCCGGACTGACCATCCAACAGATCAGCATCAGCTCGTTGACCAATGTGCCACCGGGACTAAGCTGGGAGCTCAGCCAATCTGAATTTAATCCGGCGGAAGAAACCGACGGGTGTGTGCGGTTTTGCGGAACGCCGCTGTTGCCCGGTTATTATGAAGTAGCTGTGGTGGTGACCGCCACTGTTTTTTTTATTCCGCAAACCACTTCCTTTACCTTTCCGATTCACATCCTGCCCGCCGTGAGCCAGACGGATGGTTTTTCCATCATCAACAGCACGGCCTGCGGCAGCGTTACGGCTTCTTTTGTCAATAATATTCCCTCCAATGGCCTTCCCGGTTTCTCTTACCTCTGGAATTTTGGCAATGGCAATGGAACGGATGAGGAAGATCCTGACGACCAGACTTATGTAGAGGCTGGCGTTTACATCGTGGATTACCAGGCAATTATAGAAACCTCAGATTTTTTTCTGACGAATGTGCGCATCGAATCAACGACCTGTACCGACTTATTCAGCGGGCCGGATTTGAAAGTGAGCATCTTCGATCAGGACAACAATGAGCTTTTTTTATCTTCGATTGTATCCAATGCCGTTCCACCACTTGATTTCAACCTGAACCTAACCTTAGGCGATGGCAACTACCGGATTCAACTGACGGACGACGACGGCGGCATAGACGGTGCTGACGACGATTGTGGCAGCGTTAACTTCAATCGCTTTACCACCGGCGTACTTAACAGCAGTGGCATGAGTGCTTCGATCACGATTGTGCATCCCATAGATACCATCCGGTCTTCCGACACCATCACCGTTTTTTCCCAGCCTTTCCCGCCGCTGATTTTCGGGCTGCCGGTTGGCGCTTTGTGCGAAGGGGATCTGTTGACGCTCAACACCACTTATCCCGATCATATTCAATGGTATCGTGACAGTGTGCCTCTGTTGGAAGGCGTGTCGGCTCAACTCCCGGTTGAAGAAAGCGGCGATTATTGGGTAACCTATACGTCGCCCGACGGCTGTCAGGCGCATTCAGACGTGGTGACGATTGTTTTTGGGGAAATTCCTTCCGGCATTGCTTTTACGAATGAAAATAACATGCTTTCGTTGTTTGATCCCGGCTCATTGCCGCAACAGGCTGGCATTCAATGGTTGCTGAATGGCGAACCAATCGCCGGCGCCAATGGTGATATGTATTGCATCGGTTCGACCGGTAATTACACCGTGGAAGTTACGGATCTGGCAACCGGCTGCACCGGAAGTTTTTCCCAAAATATCGTCTACAATCCCAATTTCCCAAATTGCGTGACCCCGGCGGGCGAATTGGAAAACCTGGCGCCGGACATGCGGGTGGCGCCTAATCCAAGTGATGGCTATTTCGATTTAATTCTGGAAGTCAACACCGCTATGGAAGGAACACTGAGCGTACAAGACCCGCTTGGACGCTTGCTTTCCAGACAGTGGATGCGGTTGCCGTCCGGTCAGAATCGGGTAGCAATGGACCTTTCTCATCTGCCTGCGGGACTGTATTTGCTCCATTGGCAATCGCCTTTAGGGCAAAACAGTGTTAAAGCCTTGAAATTGGATTGAAAAAGGTATGCGAAATGTCGTACTTTTGTCACTTTCAAGTAGATTTTACAAACTCCAGCAAAAATGCCTGTGGCGGAATGTGCGGGCATTTTTGCTTGAGAACACTATTATAATCCGAACGGAGCGAACACAGTTTTACACCGAAACCGAAACCATACTGCCTTGAACATCAGTAGTATGGTTAACGATTCTGAACGAGATGTACTATGACTGCGCCCTTTGAAAAAAAAGAAATTGGCAACTTAATCATTGAAGGCATTCCGGACATCCCGGCTGCACTTGGAGAAAGGCTTCACCAGTACGAAAGTACCCGCGAAGCTTTTGCTACGGATTGGCTGCCGGGCGATTCGGGCCTGTTGATCATTACGCGGCTGGGCGAGTCTGCTCAGTTTCACAGCGTCAGCCGCCCCGGTGCTGTGCGCAAACAACTCACTTTTTTTGAAGAACCGGTAGCATTTGGCAGTGTTTGCCCGGATAATAAACACCGGGGATTCCTTTTTGGAAAAGACTCGGGGGGCAATGAAAACTTTCAGGTTTATTATTTCGACTTAGATACCCAGCAATACCGGATGCTCACCGATGGGCAATCGCGCAATGAATACCCAATCTGGAGCAACAAAGGCGAC
>JALHRK010000377.1 GCA_022841505.1 Saprospiraceae bacterium | reverse complement strand
AATTACCCCGAAGCATAGAAAGCGTCCCATAGTTATCTGTCAACGAAACAAATCTAAAAAAGATACTTGGATTGTGTTAAAAAATGCGGGGCATAATTGTAAGTAAGCAAATTAGGTCGGGTGCCGGACATCTTCGCTGGCGCGATGGCTCCGCCTCGCGTCTACTATTTGTTGGGCTCTGCCCGACCTTTACACCAACCTCAACTTCGCCCCGGCCTGTTCCAGCGTCTCCTCCTTTTTTGCAAAACAAAGCCGGATCACCCGGTCATCCCTTTTGCTGCTGTAAAAAACCGACACCGGAATGGCTGCTACCCCATGTTCCATGGTCAGGCGGCGGGCAAACGCTTCATCCGGTTCGTCGCTGATGGCGCTGTAATCGAACACCTGAAAATAAGAACCGCGACAAGGCAATGGACGCAGGCGGCTGCCGGCGGTGACTTCCAGAAAAAAATCGCGTTTTTGCTGATAAAAGACGGACAGGCCAAGGTATTCCGATGGATCGGCAAGGAAGTCGGCCAATGCATACTGGACTGGCGTATTGACCGAAAAAACGTTGTACTGGTGAACTTTCCTGAACTCGGCGGTCAAAGCGGGCGGCGCCACACAATAGCCGATTTTCCAGCCGGTATTGTGGAAGGTTTTGCCAAAAGAATAGACCGCCAGACTCCGCTCCCGCAGTTCCGGATAGCGCAGGACGCTTTCGTGCTGCAAGCCATCGAAAACCAAGTGTTCGTAGACCTCATCGCTCAACACCAGGATATCAGTACCGGCGGTGAGTTGCGCCAGTTGCTGCATGTCGGTGTCCCGGAGCAGCGACCCGGCGGGATTGTGCGGCGTATTGATGATGATCATCCGGGTTTTGGGACTGATCAGTTGTTCCAAAGCAGGCCAGTCTACCCGGTAATCCGGAAATGACAATTCGCAAATGATAGCTTTACCCCCGCATACTTCCATCGAAGGCCGGTAGGAATCGTAAGCCGGTTCCAGCAGGATGACCTCGTCGCCCGGACTGATAAAAGCAGCAATGGCGGTGAAAAGCGCCTGCGTGGCGCCGGCAGTGATGGTGATTTCTGATCCGGGGTCAACGCCCACGCCATAAAGCAGGGCAATTTTTTCAGCTATACGGGCGCGCAGGGCAGGCAAGCCCGGCATGGGTGCGTACTGGTTGTGGCCACTGCGCATGTATTGATAAACCAAGTCCGTTAATCGGTCAGAAGACGGAAAATCCGGAAAACCCTGAGCTAAGTTGATGGCCTTGTGTTCCTGTGCCAGCGCCGACATCACGGTGAAAATGGTGGTGCCGACATTGGGAAGTTTGGATGTAAACTGCATAGATTAGACGTAGCTGATCAGTTGAAGTTGAGCCGCTACAAAGAAAGGTCGCAGCCTACTGGTAAAAATAATGCTTCTCCAGGGACTGCGACTAAATTTTGCAGTAATTATGAAAAAAACTTATACACTTGAGGTTCAAGCCGAAATCTTTTCAGCTCCCGGTTGCAACATCTTCTGGTTGAGGATTATTTCTTCATCTTCCTCGGTATGCGCACAGGAGGTGCTGTGGCAAACCTTGCATTCCACCAGCATGCGCCAGTTGACGATATGCGCAGTGGCGATCACCACACCGCCAATCATCGTCAGCCAGTGCTCCCAGTCGCCTTCCACAAAACGGCTGGCAATGATGACCGAAAAACCCGCAACAGCTATAAAAATAGCGCGCAACGAGTGGTGGCGCTGGAAATAACTGCGCACCAAAGACCACGAAGCAATGATGATACTCAGCGTGATGAAAATGACTTCAAACAGCCCGTGTTCGAGCCAGGCTAAGTTGCTCAGTGCACCAATGGTTAGCACAAAAGGCAACGCAGCGCAGTGAACCGCGCAAATCATGGAAGCCATGAACCCGGCAAAATCGGCATTAAGACTAACGAATCTTGATTTCATAAATGCAACATTGTTGCAAATGTAGAGATTTCTTTTGGTTTCTCAAACACCTGCGAAAAAAAATGAGGAATTATTTTTGGAGAAGGCCGCTTACCCGCTGCTGAATAGACAGGATGCTGTCGCGAAATTCTTTTTGTATGGCCAGCATTTGTTCGGGCGTGACGTTCAGGGTCGGGCCGTGGTGGTGATGGTGGTCGTGGCCGGAGTGGTCGTGTTCGAGACCCGGCGGTTCCGGCAAATTGTCACGAAAGTAGTTGATGCTGGCTTCTATACCGGTAACCTGGTTGTTGAAGGCAATTTCTTCCGGTGTCAGGGCCCTGCCCTGAATGGCAAGCTGGTTTCTGAGCTGGATCAGGGAGTCTACTTTTCCAGCCAATGCTGCTTCGATTGCAATGATTTCAAGGTGGATTTTTTCTGCGTTTTCATCGTTGTCGACAGGCTGTGGCGACTGGCAGGAGCAGAGCAATGCGGCAACAAAAATTACAATTTGATATTTCATAACTCAGACATTGATTTAGTAATGTATTATCAGGCACTAAAAACAGACAGACCCTAAGTACAAGTTGCGCAAGTGCCTTTCAAAACCAGATAAGCGCCCGACAACTGGTACCCGGCAGGCGCTTGCACGGCGGGAATATGCATGGATTCGATACAAACGGTCTTTCCACATTGATCGCAGTGGAAATGGGCGTGATGATCCTCATGTGCGTGCTCCGAGCAGTGTCCTGAACACAGGGCGTATTTCAGTTTTTCGCCGCCGTCAATCGCTTTGTGAATGACGCCTTTTTCTTCAAAAGTCTTCAGCGTTCGGTACAAAGTGATCCGGTCAACCTGATTGAAATGCGCCTCAATGTCGTTGTGGGACAAAGCTTCCCGCGAATCGAGGAAGATGTCGAGCACCTGCGCTCTCACCGCAGTTTTTCGAAGGTTGTGCTGTGCCAGAATGTCCAAAGCGGAAGCTGTCATAGAAATATTTGGTTTGATCGGGCAAAAGTAATTACTTTTGCCAAATGAAACAACGTTGCATTAAACAAAAAAGATGCAGCAGACATTATAAAAGCAGAACTTTTTGAAAGTGACCGGGTGACTTTAAAGCCACCCGGTCACTCTACCAACTAATTTAGTGAAAAGAAAACCTGCATATCCTCCCTGGAAAAGCAGCCTGTTTTTACTGGCTGTGTTTCTTTTGCCCTTGCTGGCAAAGGATATGCATTACCTTTTTGCCCACAGTCAACACGATCACCACGTCCACCACTGCGATGCTACGGGCGTCCACATTCACGACCCCGAGCATTATACACCTGAAAATTGTTCTTTTTGCGGGGTAGTCTACGCCCAGTTTTTCAACGATGCCGTTTCGCCTGCCTTCCCCATCGTGGATTTATTTGCAGCGGACGCTGAAGCAGGATACTCCCAAACGTACTCACCTACGATCCCCAAAACGACCCGCCCGCGTGGCCCGCCTGCTGTTTTTCCCTCTTAATCAGATTATTTCCGGTCGTATTTTATTGCTGAGTTTGCTCATCGTTTTCTGCTTTGCAGAACACATCATCAATCCAGTTCAACGCTTTATTAATTAGCGCGTTATGCATTTTCGGCAAATTATTTCCGCGATGGTTATCCTGTCGCAGGGCTTAGTCGGTATCTGGGCTAATGCCCAACCCTGCACCTTGCAACTAAGCGGGCGGATTCTGGATGCCCACACCCGTCAACCCCTTCCTTTTGCCACGATTTCTATCACAGAAATCAACAAAGGCGCTGTGGCTGACGAAAGCGGGCGGTTTTCCATCCGGGGTCTGTGTTCGGGGGATTACACCGTCGTTTGTTCTATGGTGGGCTGCGACCATGGCGAACACCAGGTTCACATCGAACAAAATGTCAGCCGGGATTTTTTCCTGACGGAAACGGCGGTCGAACTCGGGCGTATTGAAGTGACCGGAAAAGCCGTTGCCCCTGCCAGTACGCAACCCCGCCAGGAATTGCAGGGTGCGTCGCTCGAAACGGGCAAAACGCTGGGGCTCGGCGAAGCGCTCAAACGCCTGCCGGGAGTCACGACGCTGAATACCGGACATTCCATCTCCAAGCCAGTCATTCAGGGCCTTAACGGCAATCGCATCGTCATTCTCAACAACGGCGTTCGCCTGGAAGCCCAGCAATGGGGCGACGAACATGCGCCGGAGATTGACCCTTTCATCGCGTCTAAGGTTTCGGTCATCAAAGGCGCCGCGGGCGTGCGTTATGGCGCCGATGCGATTGGAGGAGTGGTGCTGGTGGAATCGGAGCCGTTGCGGGAAAAACCGGGCATTGGCGGACAGTTGGCACTGGGCGCTTTCAGCAATGGCCGCACCGGGGTTATTTCTGCTTCGGTTGAAGGCGCACTGGGTGGAAAATTGCCATTATCAGGTCGTTTGCAGGGGACTTTCAAACGCGGCGGCAATGTGCAGTCGCCGGATTATTTTCAGCGAAACACCGGCTTGGAAGAATTGAATTACTCCTGGGCGCTGGGGTTGAAAAAGGAAAAATTCAACACGGCGCTTTACTATTCGGTTTTTTCTACCCAACTCGGCATCCTGCGCGACGCGCACATCGGCAACCTCACCGACCTGAACCTGGCCATCGAACGCGGCCGCCCGCTCAGCGACGGTGCTTTTTCTTACGAAATAGGCCGGCCAAAGCAACAGGTGCTGCATGAGTTGTTTAAGTGGCAATTTTCGGTGGAAACCGGTGAAACAAGCAAGCTTCAGATCGAAGCTGCGCGCCAGTTCAACCGCCGGCAGGAATTCGACGCCCACCGGCCTTTCGGCAACCTGCCGGATGAATTGACGCGGCCTCAGTTTGAATTTGAAATTACGACCTACACACTTGACCTGAACTGGGAACACCGCTGGCTGCCTAACACGAAAGGCAGCATAGGAGCCCAGGGCCTGCACCAACGCAATACGACCGATTTTGGCGCCCTAATTCCCAACTACGCCACGCAAAGTGTCGGGGTTTACTGGTTGGAGCGCTGGCGGAAATACCCCTCTCCCTGGGAAGTGGAAGCCGGCGTCCGGTACGACGCTAAGCAGTTGTCCATTGGTACGCAGGGAACGGATACGATTGGCCAGGAGCTTCAGTTCAGCAATGTTTCGGGAACGGCAGGCATCATTTACCACTTAGCAGCTGTGGAATTGCGCTTCAACGCCGGGACAGCCTGGCGGGCGCCGCATCCAAACGAATTGTACAGCGATGGCGTACACCACGGCGCAGCGGCCTACGAACTTGGCGATCCAAACCTTCGGGCAGAACGCGCACTCAATTTTTCGCTTAGCGCAAATTGGACCAAGCCTGAAAAATTTGACGCCACGCTTTCGTTCTACCACAACCGGATTTCTGATTTTATCTACCTCGAACCGCAGAACGTGCCCAAGTTGACCATCCGCGGCGCTTTTCCGGCGTTTCACTACCGGCAGGCCGATGCCGCACTGACTGGTTTCGACTGGAATGCTTCCGTGTTTTTGTTGCCGCAATTGACCCTGGAATCACAAGGCGCCATTTTGCGTGCCTGGAACCGCGACGCCGGAGATTATCTGATTTTTATGCCGGCGGATCGCCTTACACATGGGTTCAAATACACCTTCGGTCAGGCTGCAGATGAGGACAATGAGCGGCCTTTTGCCAGACTTGGCATGACCAATGTACTGCGCCAGACCCGCGCACCGCAAGGCGATCTGGCACCCCCGCCACCGGGATATACCCGCTTCGATGCGGAAGCCGGCATGACGCTCCATTGGGGCAAAAAACCTGTGGAAATTGGATTTTCAGTTTTCAACATTTTCAACGCGCGCTACCGCGATTACCAGAACCGCTTCCGGTATTTTACCGACGAAGTGGGGCGGAATATCCTGCTGCGCGCCAAAATCATTTTCTAAATCAATTAAAAACGACTTTATCATGATTCAGTTTAAGTTTTTTTCGCTTCCGACGATGTTTGTGCTGTCTTTGTTCGCAACGACAATTCTACTTTCCAGCGCCTGCAACCGCGACGACGACGATAACAATCCAAACGAAGAGGAACTGATTACCTCCGTCATCCTCACGTTTACGACCGCTGGCGGAACCAGCACTTCTTTTTCTTTCAAAGATACCGATGGCGACGGCGGCGCCGATCCGGTGGTACAGAACATCACGCTGGCTGCAGCCACTACTTATGATCTGGATGTCAAATTTTTGGATGATCCAACCCGGCAGATGTGGAAGACATCACGGTTGAAGTA